>NC_014168.1:0-315752 GCF_000092825.1 Segniliparus rotundus DSM 44985 | reverse complement strand
TGCTCGTCGGCGGCATGGAGCGAGTCTTCGAGATCGGCAGAGTCTTCCGGAACGAGGGCGTGGACGCGACCCACAACCCCGAATTCACCCTGTTGGAGGCGTACCAGGCGCATTCGGACTACCGAGGCATGCGGGACTTGACCGAGCAGATGCTGCGCGCCAGCGCGCAGGCCGTCGGCCACGCGGGCCTGCTCGCCGCCCCAGGGCCGTGGCCGATGATCCCGATGCTCACCGCGGTCTCGCAGGCGCTCGGGGACGAGGTGGACGAGCACACCCCGGCGGCGAAGTTGCGCCAGCACCTTGTCGAGCGGGGGTTCGAATGCCGCCCCGACTGGGACAGCGGGCAGCTGCTCCTGGAGCTGTACGAACGCCTGGTCGAGCATACGACGACCACGCCGACCTTCTACAGCGACTTCCCGCTGTCGGTTTCCCCGCTGACCAAACAGCACCCGGACCGCCCTGGGGTCACGCAACGGTGGGATCTGGTGGTCGGCGGCATGGAGCTCGCGACCGCCTACAGCGAACTCAACGACCCCGTCGAACAGCGCCGCCGCCTCCAGGCCCAGTCCGAAGCGGCCGCGAGCGGCGATCCGGAGGCGATGGAACTCGACGAAGACTTCCTCGCGGCGCTGGAGCACGCCATGCCGCCAAGCGGCGGGCTCGGCGTCGGCGTCGACCGTGTCGTGATGCTGCTGACCGGGCGCACTATCCGTGAGACTTTGGCGTTCCCGCTCGTCAAACCGAAATAACCAGCTCAAGCCGCACGAGGCGGCCGAGCCGCCTCACATCTGAACGACGACTGTCCGAGCCGCCTTGTCCGCGAACGTTTGCCGGTTTTCGTCCCACAGCGGCCAGAGGTAGCCGGTGAAAAGAGGGAGGGCGTCGAGCAGATGGGCTGTTTGGCGCGCGAAACAGCGGCCTTTGCCGACCGGCTCGCCGGAGCTGGCGCCGACCAACCTGATCTTCATCGTCTCTTTCCCGACCGTTTGCCCGGTTCGGCCCTGCTGCACGACCACGTTCCAGATCCACACGACCATGAGCCCGAGCATCAAGAGCGCGGAGGCGACAGCCGCGCCTCCCGACGTGCCGGCGTACAGCCCCGACGACGCCATGTGCGCCTTGACCATTTCGTCCAGCACGACGAACGGCAGCAAAATCAAGAAATCGATGAGGCAGGCCCCCGCCCGCTGGCCCCAGGTCGCGATCTGCGGGCGCGGCCCGGCTGGCGAACTGCTCGTCCTAGGCTTCCCCGCCATATTTTCTTCTTGCGCATACATCCTTCCCCCGCCTTTCTTGAACCAACCGAGAGCGTCTGTTATGACATTGTTTTCTGGACTGTAGTACACCGCCCAACGACACCGAACGCAGGGTAACGAAAAGGACACAATTTGGTCGCGCCCCCCTGTGAACAGACTGAGCGCCCGGCGGCACCGCCTGGCTTTTCCCGTGCTCTGCGGCCAATCCGCCCCACAGGCTCGGGCAAAGCCCCCCGGGATGGCGCCGGTCCGCGGCGGCAAGCCCGCGCCTGCGGAAGCGGAGAAAACGAGTACTCTGTTTCTTAGACAAACCACAGAATTTTGAACCCCACGCTCGGCGCGCGGCGCTCGGCGGGCCCGCAGGAGAAAGCATGCCCTGGACGTTGACAACCTTTCTCGCCAAGAGAAAAGCCCCACTGTGCGGCACTCTGCCAGCGCGGGCCCCGTGGCCACCGGAGGAGACGGAGCGCCTGGCGAGCGGGACCGAGCGAGCACAACTGCTGGAGCGGCGCCAGGGCGGACGGGACGGGCTCGCATGACAAAGCCATGTGTCGCACGTCACTGATAATGGTCCGGCTCCTCGGGAACCCCAGCGCCCTCCCCCGCGTCTAAGCCCTCAAGCAGGTTTCCAGCAAGGCTTGGCCCCTCTGGCCAAGATCACACGAAGGGGCAGGAGCGCGATGGCGGACAACGGGGTTCTGACGGTCAACGCCGAGGAGCTGAACAGCTACGCGGGCGCGATCCGAGGTGAAACCCCTGCCGCGCAGGCCCTCTCGCAGAATGCCGCCGAAGCCTTGTCCTCGAATGGGGCCGCCCTCGGCGGGAACGCGGCGAAAGCAGCCGCCGCGTTGGCCGAAGCCTGGGCGGCGGCGGACGAGGCCTACCTGCGGCGCCTGGAAAGCACGGCGGAACAGATCGAGGCAAGCGCCGCCCTCTACGCGGGCAACGACGACAGCGCCGCGCACGCCGTGCGTCTCAACGAACAGGACGGGGACCGCTGATGGCGTTGACGTGGAAGGACATTCTCGCAGACATCTCCGGGCCAGGCAACGCCCTCGTGCAAGCCATACGGCGGCGGGGTGAGGGCTTCCCGGAAATCGGCGCGCACATCCGAGGGCACGAGTCCTTGCTCGCCGGTTGGGCCGGAGCCGCCCGCACGAGCGCGGACGCCGTGTTCGCGCAGAACCACGCGTACACGGGGGCAGCGGGAAGCGCGGCGGCGCAACTGGCTTCGGCCCTCGGCCGGGTCGTGGACGAACGCGCGGAGCTTCTGCGCCTGGCCTCGAACATCGTCGAAGACGGCGCGCAGCTGCGTTTCACGTTCTCCGACACCGGCGAGATCAACGATTTCTACGGCGCGAGCGGCCTGTGGAGCGAGCTGCCCGACGACGAGCAGGCCCAATATCTCGCGCTCCGCGAGGAGCTGCCCAGACGGGTCGCCGACGTGATCGCCCAAGGCAACGCGCTCGACGACGAAGCGGCCACCGCCCTGACGAGCGCGGGCGGCCTCGCCGCCCCCTCGGCGCTGGGCTCGGGCGAAGGCGAAGCCCAGAGCCAGGGTGACGGCCTCGCCTTCACCCGCGACCAGGGCATGGTGGTCTTCCAAACCGGCGACGGCGACGACACGGTCTCGGTCCAGCAGGCTTCCGGGGGACGACTGGTCGTCACCGTGAACGGCAGGTCCCAGACCCTCAGCGCCCAAGATTCGCAGGACGTGCTCATCCAGACCCAAGGCGGCAACGACCGCGTCTCGGTGGACCCGCACGTCGCGGTCCGGGTCCGCTTCCAGCTCGGCGACGGCGCCGACGTGATCGACGACCAAGCCGTGGGCGGCTCCTACATCGACGCCGGCAAAGGCGACGACACGGTCACGCTCGGCCAAGGCCACAACACCGTCTACCTCGGCTCCGGCAACAACACGGTGACCGGCAGCAAAGGCGCCGACTACATCAACGGCGGCTCCGGCAACAACAAGATCAACGCGGGCTCCGGCAACAGCGTCCTCTACGGCGGCACCGGTCAGAACACCATCAACGCCGGCGCCGGCCGCAACACCATCTACACCGGCACGGGCGAAGCCACCATCAACAACCAGGGCGGCCAGGACACTATCTACGCCCAGGCGGGCGCCCACGTCAACGCGGGCTTCGGGACCAATCGCACCGTCACCATCCAGCCGCTGGAGATCCCCGACACCATCACCGTCCAGGGCTCGCCCGAGTTCCAGCGCAGGATGCAGGACGACCTCGAACTGCTCGCCGCCTCCCCCGACGGACAGCACATGCTCCGCGCGCTCGGCAGCAGCGGGCACAACCTGCTCATCGACGACGGCCACCTGCTCAACGACGGCAAGGTGCTGTACAACAACGGCTACACCGCCCCCGCTGTCGGCGACCAGCCGACGAACAGCTCTGATTTCTTCTACGACATGGAACGTCACCGCCCTGGGCCGGGCACCGACGCCATCATCAGCATCGACACCACGCTCACGAACCTCGGAGCCCTCGCACAAGGGCCGAAACCGGACTACCACGAGCTCAACCCGGCGGTGGTGCTGTACCACGAGATGGCGCACGCGTACGACGACACGCACGGCTCCATGATGCCCGGCGAGTACGGCCCGAGCGGCACGGACCCGATCGACTCGCAGAACATCGGCGGCTGGAACCCGCAGTATCTGGCAAACGCGGAGCACGAGGCCGTCGGCCTGCCGCTGGACTGGGACGGCGACCCGAAAACCCCCGAGGTCGCAGTCCCGGATTCGGTGCATCCGCATGACCTCACCGAGAACGCGCTGCGCGACGAGATGGGCATCCCCGACCGCGAGCACTACCTCGGCTGACCACGCCCGCCAGACAACCCCAACCCCCAGGCAACTGAGGCAAGCTCGAATTTTGCGATCAGCATGACTTGATCGCAAAACCAGAGAGCAGCGCCGCAAACGCCAGCCTGGGCGGGCGCAGAAAGCCCTGGCGCGCCGGATGCTTTTCCTGTTCACACCGCCACGACCAACACCCGTGAGTCAGGAAGAAAAAGCGCATGTCGATTTCTGCCCGTGCCGTCGCCGCCCGTTGCGCCGCCGCCGCTGCCCTCGCCTCAGCCGCCCTCATCGCCTCGCCACCGGCGAACGCCGAGGGGCTGAACGGGCTGTTCTCCATCGCTCCGGGCTCCTGCGTGGGCTCCCCGCAGGGCTCGTACTTCCGCATGATCCTCCCCGCGGGCGGCGAGGACGGACCCTTCCTGGGCAACAGCGACTCGCCGTGCGGCGACAACACAGTCACACCGCTCGCCCCTGGCACTGACGGCGGACTCATCACCGGCAAATACCAGCCGCAGCCCGCCGCCCCGTTCGCCAGGAACGGAGACGCCACCGCGGGCACGGTGACCCGCCCGGTGCGGTTCTACGGCGTGCTGTTCGCGACCTCCACGAACCAGACCGACCCGCAGACCAAAGAGCAGACGGCGCTGCCGGTCATCAACCGGGACGGCAACACCCTCAGCGGCGACCTGTCCGCGTTCGCCGTGACCTGGAACAACCAGGTGTTCAACCAAGGAGCCCCAAAACCAGGCGGCGATCTGCCCGGCCACACGACGCCGGTGAAAGGCGTCATCGACACCAACGGCAACTACACGCTCACCTGGACCAGCCAGATCGTCAGCGGCCCCTTCGACGGGTTCACGGGGCTCTGGCACTTGCAGGGACACTTCGGCGGGAGCCGATGAATCCAACGCCGCGGCGGGAGCCGATGAATCCAACGCCGCGGCGGGAGCCGGTGAGCCAATGCCGCAGCCGACGGGCTCGGAGCCTGGGCCGGGGAGAGCACTCGCACAAGGAGCGCAGTCCCCTTGGTTGAACTGCCCAAGCATGGTCCTGAACTGTCAAAGCACGAGGAAACCGCCAAGAAGCCCGACCGCGGGCGCGCACGCGCCGCATGGCTGGGCGAGTACTGGCTTTGGGGGGTGCTCGTGCTCCTCGGCGCGGCCTTCATGCTCGCCCCGATCCGGCTCGGCATGTACAGCGAGTCGGCCGAAGGCCAGCGCATGGTCGAGCGGTTCACCCCCGTGCTCACCGACCAACGCCTGCATCAGCTCGAAAACCACCTCGCGGTGATCGAGGCGGCGCGGGCGGAGACCGCCGAGCGGCGTCTGCCGCACGATGACCTCTCCCACAGCAACACCATCAGTTTCGTCGCGCAGTTCCCCGAGACCGAAGCCCGTTTCTCCAGCTGGATCGCGACCATGCGCGCCGACGAGGGGGCCTTTGGGCAACTGCGCTCCCTCCCGCCGTTCGGCCTCTTCCCGTTCGTGTTCGGCTTCGCAGGATTGGCGCTGGTCGTCATCGGCATGACTGGCCTGTTCAGCGCCTCGGCGCGCACGCGCACGGCGCTGCGATCCGCCGCAGCCCTGGTGGGAGTCCTCCTCGTGCTCTTCCCGGTCACCGCAGGGGTGTTCGCCCACTCGTCCGCAGGCACGAAACTGTTGCGCGATTTCCGCCCGATCCTCACCGAGGAGAATGTTCGGTGGGCGCAAAGCGAATTCGTGGTGATCGGCCCTTCTTCCGCGGAACTGCTCAACGACCTGCACACACACCCCGGCGCGAACCTTCCCGCGACGAAGGCGTTCGTGGACCAGTGGGCGACGATCAGCGCCGATTTCGCGAACGTGATCGAGGAGTTCGCCGACAACCTCGGCCACTTCCAGGCGCTCGAACGGCTCAACGAGACCACCAAGCCGCTGGGCTTGGACGCCTTTGACGAGTTCGGCTGGTTCTACCTCGTCCCAGGGCTGGCGTTGGTGCTCGTGGTCGGAGCCGACGTGCTTCTCAGCAGGAATCGCAACAACGCGCAGGAGCAGGTATGAATCTCACAGCACACGCGGTCCGGGCTCTCACCGCCTTGTCCCTCGCCCTTGGCGTGTGCGGATGCGGCAACTCGCAACCGCAACAGCCCGACCGCGGCGGCGTCGAGCTCGTCGGGCTCTTCCGCTTCGACCCAGCCGCCTATCTCGGCCCGGACAAAGCTCCCACGGGGACCTGGTTCCAGATGCTCACCCCGGCGGGCGGGGTGATGTCGAACGCCAACCCGGGATCTCCCGTCTGGCAGGTCAACGGGAAACCAGTGCCCGGCGCGTACACCTCTCTCGCCCCTGGCGTCGGCGGCGGCTTGCGCGCAGGTGGCTATCAGAGCCTGCCGGACCCGGCGTTCGCGGGAACGCCGACCGACCCGAAGGCGGGCGACTCGCTGGCGGACTCGGTGACGCAGCCGACCCCGTTCTTCCTCGTCAAGTTCTCGATCTCCACCAATGCGACCGATCCGCAGACCCAGCGCCCCGTCGGCCCGCCGAAGGTTTTGCTGCGGACGGACGGGACCCTTGCCGCTGACCTGTCCAGCTGGGCCGCGACCTGGAACGGCCAATACTTCAACCAGGGCGCGCCGAAACCACGACCGGCGAAAGACGCGCAGGTCCAAGGCGCGGCGCAGGTCAAACAGGTATGGGACTGGGCTGCGCAGAAGTTCCTCGACGCCCCAGTCGCCGATAACATCCCGCAGGGCGATTGGGCGACTGGTTCCTATGACCCCGCGACACGCCATTACAGCCTGCAATGGCGCAGTTTGATCGTCGGCGGCCCGTTCGACAAGTTCACCGGGCTCTGGCATCTCGAAGGGGTGTTCGAGCCCTCTACGGGGCCTGTGCCCCACGGGCCTTCTTCGTGAGCGGGGGACGAATGAGCAAGAGGAGGAACATGCAGACCAAGAATCCGATCGGCAGCCCTCGTCGGCAGGGCGGGCGAGAGCGTTCGTTGTTCGCCGCCGCGCGAGCGTTCGGCGCGGTCCTCGTGTGCGCGCAGGCCGCGGTCAGCTCGCTCCCGCCGCAGGCCGGGCCCGCGCTGGCAGTGGCCGCTGGTCGGGCGGCCGCGCCCATGCCGTCTGACGCCCGCCGCGACGCAATGCCGGGGCTGGCCCTGCTCGCCGCGGCGCAGGCCAAGCACGCGCGCCCCACAGAGGAGCGCCCCGCTGATGAACACAGAACGGGCGCGCGCGGCGCCCAGGAAAACAGCGCCGAAGCGGGGCGCCGGGCCCCGCGAGCGCAAGCGCGACCCGCGAGCGGCACAACGACATTGTCGCTGCGAGAGCCTGCGGATTCGGAGGAGAACGACGACGCGCTGCCGTCCGACTTGAGCCGAGGGGCGGGCTACGACCAAGTCACCGAACTCGCGTTGCAGGACCCGGCCACCGCTGAAGCCCTGCACACCATGGCGCGGTTCGAGCGCGACCCGGCGAACTCGGCGGCGGTCGGCCCCGACAACGGCGACCCCGACAACGACGACCCTGACAGCGGCGGCGAACCGCCGGCCAATCCTGCGCTCGCAGGCGTGCTCAGCCTCAACAACGGGCCGATCTTGTATCAGCCGCCGTGCCCATTCGGCTGGCCGCCGCCGGACCGCTACGGCGGGCTCGCGGACATCATCGAACTCGCGCCGATGGCTGGCGACTTCGTCTCGGAGGCCTTCGCTCCCGCAGCGGCGTGGCAGCCGATGGCGCAGCTCTTCGGCCCGCTCATCGCGATCATCCAGCCGACGATCAAACCGAACAAGTACTGGATCGATCCGACGATCATCAATGTCCAGAACCCGATCAACGCGATCCACTACCTTTTCTTCGGCTGGTACGACGTGTGGCACCGGCAGAAGTTCCTCCAAGAAGAGGTGGAGTGGGCCAACGAGGTCGCCCCCTGGCTGCAACAGGTGTACCAGACCCCGCAGGCCGCGTGCTGGGTGGCCTTCTTGGGCATGTTCGAGCGCCTCGTCGAGACCGGCAACCCGTGGCCGCGAGGATGGTACGTCGAGGACCACGCCACAACATGGGACGTCGACAAGATCGGCCCCTACGAGCCCGCGTCGCCCGGTTCGCGGCCACGGGTGTTGGAGCAGCTCGACCATCAGCTCGCGATCGAGGACGGCGACGCCCCGCCCGAGCGGGCTCCTGCGCCCGCCGCGCCTGCGCCCGCCGCGCCTGCGCCCAGCGCGCCGCAACAGCCTCGTGCGCAGGAGCCGCCGCGCAATGTCCCGTCTGGGCCCCAGGAGCAGACTCCCCCACCGGAGCCGTTCCCCAGCATCGAAGCCGGGGAACACATTCGCTGAGCTGCGCTTCTCGTGGCGTGGTGGTGGTCAGGCGAAGGTCTCTTCGCCTGACCACCACCACGCCACGAGTCGTTTATCCACAGGCTTGTCCACACTTGTGGGCAAATCCCACGTCTGTAATTCCGCGTGATTTCGCAGCGCGCTCTCGGCTTCAAGCAGGGAGGACGTGGGCGGCGAGTTCGCGCACCAACGAGTCCTCGACCGGCCGCCCGCAGTCGCCGAGCCAGTTCGCGAGCATGCGGTGCCCGCCTTGGGTGAGGATGGATTCGGGATGGAACTGCACGCCCTGGACTGGGAGCTCGCGATGGGCGACCCCCATGATGACGCCGCTTTCACTGCGCGCCGTCACCGCCAAGACCGACGGCAGCGTGTCCTCTTGGATGGACAACGAGTGATACCGGGTCGCGATGAAGCCCTGGGGGAGCCCCGCGAACACGCCGCTGTCTGTGTGGGTGATCTTGCTGGTCTTGCCGTGCAGCAGCTCCGGAGCCCGCCCGACCACGCCGCCGAAGGCGACGCCGATCGCCTGATGCCCGAGGCACACCCCGAGCAGCGGCTTGCGCTGCCTGGCCGCCGAAAGCACGACCGGGATGCTCGCCCCGGCCTTCTCCGGAGAACTCGGGCCGGGGCTGACCAGGACCCCGTCGTATTCGGCGATGGCGCCGTCCGGGTCCGCGAGGCGGGGGTCGTCATTGCGCCACACCGACACAGCCGCCTCGAGTTGGCGCAGGTATTGCACGAGGTTGAAGACGAAACTGTCGTAGTTGTCCACGACAAGGACGCGGGCTGTCATGGGGTTATTGTACGGGCGAGTCCCCCTGGGGGCTGGCTCAATGCCACCTCATCGTCATGAGCAGGCCGACGACCATCAGGCCGAAACCGATGGCCAAATTCCAGAACTGCAGGTCGGCCATCCACTTGAGCGCATCGAGGTCTGCGGCGGCGATGTAGTACACCACCAACCACGCCAGCCCGGCGAGCATGAAGCCGAGCATCAGGGCCACGTACCAGGTGCTGGACGGAGCCGTGCGGGCCGAGCCCGCGCCAGCGGCGCCGGGGTTGATCGTGAAGTCGGTCTTCTTGCGGACCTTCGACTTCGGCATCGCCTTCTCCTTGTTGCTCACACGTTCTTGCTTGCGCGCATTGCTGCCCGCATGGTTGCTTGCGCGTCATTCGGGTCGCTTGCGCGAAGGCGGCGGCGAAGAGCATTCCCGGCCAAGCCGCGCGCAGCCCCCGAAGGCTCGTCCATGATAGCAGGAACACGCGCGCCCCAGGCCGACCAGCACCGTCGCCCGCACCGCCTGCCAGCACAACATCGGCCGAAAGCACAGTCCGGGGCACACAGACGTGCCCGAGGACCTGCTACTGGTCGTCCGGCGCGAGCCTGCGCTCGCCGAGAAGGCGGTCCAGATCGAACAGGCGCTTCACCGGCCCGATGTAGGCTTCGATGGCCGCACCCGCACGGCCGCCGCAGCCAGAGCCAGTCACATGGCGCGGGCCCTGCCCCGTCGTCACATCCAGTTCCGACTCGAACGCGCCAACGCACAGCGGCGCCGGGCCCCACGGGCCCGCCAATCCCGGCTCCCCGGACCGCAGTTCCCCGACGACGTCCTCGGGGACCACAGCGGCGTCCCGCACCAGCACCGGGTCCTCCAGCGAACCCGCGTGGACGACGAACTCCGCCACGCCGTCACGAACAGTGATCGTGTACTCCTTGCGCGCCTGGGGCGGCAGCGACGGGTACATGACGCGATAGACGACCTCGCTCGGCTCGTCGGCGACAGCCGGGCGCTGCCCGGCGAAAACCGCCAGCGCTGGCCACGCGAGGGCAAGCGACCACAACACTGCGACCTTCATCCGGAACACCTCTCAGCTCGACGTATCCGTGGGAGGATAGCAGCACAGCGCCGCGCCGTACGCCCCCTGCCCTTGCCGCAGAGCCGCACAGGCGCCGAACGCGCCTCAGTCCGTGTCCTGGTCTTGGTCGGGCTCCGGGCAACCCCCTTGCTCCAGCCCGCTTGTCTCCATCACCCCGCGCGCCTGCTCGCCGCCCAGGAACGAGAGGAAAGACTCTGCTTCGTCCTTGTGCGCCGAGGACGAGACAGCCGCGCCCGAATAGGTCGTGCCCAACTGGGCGCCGCTCGGCAGCAAACCGACCACATCGATCCCTTTGACCGGCAGAAGCTCGCTCAACTGCTGGAATCCCAACTCTGCGCGGCCCTGGGCCACGACTTCACCGACCGGGACCGCTGGCACCTGGAAGGCTTTGCCCCGCATCGTGTCCGACACGCCGAGCCGAGGGAACAGCTGGGTCGCGACAAAGACGCCGCTCGCGCTGTCGGAGTACGCCACCGAACGCGCCTCCAGGAGCGCGCGGCGCAAGGAGTCCAGAGTCGAGATGTCCGGACGCGGGGCGCCAGCCCGGACGGCCATCGCGATATGCGAGCAGGCGACCGGACGGATCGGGCCCGTCAGCTGGCCGTCGTCCGCGAGCCGGTCAACGGCCGATCCCACCATCACGACCACATCGATCCGCTCGCCCCTCGCGATTCTCGCCGGGATCGTCTGCGGGGTCTCGCCCATGGACGGGCCGAACACGAGGCGGACCCGCTCCCCGCCGCCGCGGGCGTACACGGCGGCCAGCGCGCGCAGGGCCGCCGCGGTGCCGCCGGAGGTGGCCACCGTCAGCTGGCCGTCGGGATCGGCAGCGCACGGCGGGGCGCTGACGGCCGACGCGCCCCCCAGCGCGAAACAGATCGCGAGGACCATCGAGCGCGAGCGCCGGTGCGCGCCCTGTGTCTCAGCCATGGGCGGCAGTGTAACCGCAGAGAACTGACGGCTCGAAACCAGCATGGGCACAGGGGCGGACAGGGGGCCGCCCATGGCGCCGGGGCGAGAGCAGCACGGGCCGACGGGAAGGCAGTCGCGCGCCCTGCTCGCAACAACACAGGGGCGTGGGCGCGGGGGTCCCGATGTGGGGCGAACGACGGGACTTGAACCCGCGACCACCTGAACCACAATCAGGTGCTCTACCAACTGAGCTACGCCCGCCATGCCACGTCGTGGACGTGAGCCAGGACAGCATACTCGGCAAGGCGCAAAGCCGCAATCCGGTAGAACCCATTGCGCGCAATTGATCCTGCGTTACGATGATCGGGAACGGTCTTCGACGGCGAGGGCCACTTTCCAGGAGGTTGCTATGCGACTCATCCGCCATATCCGGGCTTTTGCCTTCTCCCGAGCGCTCGTCGCCGTCGTCGCGATGGCGGCAGGCCTCGCGGTCGCGGTGGCGCCCGCCCGCGCCGACACGCCGGACCAGCTCCAGTTCACCGCCACCAGTTTGGACGGCAAAGAGATCTCCGGCGCGACGTACGCGGGCAAACCCGCCGTCTTCTGGTTCTGGACCCCGTGGTGCCCCTACTGCAACCAAGAAGGCTCGTTCGTGCAGAAAGTGGCCTCGGAGCATCCGAATGTGCCGTTCGTCGGCGTTGCCTCGCGCAGCGATCAGGGCGCGATGCGCGACTTCGTGAACAAGTACGGCCTGAACTTCCCGCAGATCGAGGACAGCAGCGGCGAGATTTGGGGCAAGTTCGGCGTCACCTGGCAACCGGCGTTCGCCTTCGTCTCATCGAACGGCGACGTGGACATGGTGAAATTCGGCGACTTGTTGACCGAAGACCAGCTGAGCGACCGCGTGGGCGCCCTGCGCTAAAACGCGGCGGACCTCAAACAGACGGGCCTCAAACAGACGGGCCTCAAACAGAGGGGCGCGCAGGAGCGGGGCAACCACCGCAGACGGTTGCGCGCGGGCCACGGCGCCCGCGGGCCGGAAGGGTTAGAAATCGCCCCACGGGGTGCTGATCGGTGCCGCTCTCTTCGCGTCCTGGGGCGCGGGCAATCCGTCGAGCAGGCTGGTGAGCAGCTCCTTGTAGTCGGTGTGCAGGAGCTGGCTCATGAGCGTCGTCTCCAACGGATGGACAACAGCGTGACGCTCGGGATCGTTCATGTCCGAAACTCGCACAGCATGCGCCCCGGCCTCTTCGACGACGACCTGGGCGTGCTGCCCCTTCGCGTACCAGTCCTCGAGCACGCTCGGAGCCGACAGGCTGGCCCGCAGCCGGTCGCCATAGTGCAGGAGGCAGTATTTGCCCGCCACGTCGAACCCGGAGAAGGCGGGGCCGGGCAGCAGCTCGCCCTGGACCTTGCGCAACAACAACAGGCTTTTCTCGTGGACCCGGAGCAGTTCGGGGATGTTCGGGCTGTTGAAGACCACCGCGCCGACCGGACCGACGCCGGCGCGCACGAAACCGGAGCCGCCGCCGCGCTGCTGCGCCGCAACGAGGACCGCGCCCATGGAGCCGAGGAATTCGCCGAGGTCGCGCAGCAGGGCGGCCGTGTCGGGATGGCGGAGCTTCTCGGAGTCCTCTTTGCCTTGTTTGGCTTTCCCGTCCCCAAGGTGGCGGTGCTCGACCACTTTCGGCAGCGGGCCGAAGGCTTGCAATTGCTCCTGGGAGAACTTCCGGGCGACCGTCTCCCAGATCTCCTTGTAGCTCGCGGCCATGGTGTGCGCGATTTCGGCGTTCGTGTCCTGATCGTCAGGGTCGATCGGGTACGTGATGTACGGGGAGCTTTTGACGTAGAGCTGCTGGACCCTTTTGTTGTCGGGACCCTTCTTGTTGTTGCATATGCCGACGTCGGCGGAAGGGGGACGGTGGATCCACTGCTGGTAGGTCTCGTAGCCGTCTTCCTCGTCGAGGAGCCCGCAGAGCAAATCGAACCAAACGCATTTCCCGGCGAGCGGGAAGGCGGAAAAACTCCGGGCCTTCTCCTCTTTCCCGTCCTCCGTCCAGACCTCGTGGACGGCGTCGTCGGCGACGAGGTCGATTCTGACGTCGCCGCTGGTGAAACCGACTTTTCCGGTCCAGTCGACCGCAGGGCCCCCAGGGCCTCGCGCCACCATGCTGAAGTAGGCGATGAATTCGCCCACATCCTTCAGCAGGGCGTCCACGTCTTCGCAGGGGAGCATTCGACCGATCCTATAGGAAGATCACGGAATCGACGTCGGCGCCGCGCTCTCGCGCTCGGCGAGCACCGCGTGGTGCCGGGCGTAGGCGAAGTACACGACAATGGCGATCGCCATCCAGAGCCCGAACATGCTGTATGTCAGCCAGCCGTGCTCCGAGTCCGCGAGGGTGTACATCAAATACAAGCAGGCCAGGATGGAAAGGATCGGCAGAACCGGATAGAACGGGACTTGGAAGCTGCGCGCGTCGCCTTGGCGGCGCCTGCGCAGGATGATGACCGTCGCCGAGACCACGCTGAAGGCGACCAAGGTCCCCAGGCTCACGAAATCGGCCAAGATGTCCAAGGGCACGAGCCCGGTGAGCACGGAGACGAAGACAGCGACGATGATGGTGCCGCCGACCGGCGTCCTCGTCTTCTCGTTGAGGTTGCTGAAAATCTTCGGCACGAGGCCGTCGCCGGACATCGAGTGCAGCACGCGCGTCTGGCCGTACAGCGTCACCAGGGTGACCGAGAAGATCGAGATCACGGCGGCGGCGGAGAGCAGCACGGAGGTCCACGTCCATCCCGTCACTTCCTGCAGGATGACGGCGAGGGGGGCGTTCTCGTTCGGGTCGAACTGGCTCGCGCGCCGCGCCCCGATGGCGGCGAGCGCCACAAGCAGGTAGATGCCCGTGACGACCACGAGGGCCAGGATCAAGGCCTTGGGCAGGGCTTTGCGCGGATTCTCCACCTCTTCCGCGGCGGTGGAGACCGCGTCCATGCCGATGTAGCTGAAGAACACCATCCCTGCCGCGGTCCCGATCCCGCCGATCCCGTGCGGCGCGAAAGGGTGCATGTTCGAGGCGTGGAAACCGCAGAAGGCCACAGCGGCGAAGAAGAGCAGCACGGCGAGTTTGATCGCCGTCATCACCGCGTTGGTCCGGGCCGATTCGGACGTGCCTTTGATGAGCAGCAAAGCGCACAGGACGACGAGCAGCACGGCGGGGGCGTTGACCCCGAAGCCTTGCCCCGGCGTGGGGGCGTGACTCATCCAGCCGGGGAGGTTCACGAGCCGCAAGTCGCTCAGGAGCTGGTTCAGGTAGCCGCTCCACCCGGAGGCGACCGCCGCGGTGGAGACGGAGTACTCCAGCAGCAGGCACCAACCGACCAGGTAGGCGGCGATCTCGCCGAGGCTCGCGTAGGTGTAGCTGTAGCTGGACCCCGCCAACGGGATTTTGGAGGAGACCTCCGCGTAGCAGAGCGCGGTGAGCCCGGCCGTCACGCCGGCGAGGACGAAGGAGACGAGCACGCCCGGCCCCGCAGCAGGCACCACCTGCGAGAACGTCACGAAAATACCAGTCCCGACCGTGCACGCGATGCCGATTGCGGCGAGCTGCCAAATGGACAAGGACCGCTTCAGGTTCACACCTTCGCCCTGGGGGACCATGATGTCCACCGGCGGCTTCAATCGGAACATCGTGTCACTGAGATTTCTGAACCGCCCTGTGTACGCCATGGCATATCCTAAGCATAGGCGGGCTGTTTTCGCCCACCCCACGCCCAAAACCTGGCCTTGTGCCCTGGCGGGGCACAGACTAGAATCCCGTTATGCCTGTGCCTTCTCCGTCCACATTCGCCCGCCTCGGCAAACTCGTCGCCATCGACGAACCGGCCGAGCGGTCCTCCCGAGCGATCACTGAGGCGTTCACCGGCAAAGAGCTGGCGCAGATGCCGATCGGGAACGAGACCGACGTCGAGCGCGCCTTCGCGCGGGCCCGCGCCGCGCAGAAGGAGTGGGCCAAGACCTCGCTGCGATCCCGCGCCGCGATCCTGCGCCGGTTCCAAACGCTCGTCTTCCAAAAACTGGACGAACTGGCCGACATCGTGCAGGCGGAGACCGGGAAAGCGCGGGCCAGCGCCGTCGAAGAGGTGCTGTTCGTGGCCACCGCGGCCGGATGGTACGCCGCGAACGGCCCGAAGATCCTCAAAGAGAAACGCGTGAAACCCGCCGTCCCGATCCTCATGGACGCGCGCGTGCGGCACCTGCCGAAAGGAGTCGTCGGCGTGATCTCGCCGTGGAACTACCCGATGGCCCTGTCCGTGCAGGACGCGAACCCGGCCTGGCTGGCGGGCAACGCCGTCATCATGAAACCGGACAGCCAGACGCCGTTCTCCACGCTCGCGCTGTCCGAGCTGCTCTACGAGGCGGGCCTGCCGCGCGATGTGCTGCAAACCCTGCCCGGGCCCGGCCAAGTGGTGGGCAACGCCCTCGCCGAGCAGGCCGACTACCTCATGTTCACCGGCTCCACCGCCACCGGCAAGAGCCTCGCCGAGCAGTGCGGGCGCAGGCTCATCGGCTTCTCCGGCGAGCTCGGCGGCAAGAACCCGATGATCGTCACCGCCACCGCGAACATCCGCCGCGCCGCGCTCGGCGCCACCCGCGCGTGTTTCTCGAACTCCGGCCAGCTGTGCATCTCCATTGAGCGCATCTACGTCCAAGAGCAGGTCTACGAGCAGTTCATCAATGAGTTCGTGGCGCAGACCAAGGCGATGCGCCTCGGCGCGGGCTACAGCAGCGACATCGACATGGGGTCGCTCATCTCCGAGGCGCAGCTCAAAACGGTGGACGACCATGTGAACGACGCGGTCAGCAAAGGCGCGAAGGTGCTCATCGGCGGCAAGGCGCGGCCCGACCTCGGCCCCTACTTCTACGAGCCCACGGTCTTGGGCGGCGTGCGCGAGGGCATGACCCTCTACAAAGAGGAGACCTTCGGCCCGGTCGTGAGCGTGTACCCGGTGAAAACGGTGGCCGAGGCCATCGCCGCGGCCAATGACACCCGTTACGGCCTGAACTGCAGCGTCTGGGCGGGAACATGGCGTGAAGGCCAAGAAATCGCCGGGCAGATCTACTCGGGCTCCGCGAACGTCAACGAGGGCTTCGCCGCGTGGGCCTCGCACGAGGCTCCGTGCGGCGGCACGCGCGAATCCGGGGCCGGTCGGCGCAACGGCGCCGAGGGCTTGCTCAAATACACCGAGACGCAGGGCCTCGTGACGCAGCGGTTCCTCAGCCTCTCCGGCGAGCGCTGGTTCCCCGGCTGGCTGTTGCAGCGCATCCTGCCTACTGTGATGCGCCTGGTGCGGTTGCTCCCGGGCCGCTGAACCGGGGTATCTCAGACCCGAATACCCCAGGCGGCCAGGAACTGCTCATCGCGCAGGACCAAAGGCCCCGGGGCGACGGCGCGCGAGAAACGAGCGGTGCCGCTTTCCTGGCCGCACTGCGTCCAGTTGTGGCGCATTCAGTTGTGCTGGGCCAGCTCGACTTCGCTCTTCAAGATGGTCGCCAAGACTTGGGGCCGCCGCCAATAAAAGAAATGCCCGCCGGTCACGGCGATGCTCTCGAATTCCCCCGACGTGTGCTGAGCCCACCGGCGCTGCGCCGCCCGTTCCTTGAGGATTTCGTCGTCTTTCGCGCTCACTTCCGTGATCGAAGCGTTGATCCGATCATGCCGGAACGATTGCAGGCCCAACGCTATGTCGCCCTCCAACCGGGACCGCGCCGCCTGCAACACCGTCGCCGATTCGGCTCCCTCGGGGGGCCACACGCCTCGCTCTTCGAACATCACCACGCGCCGTTGCGCGTGTTTCTTCGGCCCGCCGAAAAGCTTCGCGAGGGCGGCGTCTCTGCGCCACACTGACGGGTCAGCGCTCGCCACAGGCACGAATCTGCCCACTGCGCGTCCCTGGGACTCCAGCTCTTGGCAGACGAGGTACCCGAGCAGCCCGCCGAAACTGTGCCCGCTGAGCACCGGCGACCGGCAGTCGAGCCCCAGAGCCGCCGTCGTGATCTCGTCCACGAGGCGCTGCAGGCTGGTGGAGGGCGGTTCGTCGGCTCTGGCTCCGCGCCCGGGCATCCGCCACACCCCGAAGTTCACCCCTTCCATGTGCGGGGCGAGGCGGATCTCGCCGGTGTGGTCCGATCCCGAGCAAGCGAAGTGCAGCACCGTGGGCAGCGCAGGATTGTAGGGCCTCGGCCACCACCAGAACTCTTGAGGAGAGCGGATTTTCGCGCTCACCTTTTTTCCGAGGTCTGGTCGGACTCTGCGGCCGCCTCTTGGACGATGAGCGCCGCGATACGGGCGCCCACGGCTTCGAGCGTGAGATCCGGGGTGAATTGGAATGCCGCCACCTGTATGTTCAGGTGCTTGCCCGCGCGAGCCCCGAACTCGACCGCCATGAGGGAGTCGATCCCCAGGTCCACGAGCGGCCCTCTCGGGTCGAGATTTTCCGCTTTGACCCCGAGGACCTCTGCGAGCTGCTCGGCGAGCGCCTTGGTGACGATCGGTCCGCGCTCCTCTTCCGGCGCGGCGAGCACGGCGGCGCGGAATGCCGCCTGTTCGTTCGTGACGGTCTCGGCTTCCGCGGCGAGATGCGAGAAACGGGTGCTCTGGGCCGCGGCGGGCATGGCATTGCGCCAACGGCCCCAGTCGATCCCCATAACGGCGACATGAGGCAGGTCGAAGCGGGAGCACTCGTGCAGGAGCGCGGCGGCGGTCTCCATGTTCACCATGCGGAAGCCGATGAAGTCCAGATAGCTCTGCACGGCGTCCGAGGTCACCGCCATGCCGCCGCTCAACGCGCCCCAGTTCACCGACAACGCAGGCAGGCCTTGCGCGCGACGCCATTGCGCGAAGGCGTCCAGCGCGCTGTTCGCCGCCGCGTAACTCGTCTGGGGCGCGGCGCCCACAAGGGCGCTGATCGAGGAGTAGAGGACGAACGAGTCGATCCTCGCCCCGTGCTCGCGCAACGCCCTGTCGAGGTTGAGGGCGCCGACGACCTTGGGCGCGAACACTTTGCGCGCCGCGTCCAAGGTGAGTTTGCCGATCGGTTCGTCGAAGATGACCCCGGCGGTGTGGAAGACGCCGCGCAGCGGGCTCCCCGAAGACTCCACATCGCTGACCAGCGCGGCGACCTGGTCGTAGTCGGCGATGTCGATCCGCTTTTCGAGAACTTCGACCCCGGAGGCCCGCAACGATTCGACCTGCGCTTGGACTTCACTTGTGACAGCGCCGCTGCGACCCACGAGGATCAGGCGAGTCGCCCCTTCGCGGGCCAACGACCGCGCAGTCGCCAAACCGAACGCGCCGAACCCTCCGGTGATGAGATACGAGCCGTCGGGGCGCACTGCGACTGGAGCGGCCTTGCGCGGCAGCAACATCGGAGCCTCGTCCCGCAGGTCGACGACGATCCGGCCGACGTGCCGAGCGCGGAACACCGCCTCGAACGCCTCGGCGACGTCGCTGATCGAGAACCTCGTGTACGGCAGAAGCCGGAGCCGTGTGTCGGTGAGCAGCCCGACGCCCTCCTGCAAAAGCTGCCGGAACAGGTCCGGTCGCTGTCGCATCAGCCGGTCCATGTCCAACGAGTGGAACGTGAGGTTGCGGTTGAAAGGTTTGAGCTCCATCGAGCCGCCGAAGTAGATGTCCGCTTTGCCGATCTCGACGATCCGGCAGAACTCTCCCGCGACGGCGAAGTTCTGGGCGATCACTTCCCCTGGCAGCGAGTTGTAGACCACGTCCACCCCGCGCCCCTGGGTGGCCCGCAAAACATCGTCGACGAAGCCGACCGACCGCGAGTCGAAGACCTCGGCCGCGCCGAGCTCCAACGCGGCGCGGCGGCGCTCTTCGGTGCCGGCGGTCGCATAGACCACTGCGCCCATACTGACCGCGAGCTGCACCGCGCCCATGCCCATGCCGCCTGCCGCGCCGTGCACCAAGACCCGTTCTCCGGGTTGGAGTCCGACAAGGGACCGGAAAGCGTAGGCGGCGGTGAGGAACGGCAGCCCAGAACCTATGGCCAGCGGGTCGAACTCCGAATCCGAGAAGTCCTCGTGGCGCAGGGGCGCCCAGGCGGCCCCGCCATCGAGGTCGAATGTCAGATAACGGCGCAACAACCCGCGCTCGGAGACGATGAGGCCGTCGCCGACACGGACTTCGCGCACGTCCGAACCCACGCGCGTGACGACGCCGAAGCCCTCCATGCCGGGTTCCAGGCCGAAATACGTTCCCTCAAGCTCACGATCCGCCAAGATCCCAATGACCTTCAACGGGTCTTTGTAGTTCAAACCGATGGTCTCGACGCGGATCTCGACCTGCCGCGGCCCCGGCTCGACCCGGTCGCACTCCCGAAGGGCGATGTCTTTGAGCAACCTCGATTTGGGCAGCTGCACCTCGTACGCGACCTCGGGGTCGGCGGCTTGGAACGGGGTTTCCCAGGCTTCGGTGAGCTCGGGCAGGGAACGGCGCATCCGCTGGACCCAACGCCGCCCCGCGCGGACGGCGACCTCGTCGAGCGCCGCTGTGGCTCCTGCCGCGCCGAGCGCCTCGGCCACCTCGTCCTCGGTCGCCGAAACCGCTGTGTCCAGCAGAGACCACCTGACGGCCAGTTGCTCGTTGGCGATTGTCCGCCGCGCCCCGGCCAGCCCGGCGTGGGCAAGGTTCAGGTCATGGTCGCCGGGCGCGAAGAACGCGCCTCGGCTCACGACGACAGCCTGCGCGTCCGCCTTCACGGTTTGGTCCGTGTCGTCGCTGGCGAGAACCTCGGTCAGCGCGCGGGCAACCGCGACGATGTGGTGGACGTTCTCCTCAGGAGCCCCGTCGTCGCCAACTGCCACCAAGACCCGGACGAATGCGTCGTCCCGCATCGCGGCGGCGAGGGTTTCGGCGAGTTCGGCAGATCGTTCTGCCGCGGCGGAGGCCAAACGCACGACGCGGGCTCCGGCGCCCGCCGCCCGCCGACATCCTCCTTCGACCGACTGCGCCACGTTGCCGATCAAAACCACCGCATTGGCCGCGCGCGGCGCAGCCGCGGGCGCGTGTTCCTCCTCGTCGGCGGGCTCCCACCGAGGCTCGAAGAAGTAACGGTCCAGCTCCTCCAAGGGGCTCGGGGCCGCGCCGACCGGCCGCAATGTCACCCCGAACATCGCCAGGGCGACGTCGCCGTCCTCCGACGCGAGGTAGGCATTGGCCCGCAGTGGCTGCGAGCTGGTGATTTCCACGACCGCCAGCGGGTTTTCGGGCACCTCGTGGTAGAACCGAACCCGGTCCACCGAGGCCGGAACATACGCCGAGGGGACGGCGACCAGCTCGGGACGGGCGGCCAAAAGGACTGCGACGCATTGCAGCGCCGCGTCGGAGAGCGTGGGATGCACCGTGTGCTGGCGGGCCGGGCCCGAACCGGAGAGCGACGGGCTCTCCAGCTGCGCGACGCATGTGTCCGAGGCGATGCGCGCGCTGCGAATCCGCTGGAAGGCAGGTCCGTACGAGAGCCCGACCGACGACAAACCTTCGTACACGGCCTCGCGCGCGAATGCCACGTCGCTCTGCGTCGGCGCGGGAATGTCTATCGTCAAACTTCCGGGGTCGGCCTCGACCAGCCTGCCGTACGCATGGGTCGTCCACTGCTGCGTGTGCGCGGAGCGGCCTTTGAAGACAAAACGCTTCGTGGCGTCCTCCACGGACAGCCGGGTGATCGGGACGTCGTGCTCGGCAATGACCAGCGGAGCCACGAACGCCACGGAATCCAGGCCCGCGTGCGCGCGGCCAGTGCGTTGCCGCGCGGCGCTGAGCGCGGCGTCGAGGTACGCCGTGCCGGGGAGCACGACCGACCCGGCGACGACGTGGTCCGGCAGCCAGGGCAGGTTCGCGGGCGCCAGCGTGAGGCCCCATTGCGACACCGTGTCCCCGGTCCGGTCGCCAAGGAGCGGGAAACTGTCGGGGTCGCCGTAGCGCGCGCGCAGCGTCACCGGCTCTTCCTCCCACAGCTGCTCCCGCGCCCACGGGTATGTCGGCAGGTCGACATGGTCCACAGCGCTGGAGCTGTACAGACCGGCGTCGCCGGGGACGTCGATCGAGCCCGCGGCGTACAGGTCGGCGACCGCCTGCAGCACCGCTTGCTCGGCTTCCACGTTGCGGTCGAGCGTCGGGATCGCCGCGCCGGAGACGCTGTGGCGCACGAAGCTCTCACGGATGTTCCCGGCGAGCACGGGGTGCGGGCCGATCTCGAGGAACGCCCGGTGCCGTTCCTCGATCAACGTGTCGATCGCTTGGGCGAACAAGACCGGCTCGCGGACGTTCTTCTGCCAGTAGGCCGGGTCCGCGAACGCCTCGCCGTCAATCTGGGCCCCCGTCACTGTGGAGTAGACGGGGATGGCCGCGGGGCGGGGGACGAGGCCGCGCAGCGCAGTGGCGAGCTCGTCGAGGATCGGCTCCATGAGGTGGCTGTGATAGGGCACTTCCACGCGCAGCGTCCGGGCGAAAATGCCTTCTTCCACAAGTTCGGCGTGGATTTCGCGCAACGCGTCGAAGTCGCCCGCGAGAGTGGTCGCCGCGCTGCTGTTGATCGCGGCGACGCACACCTTGTCCGCGAAGCGTTCCGCGCGCCGCCGCGCGTCGTCGGAGCCGAGGCCGACCGCGAGCATGCCGCCCGTGCCCGCCGTCTTCGCTTGCAGGCGGGAGCGGTGGAAAGCGACCGTCGCCGCGTCGTGCAGGGACAACGCGCCGCTCACGTACGCTGAGGCGACCTCGCCGACGCTGTGTCCGACCACGCAGACGGGTTTGGCCCCGAACTGCTCGACGTGTTTCGCGAGCGCCGCCTGGACCAAGAAGTTCGCGGGCTGCGCGACGTCGGTGCGACTGATCGTGGAATCGCCCTCCGGGCGCAGGAGCTCTTCGAGCACCGACCAACCGGAGACCGCCCGGAACGCGGCGTCGACCTCCTCGGCGGTGTCGCGGAAAACGCCCGGGCGCTCCAACAGCCCTCGCCCCATCGCCCACCATTGCGGCCCCATGCCGCTGAAGACGAACACCGGTTCGGAGATCCCTTCGACCAGGACGCGTCCCGGCGCGACGTTGTCGTTGTCCGCGTAGGCGTTCAATTGCTCGAACAGGTGGTCCGCGTCCCGGTAGACGATCCCCTTGCGCAGAAAGTGGTGCGCGCGGCGGCCGGTGGCAGCGGTCTTCAGGCGTTGCGCCTTCTCGTCGGAGCGGTCGGACTCCAGCAGCTGCGCGTAGCTTCGGGCTATGCCGCGCAGCGAGGCCTCGCTGCGCGCGGACAACGGGAAAACCCGCACCCCGTCCACCGCGCCGGTCGCGCGCGGCGCGGGCGGCTCCTCGACGAGGACATGCGCGTTCGTCCCGCCGTAACCGAAACTATTGACCGCGACAAACGCCGGGGCGCGCAGGTCCGGGTACTTCTCTGCCGCCATCGGCACGCGCAGCCGCAGTTCCTCGAACGGGATCTGCGGATTGAGCTTTTCGAGCCATACCTGCGGCGCAACAATCCGACGCTGCACAGTGAGCGCGGCCTTGATGAGGCCCGCGACGCCCGCTGCTGCCTCGGTGTGGCCGAAATTATTCTTCACCGAGCCGATGAGCAGGGGATCGTCCCTTCCGGGGACCCTGCCGTAAGCATTGCCCAACGCGGTCAACTCCAGGGGGTCGCCGACATTGGTGCCCGTTCCATGCGCTTCCACGTACCCCACGAGCGCGGGGTCGATCCCCGCCTCTTTGAGCACCCGCTCGGCGAGACGCTGCTGCGAGACCGGGTTGGGCACAGGCAGCGAGGGGGTCCTGCCGTCCTGGTTGACCCCGCTGGCGCGAATCACCGCGTACACGCGGTCGCCGTCGCGCAATGCCTGCTCAAGGCCTTTGAGCACCACCGCCCCGACGCCTTCGCCCCTGCCGTAGCCGTCGGCGGCGGCGTCGAACGATTTGCATCGGCCGTCTGCGGCCAAAAACCTGCCCTTGCACATGGTGATGAAGGTCTCCGGCTGGAACATGACGTTCGAGCCGCCGGCGATCGCCACATCGCACTCCCCCGATTCGATGGCGCGCACCGCGAGGTGGGTCGCGACCAGGGACGAGGAGCACGCGGTGTCCACGGTCATGCTGGGCCCGCGCAAGTCGAGCGCGTAGGCGAGGCGGTTGGCGAGCAAAGTCTGCGAGGAGCTGGTCGCCGCGAAGTTGTTGATCCGCTCAAGCTGGTGGGCGCTTGTCCGCCCGACCGCGTTGTCGTTCGTGAAACCGCCGATGAAGGTGCCGACCTCCTCGCCGGAGACCTTGCCCGCGAGACCGGCGTCGTCCAGCGCCTCCCACACGGTCTCCAGCAACAGCCGCTGCTGCGGGTCGAGGATGGCAGCCTCACGGCGCGAGATGCCGAAGAAGTCGGCGTCGAACTGTTGGAACTGGTGTGTCAGGAAACCGCCGCGGCGGACGTACATACGGCCAGGGGCGTCCGGGTCAGGGTCGTAATACTTGTCGACGTCCCACCGGTCCCCCGGAATGTCCGTCACCGCGTCGCCCTTGTTCAGAATGAAATCCCAGAAACTGTCCGCGTCCGCAATGCCTCCGGGGAATTTGCATCCGATCCCGACTATAGCCACAGCAACCAATGAGAGCCTCCATTTTCACCTTATTCTTAATACGACTGCGCAGAGCAAAGAGAAAGACACCCAGAACCTCGACGCGCGAAATGTTCCACAGGTGGTTCGCGCGTTCACGAAGATACAGATGTCGTCGCCTCAGTCAGATGTACTTATCATATGCCAACTAAGTCCGACCCAAGATGAACGTCGGGTAAACTTTCGCTTGACCGATGGTCCGGCGGGCGGCGCGTGGTCCTGTACGCCCAGGACAGGACGCATCACAGGCTTCTCACCTGCGCCGATGACTAGCCCTGGAGGTCGGCGCGCCGGGGTCACGGAAACAAAAGCCGTGCGTTCGCGCGCTTTTTCAAGAAAAAATCCCCACTCGTCCCAAAGCGTCTCCGTGATTTTCGGCATGCTTCTTCTCATGCGTTTTTCGACATGCTTCTTTCCATGCGTCGAACACGGGCGGGGCAATAGGTCTATTGCCCCGCGGCGCGTCGCGCCCCGACGACGGAACTATATTCAGAAACGATTGACAAAGGGAGTGGTTCTGTCCACCCAGAGCACCGGAGGCGCACTATGCTATAAATGTGCTCAGGGCCATACGGCATTTTGAGCTTCGCAGGAAAAGCCGTGCACAACAGCGCAGGAGAAGCCCATGCAAAGAAGCGACGGGACAGAACTCACCGATGTCTCGGAAACAGCCCTGTGGACGCTCTGGTGCAGGGGCAGCGAGGCGGCCCGCCCGAACCCGATCATCCATGACGAGCTCGCCGTGCGATTGCTCGAACACATCGACTACCCCTACGAGCAGCGTTTCGGCGCGCCCACCCAGACTTTCGCGCTTCGAGCCTCGGCATTCGACGCGGCAGTGCGCGACTTTCTGGGCGAGCATCCGAACGGGACCGTGGTCTCGCTCGCCGAAGGGTTCCAGACGAGCTACTGGCGCTTGGGCAGGCCGCGAACGCGATGGGTCAGCGTCGACCTCCCCCCTGTCGTGCGGCTGCGCGAACAGCTGCTCCCCCAGGAGGAGCACATCGTGCCGGTGGCGACTTCCGCGCTCGACTTCGCCTGGGCGGACCACGTCGAACCGGGCTCGCCTGTGCTCATCACCGCAGAGGGCCTGCTGTGCTACCTCGAAAAGCCGCTCGCACTCGGCCTGATCCGCGGCTGCGCACAACGCTTCCCCGCAGGCAGGTTCCTCTTCGACGCCCTCCCCTCGTGGTGGACGAAAAAGAAATACAAAACATTCGGGACGAAAGACCAACTGATCGGCGGTTCGCTCGCGAAGACGAAGTACGTCGTCCCCCCGATGCCGTTCCCCGCCAGCCCGATAGAGATCTCCAAATACCCCGAGACCATCCCCGGAGTCGCCGCCGTGCGCCCGGTCCCGATCGGGGCCGGGCGAGGCTTGGCAGGACGACAGATACAAGCGTTCTACCAGTCCAAGCTCGTGCCCAGCCGCTTCCGCGGCACCATCGCCGAATTGCGTTTCGCCCAGTGAGCACGTTTCGCCTGGTGAGCAGCAGGAGCCGCGCATGAAAAGCGCCTGGCCGTATCTCGTCTCGTTGCTGATCCTCGTTGCAGCGGGCGGATTCATCGCGCACCTGCGCTCAAGCTCGATCCCGGACGAGGCGGTCGGTTTCGCGAGCGCCCTGCCGAAACTCGGGCAATCCCCGCAACGGACGATCGACTACGAGGCCAGCGGACCAGCTGGAACCCCGGTGCGGGTGTCCTACCTCGACGAACACGCCCAAGCCCATGACGCCGACGCGGTGCTGCCCTGGCAGGAGTCGCTGCGCACCGCCAGTCCGACAGTGATGACCGGGCTGATCGTGCAGTCGAAAGCAGGAGGCGTCGGATGCAGAATCATCATTGACGGAACAGTCCGCGACGAACAACCGCCCAGCGCGTCGGCGAACGTGGCGAACTGCAAGGTCCAGGTCGCGTGAACAGGGCGGACAGCAGGAGCGGCGCCCGCGCTTTCGCCGCACGCGTGCGGGGCGAATTCTCTGTGTCGTCCCTGCGGGAAGGATGCGCCCGAAAAGAAGGCAGACCGCTGGTCGCGAGGCTCTTGTACGGGTTCTCCGTGCCCATCGTCGCAGTGTGGTTGCTGCTTGCCGCCGGGCTGAACCTCGCTGTGCCCCAGCTCGAAAAGGTCGTGGAGCTGCACGCCTTGTCCTTCTTGCCGGATGAGGCCTCGTCGGTGCAAGCGATCGCCAACATGGGCAAGTACTTCGGCCAAGGCGGGACCAATAATTTCGTGGCGGTGCTGCTCGAAGGCGAAGAACCGCTGGGCGCGGACGCGCACCGCTACCAAGCCGAGCTGATGGGAAAGCTGAACGCGGACAAGAAACACGTCATCACCGCGATCGACTTGTGGTCCAACCCCACATTCGCGCCCGCGTTTGAGAGCTCCGACAAAAAGGCGTCGTTCGCCTACCTCAACTTGACCGGCAACATGGGCACGGCCCTGGCGATGGAGTCCACCCAGGCTGTTCGCGACATCATCGCGAAGACCCCGCCGCCGAAAGGGGTCAAAGCCTATGTGACCGGACCGGCGGCAGTCGTCAACGACGAGCTCCTGTCGATCAACCGGTCGATCATCCCAGTGGTGGCCGCTTGCACGCTGCTCATCACCCTGACCATGCTCCTTGTGTACCGCTCGCTGCTGACGGCGGGCATGCCGCTGCTCGTGGTGGGAGTCGCCTTGCTGACAGCGAGGCCGCTCGTCGCGCTCCTCGGCGCACACGAGATCATCGGGGTCTCCATCTTCGCCTCGAGCCTGCTCGCCGGGATCATCCTCGGCGCGGGGACGGACTACGGCATCTTCCTGCTGGGCAGGTACCAGGAGGCCAGACAAGCGGGGGAAGACCCTGCCACGGCGTATTACACGGCCCTGTCGGGCGTGCAGCACGTCGTCTTCGCGTCCGGTCTGACCGTCGCGGGGGCCACCGCGTGCATGTCTTTCACCCGGCTCTCCATTTTCTCCACCTCGGGCCTGCCCTGCACCATCGGCATCCTCACCGCGCTCGCGGCGGCGCTGACCCTCGGGCCAGCGCTCTTGGCGGTCGGCAGCAGACTCGGCTTCTACGAGCCGCGCGGGCAACGCGCCGCGCGGCGTTGGCGGCGCGTCGCCACTCGCGTGGTCCGCTGGCCCGGCCCGGTGCTGGTGGGCAGCGCCGCCGTGCTCGCAGCGGCGATCCTCGTCTTGCCGACCTACGTCACCAGCTACAACGAACGCGCGGCGCAGCCGGACACGACGGAGGCGAACGTCGGCCTGGCCGCCGCGGACCGGCACCTGCCGCCCAATCTTTTGAACCCGAACCTGCTCTTCGTCGAGTCCGACCACGACATGCGCAATCCCGCAGACCTGATCGCGCTGGCAAAACTGACGAACGCGGTCTACGCCGTGAACGGCGTGCGGGCGGTGCAGGGCATCACCAGGCCGCTGATTGCTCCGCTGCCGCAGGGGACGCTGACCTACCAGGCGGGTTATGTCGGCGAGCGGATGTCGCAGATGACGGCAATGCTCACCGCGCAGCTCGGCGGGATCGCCTCGCTTTCCGACCGCATCGGGAGCCTCTCTTTCGCGGTCAAGGGCTTGCAAGCAGAACTGGGCGCGGCGCGGCAGGGCCTCGGACAGTCCATCCACAGCGGCCAGGGCCTCCAGGCGGAGTTCCTCGACGTGTTGGAGAAAGCGCGTTCCGTGCGCGACGACGTGCGACCGCTGAGCGACGCGGGCGAGCAGCTCGCGAACTCGATCCCCAACTGCGAGAACATCCCGTACTGCCACGCGGCGCTCACCGGGCTCTCGCTCTTGGACAATCTCGACCAATTCGACGAGCGCGGCGTGCAGGACCTTCTCAACGGGGCGCGCACCGCCTCGCAGTCCCTCCCGCGATTGGACGCGCAAATCCGGGTGCTGGGCGATTTCCTCAACGAGATGCAGCAAACGCTCGCGCCGGTGCGCCACATGCTCGACTCGCTGACGCCCCAGATCTCCGAGATCACCGAGTTCACGAGGCAAGTCGCGGAAAGCTTCGGCGGCGCAGACCCGAGCGGTTTTTTCTTCCTGCCGAGCCAAGCCTTCCAATCCCCGCTGTTCCAATCGGCGCTCTCTGTGTTCTTCTCGCCGGACGGCAAAGTCACCCGGATGCTCGTCATGGGCGATGTGAACTCCTTCAGCAAAGCAAGCATGGACTACAGCGCCCGGATCGTCCCCGCGGCCACCGCTGCGCTCAAAGGCACCTCGCTCGGCGGCAGCAAAGTCAGCCTCGGAGGGGCCGGAGGCACCCTGCTCAACATCGCGGCCTTCGCCAAAGAAGACTTCATCACCAGCGCGGTCGCGGCCTTCGCGTTCGTGTTCTGCGTCGTGCTGGTCCTGCTGCGCAGTTTCGTCGCCGCCGTCGCAGTCGTCGGCACCGTGGCGATCTCCTACCTCTCCGCATGGGGGCTCAGCGTCGCGATCTGGCAGCATCTCGCCGGCCTGCCCCTGCACTGGGCTGTCGCGCCCTGTTCTTTCGTCTTCCTCGTCGCGGTCGGCGCGGACTACAACCTGTTGCTCGTCACCCGTTTCCAAGAGGAGCTGCGCGCCGGGATCAAAACCGGAATCGTCCGTTCCATGGCGGGCACCGGCAGCGTGGTCACCACGGCGGGACTGGTCTTCGGCTTCACGATGCTCGCGATGCTCGCGGGATACTCCACCATCCTCGCCCAAATCGGCACCATGGTCGGCGGCGGCCTCCTCCTGGACACCCTCGTGGTCCGCTCGCTCGTCATCCCGGCCATCGCGACGCTTCTCGGCCGGTGGTTCTGGTGGCCCATCCCGGTTCGCA
This sequence comes from Segniliparus rotundus DSM 44985, assembly GCF_000092825.1. NCBI lineage: Bacteria > Bacillati > Actinomycetota > Actinomycetes > Mycobacteriales > Segniliparaceae > Segniliparus > Segniliparus rotundus. The sequence goes on along the minus strand of NC_014168.1, from coordinate 287,090 downwards.
ACCGCCCCTGAACGAGGGAGCGGCGGGGCGCGGCCGCGCCCAAACCAACCACTCGGACCTGCGTGAAGAGCAGAGACTGCTAGGATCGCAGCATGCCTGACGAGTCTCACAGCGGCCAACGTCCCGCGGCGTGGCGGGAGGGTTTGCGCGAGGGGCCTCACGCGCCGTTCGCCGACCGGCCGGAGCCGGACAACGCAGGGGCGCGCTACAAGACCTTGACCTATGAGACAACCGGGCGGGTCGCGCGGATCGTGTTCAACCGCCCCGAACGGGGCAACGCGATCACCCCCGACACTCCCCTCGACCTCGCGGCCGCTGTGGAGCGCGCCGACCTCGACCCCCGCGTGCACGTCATCCTCGTGTCCGGGCGCGGCAAGGGCTTCTGCGGCGGTTACGACCTGGACATGTTCGCCGAAAACGGCGGGACGTCGGACGCGGGGGCGCACGAAACGGCCCCTGGCGCGGCGGACAACCGGGCCGCGCGCGCCGGGACCGTCTTGGACCCTGTCGCCCAAGCGGTCAACCACAACCCCTGGGGGGTCTGGGACCCCATGCTCGACTACGCCATGATGAGCCGCTTCAACCGAGGCTTCGCCAGCCTCCTGCACGCGAACAAGCCCACCGTCGCGAAACTCCACGGCTTCTGCGTCGCAGGCGGCACCGACATCGCCCTCTACGCCGACCAGATCATCTGCGCCTCGGACACCAAAATCGGTTACCCGCCCACCCGCGTTTGGGGCGTCCCCGCCGCCGGCATGTGGGCCCACCGTCTCGGGGACCAACGCGCCAAACGCCTCCTGCTCACCGGCGACTGCATCAGCGGCAAGCAAGCCGAGGAATGGGGCTTGGCCGTGGAAGCCCCCGAACCCGACGAACTCGACGAGTGCGCCGAAAACCTCGTCGAACGTATCGCGATGATGCCGATCAACCAGCTCATGATGGTCAAACTCGCGCTCAACAGCGCGTTGATCAACCAGGGGGTCGCCAACTCCACGATGGTCTCCACCGTCTTCGACGGCATTTCCCGGCACACCCGCGAGGGCTACGCCTTCCAGTTGCGTTCGATGACGGCGGGATTCCGCGAGGCGGTCCGCGAGCGCGACGAGCCCTTCGGCGACCACAAGCGGGCGCAGTTCGAATGATCGCGTATTTCGGCCCCTCCGGGACGTTCACGGAGGCCGCGATGTTGGATTTCGTGCGCCGCGGGCTCGCTCCGGACACAGGAGCCCTCGCGCTCAACAGCCCCCAGGACGTGATTGCCGCGGTGCGGGACGGGACGGCGCGCTACGGTTGCGTCCCGGTCGAGAGCACGGCGGACGGATCGGTCGCCCCCACCCTGGACGGGCTCGTGGCCGGGGAACCGGTGCAGATTGTGGCCGAAACCCAGCTCGAAGTGAGCTTTTCCGTGCTGCTCGCCCCCGAAGCCGATCCGGACGAAGTCGCCACAGTCGCCGCGTATCCGGTGGCGGCGGCGCAGGTGCGGTCGTGGCTGGCGCAGCGCTGGCCGCGCGCGGCAGTCGTCCCGGCGAGCTCGAACGCCGCGGCGGCATTGGACGCCGCTGAGGGCCGCGCGGACGCGGCGGTCACCACCCCGATCATGGCCGAGCGCCTGAGCTTGCGCGAGGCGGCTCGCTCAGTCGCCGACATCACTGGCTCAAGAACCCGGTTCGCGTTGATCAGCGCGCCGTGCGCGCCGCCGCCCCGCACCGGCTCGGACCGAACTGCCGTCGCGCTGCGGCTGGCCCACGCACCCGGCTCGCTCGCCAATGCGATGAACCAGCTCGCCCTGCGCGATCTGGACCTCATCCGCATCGAGTCCCGCCCGACCCGCAATCAGCCGGAACCCTATTGGTTTTTCCTCGACTTCGTCGGCCATGTGGACGACCCCGTCGTCGCCGAAGCGCTCAAGTCGCTCTGGCAGCACTCCATCGAGGTTTTCTACCTCGGGTCCTGGTCATGTGAGTCGTTCGGCGGGGCGGCGAACCGGCCGATCGGCGTGCCGCCGCCGTCGGACGAGGCCGCGCGGCGATGGGTGGCGGGCCTGCGTTCGCCGAGCAGCCGTCCGTGACACTCGTTTTGGCCGCAAAAATTCAGCTCGCGCCACTTGTGCGAACCGCGCTACGGCGGTAGCCTTCCGGCGCCAAGAGGGGCCTCCCGCCTTGACCAGCACAACCTTTGACCTTATTTCCCGCCGGTCACATTTCGAGGAGTCGTGGCGTCCATGACGCTCTGCGCCGGTACGAGGTGCGCCGGACAGAAACAACCCGCGCGCAGCCGACTACAGCCGGTTCGCGGCGATGACGAAAAGCGACCCGCTCTTCCACGCCCTCGCCTGCGCAAGGACAAGGGGCAACACGGCTCCCGCTACGCTTTCTCCAGCCAGCTTCGCGCGTCGTTCCACGCTTCCTCGTCGTCCGGGTCCGGGCCTTGCGGCTCCGCTTGGCGTTGCTGCGCCCCCGGAGCAGGCGGCAGGCGAGGACTCAGCGGCCCCATCAGCTCGCGCACAAGCTCCCTGGTCTTCTGGTCCTCCCCGAACTCCACAAGGGCTTCCCGCATCTGCCGGTCCACGTCCTGGCACGCGTCCCGCGCCGCCCCATGGAACAACTCAGCGATAGAATCCGCGTTGTACTGCCCGATGCTCGCGTCAACAGCGACATTCACGGGGTTCTTGCGCGCGTCCACCTCGAAGACCAAGCGACCGTTCAAACGAGTGCCCTTGCCCCGAATCCCCTCCACCCGCGCGGCGAACCGCTCAGCCCGAACCCGCATGTCCGCCAACCGCCCATCCGTGTCAAGAACGCTCACTTCGGCTCCTCATCCGGCAAGTCCGCAAATGCCTCTTTGATCTCCTGAAAGTGATAACCGCTCGTGTGGGCTCGGGCAGCGCTCAGAGGGCTGTGCCGACCGCTCTTACGCCACGGATTAGCACCACGCTCACGCAGCAGTTTGATCACTTCTTCCGGTACACCGCTCTTCGCTGTGATGGCTCTTGACAAAGGTGTCTCCCCTTGGCTGTCAATAGGCTCCACTTCGGCTCCCGCGTCAAGGAGTAACTTGACCACAGCTGTGCAGCCTCGGGCTGCGGCTGCATGCAGTGGGGTCCAGTTTCCGTTGTCTCGGGCGTTCACATCGGCACCAGCTGCGATAAGCGCCGCCACCGCGTCGGCTCGGTCGCTATGGCTGGCGTAGTGAAGCGGGGTACGCCCCCACTGATCGCGTGCGTTCACGTCGGCCCCGGCTGCGATGAGCTGATCTACTGACGGGGTACGATCGCCCGGTTCCCACATGTCACCGACGCTGATGTGCAACGGGGTCTGCTGCAAGCTGTCTCGGCTGTGTACGTCGATGTTATTAGTCATTGCGGGTTCTCTCTCAAAATCTCGGCCACGGAAGGGATGGGGGCCTCGTACTGGTGGCTCAGATTGCCGTACGCGTCCTCGATCTGATAGAGCTTGTGGTTCTGAATGTACTCCTGAAGCTGGCGTTCGGTCCAGCCTTTAGCTATAGCGTCGTTTCGAAGCCTCGCCCATTCGCTGTACTTGATGTGTCCGATATGGATTTGCGTGTTCACAGGGTACAGCGTGCCGTCCGCGCCTTGGTAGTACTTCCCGTTGTCGGTTTTGGGAAGGTTGGTGATCTCCGGGGGGTATTTGCCGTCCTTGGGGATGAGGATATTTTTGTTCGCGCCGCTCTGCCAGTACTCCTTGCCGTTCATGCTCTCAGAGACCGCGTTCTCGTACACCTGGCGTTCGGTGGCGGCGTTGGGGCGCATGCGGCGCGTCATGTGCGTGACGAGGCGGTCGAGGCCTAACGCTGAGCCGATGGCGGCGGCTTCGGCGGCGCCTTCGGGCATGTAGATGGCGGGCATCGCGTTCAACAGCGGGAGGAGCTTGCCGACGCCTTGGGCGGCTGGGCCGCCCGCGATTGCGGCCATGGGGCTGAACGCGTCACGCAGCTCTTGGGCGATGCGCTCTGCGCTCAACCGGGTTTTGACGAACTCGGCCAGCTCCTTCGCGCGCTTGTAGAGCCGGTAGTTGCCGAGCACTTCGGAGACGCCGAGGGTGGCCCCCGCCAGGCCAGCGGAGATGATCTCCGTCTCCGCGATGTTCCCCAGCTCTTCCTGGGCTTTCTTGTTCACCTCGTCGCGCGCGCTCTGGACGTGCTGCGCGAACTGCGCGCAGCCGTCGCCGAGAACGTCGAACCCGTCCGCCACGTCCAAAAGCTGGGTTTTCACGATCCCCAGCCAGTTCACCACCCCAGCGACCTCCGGGGCTTGCTGCTGCTGCACGAGCGCGGATGCTTGGTCCAGGGCCGCTGTCCCGCTGCGGAACGCGGTCGCGGTGGATTTGTAGCGGTCCCTGAGGTTTCTGAGCGCGCTCACGTCCCCGTCCGGGTACTCCTGCCCGGTGAGCATCCCGGCGATGATCGGCCACCACCCCGGCGCGGCCTGCATTGTGCGGCCCTGCGCGTCCGGGACGAACGGCACCGGGATCACCTCGTGGGTGCCCGGTGGGAACGCGGGCGCGTCCGGGTCGTCCCCGAGCGCGTGGTTGATCCCCGAGTACACGAGCAGATCCGAGAGCATCCCCATGGCGTTCAATGCGACGGTCGCCGCGTCCATCAGGCCGCCGCCCTTGCCCGCGCCGCCCGTGTCCCCGATCAAAGCGGGCCGGTAGAACTGGTTATTCCATTCGTGTGCGTACGCGTCCGTGCCCGCCAGGCCTTTCGTGGTCTTCAAGTCCATCACCAGGTCGAAGAACGCCGGGGCGATCTCCCCGCCAGAACCCGAGGAGCCCCCGCCCAACGCGGAACGCACGATCTGCCCCGCGCGGCTGAAATCAGGCGGGGACACCGACAAAACCGGATCGGGGCTCACGGCCACATACCCCGCTGATGCCCGATCAGCCCCGCGTAACGCCCATGATCCGCCGCCGCCTGATCTTTGAGCCTCGCAAGCGCGTCCCGCATCTCCCGCGCGCCAGCGACCCAGCGGTCGTGCTGCTCGCGCTGCGCCGCAGCGGCCTCGCCCGACCAGCTCGTGTGCAGACGGGCGATGGCCGCGTCGATCTGGTCGAGCCAATCCTCGACTTTCTTGTCGAACTCCTCGCACCGCTCGACATGCGCGAGAAGCTGGTCGAGTTCCACGCGGTACTCCTCGCCCATCCCGCTCACCAGTTGTACCTCACATCGACATTCGCCAGGCTGTCGCTGTTCACGCCCTCCTGCTGGTCGTACTCATCGGCGGACTCGCCCAAAAGCCCGGACTCGGCCTCCAAAGCGTCCACCACCGTCTTGCAGCCCTGCTTCCACTCATCCCACGGCGCACGGAACTTCGAAGCCGCCACACCGATCCACCCCTCCAAGAGCTGGTCCCCGTGCTGCGCCAACCCGTCGAACCCCACGCGCATCTCGTCCACAATGCCGCTCACGAGCTGTTGGACGGCGCGAAGCTCCGCCGAGTCCGAGCGAAGCGAACCACCCATGAGGTTCCTCCAAAATTGTCGCGACCACCGCGTATATCGTGTTGAGCATATCCAGACGCCCTAAAACCCGCAACCAAACGGGCTGATGATTTTTCCAAAACCTGGCACCGCACAAGAAAGGCTGAACAAAGCGGTCGGCATGATCGCCCCAGCGATTCCGGCGCCCCTTCCCCCTGGGGGGTGAACCCGAGCGGCGCGCGACGTGCCCACGGGCCGGCGTGGACGCTCGTGGCCGCGGGCGAAGACCAGCGCGGACTCCCGCGCCGGCAAGAGTGTTTTTTCCGGTCTTGATCGGCCTGGCCGCCGAGCCTGACGCGAAGATCCCGCGCGCAGCCGGCTAGAGCCGGTTCGCGGCGATGACGCTGCTCATCGCGGTGCGCAAATCCTCGGCGGTGATGCTCATGAGGTCTTCCTCGGTCAGGTCCGCGGGATCGACGCCGCTCTGGGTGAGCCGGAACTCGCGTTCCTCCTCGGCGGCCTCGATGACGTTCCGCACGAAACGGCCATTGCCCGCAAGGTCGACCAAGCGCATTTCCTGGCCGCTCGACGAGATCTTCGTCTGGTCGTACAGGCGCTGGGTCTGAGTGATGAATTCGCGCATCGCGTCCGGCGTGATGACCGCGTCGCGGCGCTTGGCCTGGAACTCGGCGATCCTTCCCAGCTCGTCCGGGGTGTAGGAGTCGAACCGGATGCGTTTGGCGAACCGCGACGCGAGACCCTCGTTCCCGGCGAGGAAACGGTCGATCTCGTTGTCGTACCCGGCGATGATGACCACGAGGCGGTCGCGGTCGTTCTCCATCCGGGCGAGGAGGGTGTCAATGGCCTCCTTGCCGAACGCGTCGCCGCCGGAAAGCCCCGATTGGAGCAACGTGTACGCCTCGTCGATGAACAACACCCCGTCCATCGCGCGGTCGATCAGGGCCGTGGTCTTGATCGCGGTGGAGCCGAGGTGTTCGCCGACGAAGTCCTTGCGGCTGGTTTCCAGCACGTTGGCCGTCTTCAGCAGGCCCAAACCGCAGTAGATCTTCGCGACCACGCGGGCGATGGTCGTCTTACCGGTGCCAGGAGGGCCGGTGAAGGCGAGGTGCTGGCTTTTCGCCTGGCCGCCGCCGAGGCCCTTCTCCGCGCGCAAACGAGCCATCTGCACGGTGGCCTGCAACCTCGCGACCTGCTGCTTCACCCCGCTCATGCCGATCTGCAGATCGAGTTCCTGCTGTGCCTCGGCGAGCAAAATCTCGTTCTCGGCGGAACGTTTCTCCTCGGCTGCGGCGGCTTCCTTCTTCTTGATCTCGTCCTCGGACGGCGCGGAGGAAGGGTCCCACCTGTTGGCGCGCAACGCGATGCGCTCCGGCGTGGTGGTGACGATGCGGAAGGTCGGCTCCTGCATGGCGCGCTTATTCGCCTCGAAGCCGGGCTCGCGCGCATAGATCTCCTCGAAAATGGCGCGCGCTTTCTCCGCCTCGCCTTGTTCGCGGAGCACCAGTCCCCGGCTGTACTTCGCGGCGATCTGCGCGGCGGGGATCACCCCGGACTCGGCCCGCTCCAAACGTTGCACGGCTTGGCTGAACAGGCCCAGCTGCGCGCAGGACGAGCCGACCATGAGGTCCGCCCCGGAGGCGAGGTAACGGTCGCTCCACCCATCCGACTCGCGCAACGCCACCAGCACGTCGGGCCACAGCTGCGCGCCGTAGTACAGGAAGCCAGTGACGTAATCGACGATCGCGAGCTTGCCGCCTGTGCGCTCGCGCAGGTCTTTGAGCAGCTGTTCCGCCTCGTCGTGGCTGCGCTCGCGAATCAAAAGCGAGGCCTTGGCGACCTGGATCTCGTTCCAGTCGGTGAGCGGGTAGTCGATGTAGAGGCCGGTGGAGAACCGCCCGCCCAAGGTGCGCGGCGGCAAGCCGAGCCGACGGTGCTCGGCGAACAGGTTGCGCTCGCCGTTCTCGTACAGCCGCAGGACGATTTCGCCGGGGAGCTCTTCCTGCGCTTGGGCCAGGGTCGTGGCGAGGCCGAGCCACGCGTCGCTCATCGTGGGATCTTGCCGCGAGGCCAAATCGAAAGCCTTGCGGGCGTGGGCGAGGTCTTTCGGGGCCTCCTGCCCGTCAATGGGGATGCCCAACGAAAGAATGCCGATGTCAAAAGACCTTCGGGCCGCGCGCGTGTCGTACAAGGTGCCCCCATGTGTAGGACGTGGACGAGTATGTGTCGACGTCATTCTAGCCTTGACGGCTGGGTGGCGCAGCCACCGGCGCCTGCTGTGAGCAGTCGTTACCGCTTGCCCACCACGAGGAGCAGATTGCTGGTGAGCAGCTCCCTGAGCCAGGGCAGCCGCACCAGCCACCACGCCCAGCGCGGATGGTACCGGGGCAGCGCCGCGAGCAGGACAGCCCCCGGCGGGAGCCGGCGCGCCCACCGCAGTCCGTCAGCGGCGCTCACCGCGAACAACGAGACGCCGAACAGGTTCTTCGGCGGGCGCCCGTGCGCGCGGGCGTACCGCCGCGCGGCGTAGCGCCCGCCCAGCCAATGCCACCGCCCGGTCTCATGCCCCCCGAACGGGCCCAGCCACACGGTGTACGAGAAGACGGCCATGCCGCCGGGGCGGGTGACGCGCAGCAGCTCGTCGGCCAGGCGCCACGGCTGGGGGACGTGCTCGCCCACATTGGAGGAGGCGACGAGATCGAACGTCGCGTCGGCGAAGGGCAGGCGCTGCCCGTCCCCGCGCACGACGGGCACGCCCGAGGCCAAGGCCTCCCGGCAACCGTCGGGGTCCGCGTCCACCAGGACAGAGCGCTCCACAATGTCCGCGAGCAGGACCGCCGAGCGGCCTTCCGCCCCACCGACGTCGAGCGCGCGCAGCGCCGAAAGCTCGGCCTCCGGGCGCCACGCCCGCCACGCGGCGAGCAGAATGCGCAGCCAGTCCTGCGCGAGCGGATCGTAGAATTGGTCCGGGTCGGAGGATTCGAAGCGGAACGCGCGCAGCAGCCCGAAGGATCTGCGCAGTGTGGCGCCTTCGGCGAGGGCCGACCTGACAGCGTCTTGACAGATCTTTGCGTTAGGCTCGGTGACCATTATGGCTCAGCTTACCCAAGTCCTGCTCTTGAGCTGGCGGGATACCACCCATCCGCAGGGCGGGGGCAGCGAGCAGTACTTGGAGCGGGTCGGCGAACGGCTCGCGAGCGAGGGCGTCGAGGTGGTCGTGCGCACCGCGCGCCACCGCGGCTCGGCGCGCTCCGAGACGCGCGACGGCATGCGGTTCTCCCGAGGCGGCGGCAGGCTCACGGTGTACCCGAGGGCGCTCGCCGCGCTCGCCTTGGCCAGGATCGGGATCGGCCCCCTGGCCGGATTCCGCCCGGACGTCATTGTCGACACGCACAACGGGATGGGGTTTTTCGCCCGGTTGGCCACCCGCGCGCCGGTGGTGGTGCTCGTGCACCACTGCCACAAAGAGCAGTGGCCGGTGGCTGGCCGCCTGCTCGGCGCGCTCGGCTGGTGGCTTGAGTCTGTCGTCTCGCCCTGGGTGCACCGCCGCGCCCAGTACCTCACTGTCTCGCTCCCGTCTCTGGAGGGCCTGGTGCGGCTCGGCGTCGACCGGGAACGCGCCGCCGTGGTCCGGGCCGGAGTCGACCGGGTGCCCGCAGGCGCGCCCGTCGGCGGCCCCGCGACTCGCAGCGCGCAGCCGACATTGTGCGTGCTCACCCGCCTCGTGCCGCACAAACGGGTGGAGGACGTGCTGGACGCGTTGGCGGCGCTGCGCGCGGACGGGCTCGCGCAGTTGCGGCTCGAAATCGTCGGGGACGGCTGGTGGGCGGACAATTTGCGCCGCCGCGCGGACGAGCTCGCCGTCGCGGACGCTGTCGTGTTCCACGGCCGCGTCGACGAGGCGCGCAAACATGAAGTCCTCGCCCGCGCCTGGCTGCACGTCATGCCCTCCCTCGCCGAAGGCTGGGGGCTCGCGGTGATCGAAGCGGCCCAGCACGGCGTGCCCACCGTCGGGTACACCGGCAGCGGCGGGCTGACCGACTCCATCCTCGACGGCGTCACGGGGGTTCTGGTCGACGGGCCGGAGGACCTCGCCCGCGTCGTGCGCGACCTGATCGGCGACCACCGGCAACGCGAGGCCTTGGGCGAGAAGGCCCGCAGGCGGGCGCGCGAGTTCAGCTGGGCCCAGACCGCGGCGGGCGTGCGGCAAGTCCTTGAGGCGGCAGCGCGCGGCGAACTGGTGTCGGGTCTGGTCGGACCGGCGAACGGGCGCTGAGCCCGCGGCGAACGGCGGCTACATCTTGATCGCCGGGATCAGCCTGCTCGCGTTCCAGAGCCTGTTGCGCCGCGCGCAAACAGACGAGACCGCCAGCGCGCCCGCCATAATGGCGGCGAGCGTGAGGACCGCCTGCCAAAGCCTGCTGTCGACACCGCCCAGAACGAGCTGGCGCAGCCCATTGACGCCGTAGGTCATCGGGTCGTACCGGTGCAGCGCTTGGAACGGCTTCGACGTGGTCTCCACCGGGTACATGCCCCCAGCGCTGACGAGCTGCACCATGAGCAGCGCCATCACCAGCACTCGGCCCACCGCGGGGCCGAGGAGCGCGTTGACCGACTGCGTCAGGGCCACGAACGCGAACGAGACCAACGCCATGAACGCCAACATGGCCACCGGGTGCGCGGCGCGCATCCCGAGGCCGAAGCGCACCACGCAGTACAGGACGACCGCCTGGGATATCCCGATCAGGGCGGCGGGCAGATAGCTGGCGAGCGCCACCCGGAAAGCGGGGGCCTGCGCCGCGATAGCGCGGTTTTGCAGCGGCCGGAAGACCATCCACAGCACGATCGCGCCGAAGAACAGCGCCAACGTCAGGAAGAACGGGGCCATGCCGGTGCCGAAGTTCGGGGCGGCGTTCAGGTGCGAGGCGCGCAAGTGGACCGGGCCGCCAATGGTGTCGGCGATGGCGTCCTTCTGCTGGGGCGTCCAGTTGGGGACCTGGCCAGCACCGTCTGCGAGTTTGGCCGCGAGCTCGGACGACCCGCCGCGCACCTGCGCGGTGCCCGATTTCAGCCGCTCGGCCCCGGCGCGCAACTGTGCGAGCTTGTCCGTGAGGTCCCGCCCTTTGCCGCCGAGCTGGTCGAGGGCCGAGCGCAGCGGGCTGCCCGGTGAGCGCAGCGTTTCGGTCAGCGAGATCGCGGCGTTCTCGCCGTCGGTGAGCTGTTGGCGGATCTGCGGGGTGAATTGGTGCTCGTGGAGCTGGTTTTGCACACCGCGCAATGTTTCGGCCGAGCTCCTCGCGGCGGGGTCGTCGCTCGCCGAGAGCTGGTCGATCACCCCGGCGAGCGAGGCGGCTGCCCCGTCCTGCGCCTTTGCGATGCCGCCGATCTGCGCATTCGCCTGGCGCAGCGCGACGGCTGCCTGCTGGAGCTGTTCGGTGTCGCCGCCGACGGCCGAGGCGGCTTTGCCGACGGCGAGGATCGGATCGGTCGCTTTGTCGATTGCGGCGGAAAGCTGCGCGGCGCCGTCGTCGACCTGCGCCGCCCCGTCTGCGAGCAGCCTGGCCCCGTCCGCGGCCTGTTTGATCCCCGAGCCGGAGGAAAGGACAACGGACAGCACTTGGTTGACCGCCTGCCCCGAGATCCGGGTCGACACAGCGGTCAGCACCTGGTCGACAGCGGTGCGGCCGATATTGGAGGAGATGTAGTTGTTGGCGTCGTTGTAAACGGCGATCAGTTCGGCCTTTTTCGACTGCCCGGTCACGGGGGAGGCGACTGCCTCGCTGAAGTCCGGCGGCAGCTCCAACATGAAGTAGTACTTGCCGTGGTCGACCCCGCCGCGCGCCTGCTCGTGGCTCATCACATGCCATTCCAGGCCGCCGTCCTGCGTCAAGCTTTTGGCTATCTCATCCCCGACGTTGATCCGCTGGCCGGAGACGACAGCGCCCCGGTCGGCGTTGACCAACGCGACCGGCATCTTGTTCACATGGCCGAAGGGGTCCCAGTACGCCCACAGGTACAGCGCCCCGTACACCAACGGCAAGAGGGCGAGCACGACGATTGCGGCGCGGGTCAGCCGACTGCGGCCGAACCGTTTGATCTCCGAGCCGAAAGCCAGTCCAGCCAACATGTTCAGTCCTTTCTGAGCAGAATGCGACAGTCGTGCAAAGTGTGGTCGGGAGCGTCGTCGCCGAGGGGGTTGGCCACCCCGACGACGACGGTCCGCCGGGCGGCGAGCGCGCCCAGGCGGCGGGCCGCGAGCGCCCGGTGCGCACTGTCGCGGACCTGCTCCAAGTCGCCGACCACCAGAATCGGCCGGTCTGTCACGAGCGCGAGAGCGATCCTGAGCAGGAACACCTCAAGGTCGGAAAGGTCGGCGACATATTTCGCCAACGGCGGCGGGGGGATCTCGGCGAACACCTCGCCCAGCACCGCCGCGGCGGGCTCGGCCTTGGCCCGCGAGCACCACGGAGCCAGCCATCGCCGCTGCTCGGCGAGCACTGTCCGCACGGTGACCGCCTCCTCCAACTCGTCGATGTCGGCGAAAGCCGCGATCGCGCAATGCCGTCGGATTTTCCCCGGCTCGACGTCCCCGCGCACGGACAGCTCGCCCCGGCTCGGCTTGAAACGTCCCGCGAGCGTCAGCAGCAGCACGCTCTGCGCTGGTGGGCCGGATGTCCGCACAGCGTGCAAGCCCGGCGCGAGCGCAAGGCGGATGTCGGAGAAGAACGGGCCGTGCTCGCCGTCCACGCCCAATCCGTCGGCAATGATGACCGGCGCGGCGCGGGCGCGCTCGTCCTGCAAGTCCATGAAGGTCGCTCTTTCCAGTCGCTCGAAGTGGGCTCGCCCATTCAACCAAACGCCCGCCGGGACACGCGATCGGCCAGAGACCGCGAGCATGCCGCCCGCGCCGCGGTCTCGGATCGGCGAGATTTCTTCTCAACCGCCTCGCCCGGCAGCCACAGCGGCCAGAGCGCGAGAACACGGCCGGGCCGCAGGTAACGTAGTGTGAGTCATGCAGGGCATTGGTGCCGCGGCGGCACGAGAAGGATCAGCGATGAGCAAGATTTACGAGAACGTCAGTGATCTGGTCGGGCACACCCCGCTCGTTCAGCTGAACCGGTTGACCGCGGGGCTGCCTGGCCGCGTCGTGGCCAAACTCGAGTACTACAACCCGGCGAACAGCGTCAAAGACCGGGTCGGCGTGGCGATCATCGACGCGGCGGAGCGCTCGGGCGAGCTGCGGCCCGGCGGCACCATCGTCGAAGCCACCAGCGGCAACACCGGGATCGCGTTAGCCATGGTCGGAGCCGCACGAGGGTACAAGGTGATCTTGACGATGCCGGACACGATGTCTGTCGAGCGGCGCGCGATGCTGCGCGCGTTCGGGGCCGAGATCGTGCTGACCCCCGGATCGGAAGGCATGGCCGGGGCTGTGGAGCGGGCGAAGCAGATCATCGCCGGCACCCACAACGCCGTGGCGGCCAATCAGTTCTCGAACCCCGCCAACCCCGCGATGCACGAGCAGACCACGGGCGAGGAGATCTGGGCCGACACCGACGGCGCCGTCGACGTCTTCGTCGCGGGCATCGGGACCGGCGGGACCATCAGCGGCGTCGGGCGCGCGCTGAAGGCGCGCAAACCGGGCGTGCGGATCGTCGGCGTCGAGCCCAAGGACTCCCCGATCCTCAACGGCGGCGCGGCAGGCGCCCACAAAATCCAAGGCATCGGCGCGAACTTCATCCCCGAGGTGCTCGACCGCGACATCTACGACGAGATCCTCGACGTGGAATTCGCCGACGCGATCAAAGTCGCCAGGGCGCTGGGCGTCGAAGAGGGCATCCTCGGCGGCATTTCGGCGGGCGCGAACGTCTGGGCCGCGCTCGAACTCGCCAAACGCCCGGAGAACGCCGGGAAGCTCATTGTCACGGTCGTCTGCGATTTCGGCGAGCGGTACATCTCGACCGCGCTCTTCGACCACATCCGGGACTGACGGCGCCGTGTCCGTCCTGTCCGCTTTGCGCGAAGACTTGCAGAACGCGCGCAGCCACGACCCTGCCGCGCGCAGCGACCTGGAGAACGCGCTGCTCTATTCCGGGTTGCACGCGATCTGGGCCTACCGGGTCGCGCACCGCATGTGGGCCACACCGGCGTTGCGCGGGCCAGCCAGAGCGCTGTCCCAGCTCGCCCGGTTCTTCACCGGAGTCGAAATACATCCGGGGGCCACAATCGGCCGACGGTTCTTCATCGACCACGGCATGGGCGTTGTGATCGGGGAAACCGCGGAGATCGGCGACGACGTCATGGTGTACCACGGGGTCACCTTGGGCGGGCGGTCCTTGCGGGCAGGCAAGCGCCACCCCACCATCGGCAACCGGGTCACCGTCGGGGCCGGGGCGAAAGTCCTCGGGCCGCTGCGGATCGGCGACGACAGCGCCGTCGGGGCGAATGCCGTGGTCACCCGCGACGTGCCCGCCGAATCGATTGCGACAGGCATCCCCGCGGTCGTGCGTTCGCGCACTGAGAAGCAACGCGAGCCGGGGGTCGACCCGACGTGCTACATCGACCCCGCGCTGTATATCTGAGCGGGCTGTGTTTCCGAACACCTGACTTTCCGAACGCCTGACGAACGGGAGCATTCGCACGCCCGATTCCGTCGCGATTCTCGCGAGTTTCGCGATTCCGACGGGCCTTCCGCGACCCTCGCCGCGCGGTCGTTTACACTCGCAATGTGCAACATGTCACTCATTGCGCAGAGCATGCGGACGGACACGCAAAAAGGCGGCGTGGGCGCTTGTTGCCAGCAAACTCTCAGGTATAAAGTTACTTCGCACTTGCGAACAAAAAGCTTGCGGCGGCGGCCGCCGAAGCGCATCAAGGAGGAGCGCTGACCATGGCGAGACCATCCACGGCGAATGGCGGATTCCCGAGCATTGTTGTGACCGGCATGGCCATGATGAGCGCCATCGCCCCCGACGTCGAGGGCACATGGCAGGGGCTTCTCGACGGCGAGAGCGGCATCCGCGCCCTCGAAGACGACTTCGCGGCCGGATTGGACCTTCCCGTCCGCATCGGCGGACGGTTGAAAGTCCGCGATTTCGACAAAGACCTGACCAAAGTCGAACACCGGCGCATGTCCTACGTGCAGCGCATGGCGACGGTCCTCGGCCGCCAGGCCTGGGCGGACGCCGGGTCGCCGGACGGCGTCGACGAGGCGCGGCTGGCCGTCGCCATCGGCGCGGGGATGGGCTCGGTGCGGGGCATGGCCGAAGCGTACGACGAGATGCGCGAGAAGGGCGCACGGGCCATCTCGCCCTTCACCGTGCAAATGTTCATGGCCAACGGCCCCGCCGCAGTGGTCGGGCTCGAACGCAAAGCGCGCGGCGGCATCATCACGCCGGTGTCCGCCTGCGCGTCGGGCAACGAAGCCATCGCGCACGCGTGGCGCCAGATCGCCTACGGCGACGCCGACATCGCGATCTGCGGCGGCGTCGAGGCGGCCATCGACGCTTTCGCCGTCGCCGCGTTCGCCAATATGCGCATCGTGCTCTCGACCGCCAACGACGAACCCGAGAAAGCCTCGCGGCCCTTCGACAAGAACCGGACCGGCTTCGTGTTCGGCGAGAGCGGCGCGCTGCTCGTCATCGAGACCGAAGAGCACGCCAAAGCCCGAGGGGCCCGGAGCTACGCCCGCCTGCTCGGCGCGGGGATCACCTCCGACGGCCACCACCTGGTGGCCCCGCACCCCGACGGCGTCGGCGCCGCCAGGGCGATGACCCGGGCGCTGGAGAACGCCGGGCTGCAACCCGGCGACGTCGGCCACGTCAACGCGCATGCGACCGCGACGAGCGTCGGGGACCTCGCCGAGGCCAAAGCCATCCGCCTCGCGGGCCTGCAACACGCCGAGGTGTACGCGCCCAAAGGCGCGATCGGTCACTCCGTGGGGGCAGTCGGCGCGGTCGAAGCGGTCATCACGGTCAAAACCCTGCAAGAGGGCATCATCCCCCCGACCCTGAACCTGGAGACCCCCGACCCGGAGATCGACCTCGACGTGGTCAGCGGCGAACCCCGCAAAAGCGACCACGCGTACGCCATCAACAACTCGTTCGGGTTCGGCGGGCACAACACCGCCACCGTCTTCGGCAAGTACTGATTCTGCCGCCGCAGGGCCCTTCGCCTGAGCGAGGAACCCCTGACGGCGTGTCGCGAACCACCCGCGCGCCTCAGGCCGAACAGCGGCAACGCCCTGTTCAACACCGGCGCCGAGAAAGCTTTGCCGACCCCTCCCCCGATCTGGGGCACACTCGTCCCAAAATAATTGATCAAGCGTCATTGACACAGAGTCACTGAAATCTTAGACTGGGCGGGCGTTCCTCGGCGCAAAGGAGAGCAACATGACGACGCCACACACGGCCCGCGCCGGTCGACGAACAAGCGGACCTGCGCCGCCTCGCCGCAGAGCAACGCAGACCACCCACCGACGACCGCTTGGAGGAACGCCATGACCACGTTCGACACCATCACCGCCGCCGACGTCCTCGACCGAGTGCGCGACTTGCTGCCATTGATCCGTGAGCACGCGGCCCAAAACGAGCGGGACCGCAAGATCGCCGACGAGGTGATCGCCGCGCTGCGGGACGCGGGCGCG
Source organism: Segniliparus rotundus DSM 44985 (assembly GCF_000092825.1). NCBI lineage: Bacteria > Bacillati > Actinomycetota > Actinomycetes > Mycobacteriales > Segniliparaceae > Segniliparus > Segniliparus rotundus. The sequence goes on along the minus strand of NC_014168.1, from coordinate 270,986 downwards.
TTCCGGCTCGCCGCGCCGAGGCGCTTCGGCGGCCTGGAGGCGGGCCTGCGCGCCATGTTGGACCTGTCCGCCCTGATCGCGGAGGCGGACGGCGGAACCTCGTGGGTGACCACGCTCTCCAACATCAACGCCTGGTCGACCTGCCTGTACGACGCTGCCACTGTCGACGAGATATACGCGGACGGCCCCGACGCCATCCTGTCCGGGGTGGTGTCGCCGGGCGGCACGGCGCGCGCGACGCCCGGCGGTTACCTGATTCGCGGAGAATGGCCGTACTGCTCGGCGAGTTTGCACGCCGACTGGGTTTCGGGCGGGGTGTGGGAGGTGGACGAGAACGGCGACGAGATCGACCAATCCATGGTCGTCATGCGCGCCTCGGACGTTCAGATCAAGGACACCTGGCACGTCGCGGGGATGCGCTCGTCCGGCAGCAACACCATCGTCGCCGACGACGTGTTCGTGCCGAGCCACCGCGTCAGCTCGATGCTGCCGGTGGTGTCCGGGGACTCTGTGGAGCAGTACCCGGACAACCCGTTTTACCGGTCGGCGTTCGCCCCCATGCTGGTGCTCGTCCTCATCGGGCCACAGCTCGGCCTCGGCCGCGCCGCCCTCGACATCGCGGTGAAAAAGGCTTCGACCAAGGCATTGGCCTACACCAACATCGAACAGCAGGCCGATTCCGTCGCTTTCCAACTGTTGGTGGCGGACGCTGCGACAAAGATCGACACCGCCCATCTGCATGCCTACCGGGCCGCGGACGACGTCGAGCGATACGCCGAGCAGGGCGTGTACCCCGACGTCGCGGCGCGGGCGCGGATGCGGGCAGACGCCGCAGTCGCCCTGACGAGCGTCAACGACGCGATCAACACGCTGCTGAACGCCTGCGGCGCAGGGAGCTTCGCGGACGTCAACCCGCTGCAACGCATCTGGCGCGACGCGAACGTCGGCCAGCGGCACGCGGTCATTCTGCCCCAGGTCTCGATGGAGACCTACGGGAAAGCGTTGTTGGGCAGAACCGACCACATCACAGCGATCCTGTGAAGCCCGCGACGAGAAACCGCCCCACCGACGAAAGAGCTCTGTGATGCCCGAGGTCACCACTTCCCGAGAAATCGACGCGCCGCAGGCGCTGGTCTGGTCCGCGGTCTCCAACCCGCAACGGTTCGCGGACTGGAACACCCTGCACGCCAAGTGGGCGGAAGAACCGCCTGCCGCGCTGGAAAAGGGCGCCCGCTTTGTCGAGGTGGTCAAGATCAAGGGCGTCACCGACGCCATCGAGTTCCACGCCGACGACATCCGCGGCCCCGAGTTCGTGTCCCTGTCCGGCTCGGGCAGCACGGGATCGAGCGTCGTCTTGGAATTCTCGGTCGCAGACCGGCCCGCAGAGCGGTCACGTGCGACCTTGCACATCGTCTTCACCAGCCCTGTGCTGGTCGGCCCGCTGGGCAAGGTGCTGGAGCGGGCGTTCCGCAAAGAGCTCGACGCCTCGTTGGAAAAACTCGCAACACTCGTCGCGGCTGGCTAGCCCGCGCGAGCACCGCGCGCAGAAAACGCCCCCGCAACCGCGCGGGCTGGAATACCCGCCCAAACATCCATGCGCCCACGCTCTTGGCGACGCCCCCGGCGCCCTTGGCCGGGGCGCTACCCCGGCGGCAACTGGCCGTCGATCACCGACAGCGCGTCCTCGACTCCCATGCCGGGGTCCAGCCGGATCGCCGCGCGCACCACCGAGGCCACCATCGCCACCATCCATTCGGCCATGTCGTCCACGGCGAACAGCTGGTCGTTGTGCAGCCAGAAAACCGCGGCCTCGTCCATCGCGCCCACGGCGGCCCGGCACGCCATGCGCGTTGCGGGCCGTTGGGAGTCGACCCCGAAGAGCGCGGCAGTCGCCTCCACAGCGCGCCATCGGGCGGCCTCGAACACCTCCCACGCCGCAGGGTCCGCCCCTCTGCCGCCCAGGATCAAGCGCAGGGCCATGCCTCGATGGGCGGCGAGGAAACGCAAGTGCGAAGCAACCGCGCGACGCGCCTGCTCCAACGGCTCCAAGTCTGGCTCAAAGACGAAAGACGCCTCCAGCTGTTGCGCCGCGACCCGCATCGCCTCCAAATACATCCCGCGCTTGCTGCCGAAATAATGGAAGAGCAGACCATGCGCCACCCCCGCGGCCTTGGCGATGTCGCTGACCGCGACCTCCTCGTAGGCGGCTTCCGAGAAGCATTGCACCGCCGCCTCAAGGATGCGGTCCCGCGTCTGCGCCGCCTGCCGGGCGCGCGCGGTCGGTTTCTTCGCGGGCGTCACCGGCACGCTGGGCACCTTCCTCGTCATGGCGAAACCCATCGGCGTTGCGCGACGGGAGAACGCCCATCCTCCATCAACGACACCCGGTCAGCGAACCGTCCGGGCCCGAAACCCGAGGCCGGCCCCGGCGAGCGCCGGCCTGAGAACGCTCCCCGAGCCGGCTCATGGCTTCAGATGCGCGTCGAGGAAGCCGAGAATCACATCCCAGCCGTCCCCGGAGACAGCGGACACGTCGGGGGTCCGGCCGCCCGTCGAATGCGCCGAGGTGGCATTTTTGACGCTCTCCGCCGACCAGGGGGGAAGCGTGGCCCTGTGGCTCGCGCCGGGCAGCATCACGAACGTGACGTCGCGGCCCGCCTGCTTGAGCGCGAAATACAACGTCGTGCCCTGGGCGAACGGCACATATTCGTCTTCCGTCCCGTGCACGATCAAGAACGGCGGCCCCGCCGGGGCGACGTGCAGGGCCGGGCTCGCCGCCGCCGCCTTGTCCATATTGTCGCTCACCCGGCCGCCCAGGAACTTCCCTTCTGGGGAGTCCGCGGCCTCGTGGTCCCCCCGGAACCCCGGCACGCCCGGAACATTGCTGCGGCGCTGCTCCTCGGCGATCCGCCACATGTCGTCGGGGAGGGCTTCCTTGGCGGTCGCCGCGACATCGGTCACCGGCGACAACGCGACCGCCGCCTGCACGGCGGACTCTCCGGAGCCTTCCACGCCTGCCACCGCCGAACTCCAACCGCCCGAAGAATGCCCCATGTACGCGAAGCGCGCGGGATCGAGGCCGTACTGCGCCGCGTTGCGGCGCAGAAACGCGACGGCAGCCAACGTGTCATCGCGTTGCGCGGGGAACGTGGCCTGGCCGCTGCCGCGCACCGCGACCGCCGCGACCGCGTAACCGCGCGGCACGAGCCGGTTCGCGAACAAGTCGCCCCGGTCCCGGCCCGCCGGGAACAAGAACGCGCTGCCGTTCGTCCAGATCACCAACGGGACAGCTTTCGCGGCCCCTTGCGGCAGGTACAGGTCCAGCATATGGCCCGATCTGTCCGCGTCGGCCGCCCCCCCGGCGTACTGGACGTCTTTGACGACCCGCATCGCTGGCGGCGGCGTGGAGGTCGCCGAGCGCGCGGAGCCGTGATCGCACCCGGCGGCCAAGACGACCGCCCCGACGCACAAGGCCCCGGCTCCGCGCCGCACGGCGCCCGGCCGGAACCGATGGAAAAAACGAACATGCCGCATACGCCATTCCTCTTCTGCTGGGCTCATTCTCTTCGGCGGGCTCGCGCTTCGCCGCGGCAGCCGTCATCGGCGCCGCCCCGACGTTTCGTCCCGAACGAATTCTAGGCCGAGCATTCGCCCGACGCGAAAGCGCGGCCTGCGCGTCGGAGCCGGTTCGCCGCAAAACCGCCTCCCGCCCGCCAGCCGGCCGCCCGCGACGAACGTTGCCGATACCATACCCCCTATGGTATATGTGGGTCATGGAAGAAACGACACCGCCGCCCGCCCCGCGCCGCGCCCCCGAAGACATGGCGGCGGTCCTCGGCCGCCTGCGCCGAGCCCACGGGCAGCTGGGCGGGGTGATCGCGATGATCGAGCAAGAACGCAGCTGCCGAGACGTGGTCACCCAGCTCGCAGCAGTTTCCCGCGCCTTGGACCGCGCGGGCTTCAAGATCATCGCGACCGGCCTGCGGGACTGCGTGGCCGAGCCGGACGGCACGCCGGGGCACGGATTGACCGTGGACGAGCTGGAGAAATTGTTCCTCAGCCTGGCGTGAGGCACGACGAAAGGAGACCATCGTGTGCCATGCGGCGCAATGCCGGACCTGCGGCAAGACGACCTGGTCCGGCTGCGGCTCGCACATCGAGTCGGTCAAACGCCGGACGCCGCCGGAGCAATGGTGCGACGGGCACCCAGGCCAGCAACCCCGATTCCCGTTCGGGGGCTTTTTCAGAAGGAAGTAGGCAGCAGATGGACAGGAAACGAATCGTCGTCCTCGGCGCGGGAATCGGCGGCCTGAGCGTCGTCAAAGAACTGCGCGAATCGCGCGCTCCCCTCGACGACGTCGACGTGGTCCTCGTGGACCAAAACTTCGAGCATTACCTCGGGTTCACCCTGCCGTGGGTGATGCGCGGCTGGCGCGACGAGCAGAGCGTCCCCATCCGCCCGACGCAGAACGCCCTCGACGGACTGACGACCGTCCAAGGCAAGGTCGTCGGCGTGGACCCAGCACACAAAACCGTCGCCCTCGACGACGGCGCACAGCTCGGCTTCGACGCGCTCGTCCTCGCGTTGGGCGCGCAAAACACCCCCGGCGAGGTGCCGGGCCTGCACGAGGCCCTGGACGCTGGATCGGCAGTCCACTACTACAGCGCGGCCGAAGCCGGACGGGCCCATCGCGCGTTGCAGCACTTCGACGGCGGCAAACTGGTGTTCCTCGTCGCCTCCCAGCCCTACCGGTGCCCGGTGGCCCCGTACGAAGGCGCGCTGCTCGCAGCAGACCTGCTCCACGAGCGCGGCGTCCGCGAAACGACGGAGATCTCGGTCCACACTCCCGAACCCCAGCCCATGCCGTCCGCCGGGCCCCACGCCGGGCCGAAGCTCGTCGAGCTGCTCCACGAACAAGGGATCGCCTTCCACCCCGGCCACGCCGTGCAGCGCGTCGACCACCACACCAAAACCGTGCGGTTCGCGGACGGCGAGACCGCCCCCTTCGACCTGCTCGTGTTCGTCCCCCCGCACAAACCCGCCCTCTCACTGCGCGCAGACGACTGGATCTCGGTGGACCGGCAGAACATGCGGACAGAGCACGAAGGCGTCTGGGCTGTCGGCGACATCGCCAGCGTCACCTCGCCCTCGGGCAAAACCCTCCCCAAAGCCGCGATCTTCGCCAAAAACGGCGGCAAGGCGGTGGCCCGAGACCTCCTGCGCCACTTCGGCAAGACCAACGAGCCCGGCAGCCTGTCCGGACTCGGCTACTGCTTCATCGACACCGGCGGCCACGAGGCCGCGCGGGGCGCAGGAGACTTCTTCGCCCTCCCCCACCCCGACGTCGTCCTCGAACCCCCGTCCGAAGAACTGCACCACGACAAAGCCGAAGAAGAACGGGCATGGCGGGCCTTCTGGGAATGAAACCCCGCGCCAACGACAACACACCCGACACGACCAGAGGAACCCGGCCATCAACGCGCTCAAGAAACACTGGATACCTGCTCTCGTGGTGATCGCGGCGGCGGCCAGCACGGTCGCCGTCCTCCGCCTGCGCGCCGAATTCGGGGCTGACGAAACCCGTCTGTCGCAGCCTGGGAACTTGGAGAGCATCGTCCCGATCACGCCGAAAACCGTCGTCTACGAGGTCTTCGGCGCGACTCAGGCCCGCGGCAAGGTCAGCTACGTGGACGAGCACGCCCAGCCGAAAAACGCGAGTTTCACGGCCCTGCCGTGGTCGCGCACGATCACGACAATGGCCCCGGTCGTGTTCGCCAACCTCGTGGCACAAGGCGAGAGCGGGAGCATCGGCTGCCGCATCCGGGTGAACGGCGAAATCCAGGACGAGCGCACGGCGAGCGGCCAAGGGGCGCAGGTCTCCTGCCTGGTGAAAGCCGGATGAACGGGAACCCCCAGCCCCGGCCGCTCCTCGCCAGGGCGATGCGCGCCCTGGCCGCGCCGGTCATCCTGGGCTGGCTCCTGCTCACCATCGCGCTGAACCTCCTCGTGCCGCAGATCGAGGCCGTCGGGCGGGCGAACTCGCTGCCGTCGGCGCCCCAGGACGCGCCCTCGGTGATGGCGGCGAAAAAGATGGGCGCGGCGTTCGGCGAATTCCGCTCCGACAGCGCCGTCATGGTCCTGATCGAGGGCCGCGACACACTCGGCGAGGCGGCCCGCCGCTACGACGAGGACCTCGTCGCGCGGCTGCGGCAGGACACCAAACACGTCGAACACGTCCAAGACTTCTGGGGCGACCGCATCACCGCCGCCGGGGCGCAGAGCAGCGACGGCAAAGCCGCCTACACGCAGGTCAACCTGGCCGGCGACCAAGGCACGCCGCTCGGCAACGAGTCCGTGCGGGCGGTGCGGCGCATCGCCGCCGAAACACCGCCTCCCGACGGGGTCAGCGTCTACGTCACCGGGCAAGCGGCGCTCTCGGCGGACATGAGCGACGCGGGCGATAAGAGCATGATCCTCATGATGGCGGTGACCATCGCCGTCATCGCCATCATGCTGCTGGTGGTCTACCGGTCCATCAGCACCGTGCTGCTCATCCTGTTCATGGTCTTCGTGGAAATGGGCGCGGCGCGAGGCGTGGTCGCCGTCGTCGGGGACCAACGCCTCATCGGTTTCTCCACCTTCGCCGTCAGCCTGCTCACCGCGCTGGCCATCGCAGCGGGCACCGACTACGCGATTTTCCTCGTCGGGCGCTACCACGAGTCCCGCAACCGCGGCGAATCCCCCGAAGACGCCTACGACGCCACGCTGCGCGGGGTGCCCCACGTCATCCTGGGCTCCGGGCTCACCGTCGCGGGCGCGACGTTCTGCCTGTACTTCACCCGGCTGACCTACTTCAAGGCGCTGGCCATACCCTCCTCGGCCGGCCTGTTGGTGGTCCTCGCCGCGGCATTGACCCTCGGCCCCGCCGTGCTCTGGCTCTGCGCCCGGTTCGGCCTCCTCGAACCCAAACGGCCCGCCAACACACGACGCTGGCGCAAAATCGGCGCGGTTGTCGCCCGTTGGCCCGGGCCGGTGCTCGCCGGGACGGCCGCAGCGGCCATCATCGGCATGCTCGGCCTCGCCGGATACGAGACCACCTACAACGACCGCTTCTACATCCCCGCCGACGAGCCCGCGAACACCGGCTACGAGGCCGCCGAGCACCATTTCAGCGCCGCGCGGATGAACCCGGACATCCTCATGGTCCAAGCCGACCACGACATGCGCAACCCGAGCGACATGATCCTGCTCGACCGGATCGCCAAAAACGTGTTCCGCGCGCCCGGCGTCGCCATGGTGCAGAGCATCACCCGGCCGCTCGGCAGCCCCATCGAGCACAGCTCCATACCGTTCCAAGTCAGCATGCAAACAGTCCCCATCACCGAAAACCTCCAGTTCATGCACGACCGGATGGCCGACATGCTCACCATGGCGGACCAGATCGGCGACATGACAGCAGTGATGGGGCGCATGCAGCAGCTCGTGCAGCGCATGGCCGCGACGACCGACAGCATGGCGGGCGGCATGGCCGCGATGAACACCACCGTCGAAGAGATGCGCGACCGGATCGCCGACTTCGAGGAAATCCTCACACCAGTGCGTGACGACACCTCGTGGGAACAGCACTGCGACGGCATTCCCGTGTGCTGGTCAGTGCGCTCGGCTTTCGAGGCGCTTGACGGCGTCGACAGATTCACCGAGCCCCTCGCAGGGCTGTTGCACGACATCGGCGACATGAACACGACAATCCGCCAGCTCGCCGCGCAGCTCCCGACCATGATCGAGGTGGCGCAGTCCATGCGGTCGACCATCCTCGTCATGCACAGCAGCTTCGCGGGACTGCTCGACCAAATGGGCCGCATGACCGACACCGCCACCGCGATGGGCCGAGCCTTCGACTCGTCCAAAAGCGACGACTACTTCTATCTGCCGCCCGAAGCATTCCAGAACCCCGACTTTCAGCGCGGGCTCACGCTCTTCCTGTCCCCGGACGGCGCCGCGGCCCGCTTCATCATCACCCACGACAACGACCCGGCCACCCCTGAGGGCGTCTCGCATGTCGACGCCGAACGGCAAGCCGCCCGCGACGCCGTCCGAGGCACCCCCCTCGCCGGGGCGCAGCTTTTCCTCAGCGGCACAGCGGCCACATTCAAAGACATCCAGAAAGGGTCCTTCTACGACCTGCTCATCGCCGGCGTCGCGGCGATCACCCTGATCCTGATCGTCATGCTCGTCGTCACGAGAGCGCTCATCGCGTCGCTCGTCATCGTCGGCACGGTGCTCCTGTCCCTCGGCGCCTCCTTCGGGCTGTCCGTGCTCCTCTGGCAGCACATCCTCGGGATCAAGCTGCACTGGATCGTCCTGGCCTTCTCCGTCATCATCCTGCTCGCCGTCGGATCGGACTACAACCTCCTCGTGGTCTCCCGGTTCAAAGAGGAACTGGGAGCGGGCATGCGCACCGGCCTCGTCCGCGCGATGGGCGCCACCGGCGGCGTGGTCACCGCAGCCGGCCTCGTCTTCGCCGTGACCATGGGCTCCATGGCCACAAGCTCCCTGCGCATGATCGGACAAGGCGGGGCCACCATCGGACTGGGCCTGCTCTTCGACACCCTCGTGGTGCGATCGTTCATGACGCCCGCCATCGCGTCCCTGCTCGGGCGCTGGTTCTGGTGGCCCCTGAACATCCCGGCCCGGCCGCGCCGGGGGAGCTGAATCTCACTTGCTCGGCCAATGGTCCGAGGCTTGGCAACCGTTGTGCTGGTCACCGGACGAGGACGGGCCCCGTCATTGCCTTGCGGACATCGCCGCAACTGCTGTGACGCCCTCTGCGATCTGCGCGCGACGCCCTTGGACCTCCATGGAGAGGGTCGTGCTGACGCTGTGCTCGTCCCTGGGGTTGGAACGCCCGAGCGTCAAGATCGCGCCAGGAGCTAGGTGGTACAACCATCGTTCCCCGTCGAAGCCGATCTGCTTCCATGTTTGGTCGGTGAGCGTCCAGATGTTCGGCGGGGTGACAGTCGTCATCGGGCTGGGCGAGCCTTCTTTGTCGCTGTAATAGACGGTGTCGAGCGCTCCGTCGGAATCCCACCAGAGACTGGTCACACCGGGGACGACGCCCGGACTGGAGCTGTCTGCGATGGACGGGGTCTGTGTCTGCCAGGTCGAGGTGTCGACGATCGACACGGACGCGGATCGGGAGTTTGAGCTCGCCCGATACCTGCCGATATAAGCGAATTGTTTCCCGCCGGGGCTGAAGAGCGCGCGGGTCACCGGACCATCGGAGTTCGCCGCTCCGAGCGATCGGGCTGTGCCATCGTCCTGCACAGTGAACAAGTAGGTCGGGCCTCCAGTGGGAAGGGGTTTCGTGGGGAGTCTGCCGATGAGCACGATGTCCCTGCTGGCGCCGATGACGGCTGTGCCGCTGGGTTGCCATGACAATTCGCCCTGGATTTTGTCGGGGGCGGGGGTCGGGAGCTGCACGGTGCGCAATATTTTTGGCTTCGGATCCGGCTCGCGCAGATCGAGACTCATGAGGCGGTCGGGGTCTTCCCACCAGACAAGCATGCTGCCGCTTGCCGCCACGGCCTTCGCGCACGGGCACGCGATGGATCTGACGGTCCGGGTGGCCACATCGAAGTCCAAGATCTGATCAGCGTCTTGCCTGTTCGCCTTGCCGACGCTCGCGAACACGTGCTTCCCATCGGCGGTGAAGGACGGGGCTCCGGTGTCTTTCGCCCCGAAGCTCGCCTGCGTAGCAGCTGGGATCGCGGTGATGACTTTGACGCCGTCGCCGTCGTGGTACGCGACGACCGCTCCCGCAGGTATGCCAGGGAAGTCTGTCGGCAGCGGCGCTGTCGCGGCGGTCGATGCGCCCACGGCGTGGTGCTGGGCGCTCGACGAGGAGCCCTGGCCGTCGTCCGGAGCGTGGCAGCTGGCGAGCGCGAAGGCGGCGGCCAGCGCCGAGAACCAGGTGTGCGTCAGTCTCATCAGTACCTCGGGGCTGTGTCGATGGTGGTGGGCAGGGAGCTTTCGGGCACCCCTCTTGCGGCGAGCATCTCCCGGTACTCCGTGACGAGCGCGTTGTAGTACTCGGCTCTTGTCGGGTACTGCGCGGCTGGGGCGACTTCTCCGTTCACAGCGCCGTTGACGCCCATCGTCACGTTTGTGAATGCCGTGCTCGGATCTCCTGCAGCGGCGACTCTGCTGAGGTCGGCGCCGTGGTTCTTCCAGAACCATCCGGCTGTCGCTGCGGCGGTTTTGGGGTCCGACGCCTGCTCGGGGTGGCCCATGAGGTCGATGTTCGGGTATCCGTGCTGGCGGAGGTAGTCTTGAGCCGCCTGATAGTTCGCGCGATTGGTCAACTGGATATAGCCCCGCCCGTGGTACACCCAGTCGTCCCCTTCGAGACCGTCCACCACCTGGTAGTAGTGTGCTCTGGCGTCGTAGGGTGGGTTGTCCCCGTATTTTTCGTCCCAAAGCTCCTCGAGCCCTGGCGCCGTGAACTGGTCGGACTCTTCCGCGAGTGTGGCGAGGAAGGTGATCTGCGCCTTCGGGTCGTCGATCCCGTTCTCCCGCATCGTCTGTAGCAGCATCTCGTAGTATTCGTGCAGCTTCTGCGGGTCTTTGGCCAGCTTCGGCATGACCCGCCCGAGCGCCTCCTCCGAGAGGGGCGGCGGTGGCCCGCCTTGGGCGTCGAGGGCTTTGAGGAGCACGTCGTAGTTCTCCTCGATGTGGGTTTTGACCTCGTTGTCGGCTTTGTCGAGGGCTTGGCAGACCAGGGCGAAGGCGTTCACCACGCTGTTCTGGATGTCGCCCCGCACGTCGTTGGCGTTCCAGTTCTCGCCGGGGGCCCCGTGGTGCTGGTAGAGGTGCTGGTGGAAGCCGAAGCCGCCGATGCCGCCGCCCTGGTTGTTGGACTCCATCGACTCGCAGGCGGTGCGCAGCCGGTTCTCGAAATCCCGGGGCTGTTGCGCAGCGCCTGGTTGACCAGCTTGTCGACGGCGTTGACCGCCATGTCGCGTTTGGCTTCCAGCGCTTTCTGCAGGTTCTCGGCCACCTGCGCGATATTCTGCTGGTGGGCGACGAGATCGCTCTGGTCCTGCTCCATGCGGTCTTTGTTGGTCAGGTAGTTGTGCAGGGCCGCGTCGCTAGCGGGGTCGTTCCAGTGGTGGTGCAGGTTCTCGGTCTGTGCGATCAGGTCGAGCTGCGTCTGTGTGCCCGCGCCTGCGGTGCGCAGCGTCTGGGATGTGTCCCGGAATGCTTTGAGGTCGATGTCGTCCTCGGCGTGGTACGCCTGCGTGTAATAGCCGCCGCCCCTGTTCGGGTCGAGCCCGGCGAAACTGACACCGCAGGCCGCGAGCCTGACCCAGTGCAGCAGCAGGATGTCAAAGTACTGGCGCAGCGCCGCGAGCGCCTCCGTCTGTTGGCCGTTCACGGGCACGTGGCCGCTGTCGAGGATCTCCTTGCCCGTGTCGGCCATCAGAAGTGCATGTCCAGTTCGGAGGCGTTGCCCTCGTCGGCGCCGGTGTATGTGTTCACGGCGCCGTGGAGGTTCCCGCCGTAGCCCTCGCAATGCCCGCCCCAGCCGCGCCAGGTGTCGGCGATCTTCTCGAACCCCTCGCGCACCCCCGCGGCCTGCTCCGCGTAGCGCGACCCGAAACTGGCCGGGAAGAGCGGGGACGACTGTATCGCCGTGGCCTGGTCGTGCAGCCCGCCGCTCGCTTGCAGCCACGCGTCGCCGAGCTGGCGTACCCCGTCGGGGCTGCTCATGTCCGCCATCACTATCCCTCTTCGTCCTCGTAGCTGCCCCAGCGCCTCGGGTCCGAGGCCGCGTCCCACGCCGCCCGGGCTCTTCCCTCAGGGGTGGCCGCTGCTTCCTGCTCGGCCCGCTTCTCCCGCTGATCCGCCTGCCGACGCTCCTCGTCCCGAATCGCCTGGAAGCCCTGGTCCACGGCCTGCATGCTGGCCTTTGTCCGCTTCTGCAACTCCAACTGCATCAGGTACAGATCATCGGCCTTCGCCATGCCTCATCATCGCACACTCGTGTGCTCCTCCATGCGACACGCACACCGCACCCGGGGAATTGAGGCGTCAACACTGCGCCAAACTGATTGGCGCCAAACCGGCGGCCACGAGACCCGCCAGAGGCCCTTCAGCCCCGTGCCATGTCCACGAACCGGGAGACGTGCAGCTGGTGGGCGACCGTTATGGTGCAGGTCGGGCCGTTTCGGTGCTTGCCGAGGATGAGGTCCGCCTCGCCGCCTCGGGGGTCGTCCGGCTCGATGGCGTCCGGGCGGTGCACCAAGATCACCATGTCGGCGTCCTGCTCCAACGAGCCCGACTCGCGCAGGTCCGAGACCATGGGCCGTTTGTCGGTGCGCTGCTCGGGGCCGCGGTTGAGCTGGCTGAGCGCGACGACGGGGACTTCGAGCTCTTTGGCGAGCAGTTTGAGCTGACGGGAGAATTCGGACACTTCTTGCTGACGGGACTCCACCTTTTTGCCGGAGGTCATGAGCTGGAGGTAGTCGACGACGACGAGCTTGAGGTCATGGCGCTGCTTGAGTCTGCGCGCTTTGGCGCGGATCTCCATGATGGTGAGGTTCGGCGAGTCGTCGATGAACAGGGGCGCCTCGCTGATTTGGCTCATCCGCCGGGCGAGGCGGCTCCAGTCGTCGTCGCTCATCCGGCCCGAGCGCATGTCGGCGAGACGGATCCGCGCCTCGGCGGAGAGGAGTTTCATGACGATCTCCATCTTGCTCATCTCCAGGGAGAACAAGGCGCTGGCCAGGCCGTTCTGCACCGAGCAGGACCGCAGGAAGTCTAATGCGAGGGTGGATTTCCCGACGCCGGGGCGGGCTGCGACGATAATCATTTGGCCGGGATGGAAGCCGTTGGTCACCTTGTCGAGGTCGGCGAACCCGGTGGGCACGCCGAGCGAGATCCCGCCGCGGCTCGCGATGGAGTCGATCTCGTCCATGGTGGGTTGGAGCAGGTCTTCGAGCGCCACGACTTCGTCGGCGCGTTTGCGTTGGGTGACGTCGAAGATCTCCGCTTGCGCCCGGTCCACGACTTCGGCGGCGTCTTGGCCGTCCGCCCCGCCGTAGCCGTACTGCACGATGCGGGTGCCCGCTTCGACGAGCCTGCGCATGATCGCCTTCTCGGCGACGATTTCGGCGTAGTAGGACGCGTTCGCCGCTGTGGGGACGCTCGATATCAGTGTGTGCAGGTACGGGGCTCCGCCGATCCGCCCGAGATGCCCTTTGCGCTCCAGCTCGGCGGCCACGAGCACCGCGTCCGCGGGCTCGCCCCGCCCGAACAGCTCCAAGATGGCGTCGAAGACCAATTGGTGGGCAGGACGGTAGAAGTCCTTCCCTTGGACGTGTTCGAGCACGTCGGCGATGGCGTCTTTCGACAGGAGCATGCCGCCGAGCACGGATTGCTCCGCGACGGCGTCCTGCGGCGGCTGGCGGCCCGCGTCGTACGGCCCGTCGGAGCTCGGCCCCCGGTCCCGGGAGGCGACTGCGGATCCGAGACCGTGGTCCTCACGAGGGGCATCCTCGGCGCGCACGAGGCCGACCCGTTCCCTGGACTCGCCCACAGGCATTGGCATGCACAGTCCTCACTCTCGCTCCGTTGTCAGTCGCATCCTTGACATATGTATCCGAACGGACTGACATTTTTCATCGGCGGCCGTTGCCGTTGAGGACGCCCGCCCCTTTCCGAGGGGGCGATGACCAAGCAACGCTAGGGCCCGAGCGCCCGTCGGTCAAGATCAGTTATCCACAGCTGCCGCAGAAACCTGTGCATTGCCCGGGACAAGTTGTTCACGAGTTCCGCGAGCCTGTGGATGAAATGTGGAGAAAGTGCGCAGAAATCTCACTTTCCCCAGTTCAGGGCATGTTAAGAAACAATAAAGGCTGTGGATGAAAAAAGTATCGGCGTGTCGCGAGAATGCGCCCGTCGGCGTGTTGTGATCTGGAGTACAGCGTTTGGCCATCTCGATGGAAGACAAAGGGCGCCGGAAGTTTCCGAGCCAGGCGGACGCATGGCAAAAACCTGTGCGCAACAGCGGAGATTGACGCCGCGGAACGCCGGGGGCATGATCCAGGGGTGGTCGTTCGGGCGCATGGCAGGGTGGCGGATTTCTGGGAACTGACGCGAGAGCTCTACGAGAAGGACGCCGTCCGCAACACATTCACGCTCAGCGCTTTGTCCGCCTACCTGTCCCAGGGCGGCGCCCCGTACCTGTTGTTGACGGCATGGCCGCACGGGACGTTGGCCGGGGCGATGCTGCAGATCAGCCGGGACGATCCGCTCCGGCTCTCCGCGCTGCCGCGGAGCTGTGTGGACGCGGTCGTCGCGGCCTACGCCGAGGCGGACCCGGCGCTCGTCGCCGTGGACGGCCCGGAGCAGGTCGCGGACGCCTTCGCCGATGCGTGGTGCGCAACAGTGGGCGCCGTGGCGCTGCCGCCGCGCCACAACGTGCTGCACGAACTCGGCGAGCACACCCCGCCCGCCGTGCCAGGAGCCGCGCGGCTCGCGACGGCCGCGGACCTCGACCTGCTGGTCGGATGGACTCTCGACTACGAGGCCGAGGACTACGGCAGGCATGGCTCGCCCGAGACGATGCGGCGGGTCCTGGGCTCGAACCTGCGCGGGTCGGACTGCGTCTTCGTCATTTGGGAGGACAAGGGGAGGCCGGTCGCGTTCGCGGGCGTGCGGCGACCGGTCGCGGGGGTTTCCCGTGTCGGGCCGGTGTTCGCGCCGGAGGACGTCCGAGGCAACGGGTACGGCATCGCTGTCGCGGGCGCGGCGACCGCATGGGCGCTTGAGACGGGCAGGGCCGCACGCGTGGTGCTGTTCACCGACGAGACCAGCCCGAGGCCGAATTCGATCTACCGAAAACTCGGCTACCGCCCGGTCCTGCGGTTCAGCGAAAGACGCTTCCAAGCGCCGTGAGCGGTTCGGCCACGACGAGGAACCACGAGCGGGACCGTCGTCTCCGGTCGGCAGGAGCCTGACAACGCGTCGAGCGGCCCGCATGTCGCGAGCCGCTCGACGCGTCGTGCCAGAAGTGTTACTGCGCGGCGACGATGTCCAGCTTGACCTTGGAGGTCAGTCCGGCTCCAAGGTCCACTTCGATCTCGTACTGGCCGAGCGAGCGGATCTGGTGCGCGGCGAGCCGCACATCGCCAGCGTCCACCTGCGAGCCAGCCGCGTTCGAGATCGCTGCCGCGACCTGCGCCGGGGTCACCGAACCGAACAGCTTTCCGGTGTTGCCGGCGCGGGCGGGCACAGCCACCTTGCCGACCTCGGCGAGCTTGGCTTTGAGCTCCTCGGCGCGGTCATGCGCCCTGGCTTCGCGCTGCGCTGCGGCAGTTCTGATGTTCTCGGCCTGCTTCTGCGCGGAAGCGGTGCCGGTGATGGCCAGCTTGCGGGGCAGGAGGAAGTTGCGGGCGTAGCCCTCCTTGACCTCCACGAGGTCGCCAGCACCGCCGAGACCGGCCACTTTCTTCGTCAAAATCAACTGCATGTCATGCTCCTTGGATCAATGTCAGAACGGCGGTTCGTCGTCGCCGGAACCGGAACGGGAAGAGGAGGAGGGGAAGTCGTCCCCGGCCGGGGCCGAGGCCCACGGGTCGTCGCCGTAGCCGCCGGAGCGCCCGCCGCCGCCACCGCTGCTGCCGCCTCGCGCCGCCCGGTTCACCTTCGCGGTGGAGTACCGCAACGACGGGCCGATCTCATCGACCTCGAGCTCGACGACAGTGCGTTTCTCGCCCTCGCGGGTCTCGTAGGAACGCTGCTTGAGCCTGCCGGTGACGATGACGCGAGAGCCTCGGGTGAGCGACTCGGCCACGTTCTCCGCGGCCTCGCGCCAAATGTTGCAGCGCAAGAACAGCGCTTCGCCGTCCTTCCACTCGTTGGTCTGGCGGTCGAACATCCTCGGCGTCGACGCGACGGTGAAGTTCGCGACGGCCGCGCCGGTCGGAGTGAACCGCAGCTCCGGGTCGGCCGTCAAGTTGCCGACCACGGTAATGACGGTGTCGCCTGCCATATCGCCCTCCTGGGGATTTACTTGTCTTTGCGGAGCACTTTGGCGCGCAGGACGGTCTCGTTGATCCGCAGCTGGCGGTCCAACTCGGAGACGGTCGAAGACTGGGCCTTGAGGTCCACGACGGCGTAAATGCCTTCGCCGCGCTTGGCGATCTCGTACGCGAGCCGACGACGGCCCCAGACGTCGACCTTCTCGACGCTGCCGCCTTCCTCGCGGACCACGCCGAGCAGCTTGTCCACCGCCGGGGCGACGGTGCGCTCATCGATGTTCGGGTCGAGGATGAGCATGAGCTCGTATTGACGCATGAAACCCCATCACCTCCTACGGTCTAAACGAACCCAGCCGGACAAAAGAAACCAAGGGATGGCCGGGTCAGGAGAATCTCATATGTTCGGTGGGGAAGTCTAAACGAGAGCAGGCGGATTGCACAACTCAGCGAGCCGGCTCGGCTGTGGGCGACGCGCAGGGGGCAGGGGCGCGCTCCCCGCGGTAGAGCGACCGCACGAGGGCGGCGCAGATCGCGACCAGCGCCCCGTCGCGCAGGACGAGCAACAGGAAATACACCCGTTCCACCGTGGGGTCGCCGCCGCCGGAGAAGCTCTCATAGAACCACCACTGCCTGGTCAGCCAGTTCAAGAGCTCCAGGAACATCCAGCCCGCGAGCGCCCAGAGGCGCGGGAAGGCGAGCACGGCGAGCGGCACCAGCCAGAGCGAGTACTGCGAGCTCCACACCTTGCTCGTGAGCAGGAACGCCGTGACCGTCAGGAAGACCAGCTGCTCCAGCGTCGGCTTCGCGCGCGCCGTGCGGCTCACCGCCGCGATGGCGGCGCAACAGAGCACGAAGGCCACGAGGGAGATCGCGTTCGCTTTCTCCGCGGGCAAAAGTCCGACCGAGCCGTGCTGGGCTTGGACGCGCAGGTAGTCGAACACCAGGTAGAGCAGCGAGCCCTCCTGCGAGAGCCTGTCTCTGTTGAACGTGAAGAACTCGGACCAGCCTTCCTGGTACGCCCAGGCCACGGGGAGGTTCACCACGAGGAGCGCCGCTGCGGCGGCGGCGAGCGCCTTGGCCCAGTCGGCAACGCGTTTGTCCCGCCACGCGACGAGCAGCAACGGGAAAAACAGCAGGACCGGGAAAAGCTTGACCGCGGCCCCGAGGCCCGCCAACAGGCCGACGAGGAACGGCATATTCCTGCGCCAGGCGAGCAGGGCTGCCATCAACAGCGCGACCCCGATCGCGTCGAAGTTCGTGAAGGCCTGCACGAACACCACCGGGCTGAGCGCCACGAGCCACACGTCCCAGACCCTGTTCCCCGCGAGCCGGGCGCTGGCCCACACCACGACAAGCCAGGCGGCGGCGATGACCAGCGCGCACACGGCGAAGAAGACCAGCCCCGGCGCCATCGGCGGCAGCACACCGTGCCGCGCGCCCGCCGTCCAGGCGTGCGCCGCCGCGGCGGCCGCGTACTGGAAGGAGCCGAGCAGCACCGGGTATTCCATCCAACGCCCGTCCGGCCGGTGGTCGCGGTAGGGCACGGAGCCCTTGTCGAACCCTTCTGAGCCGTACAACGGCAGAATGTCCGTGTAACAGGCGCGGGCGTACTCGTTGTGGTTCGTCCAGAGGACTTCGAAGTGGCCGTGTTTGGTCTCGCGCTGCTCAAGGCACGGGGCTTTGGAGCCGAAGCCAAGGACCAAGCCGAGGACCGCGAACAGGAGCAGTATCCGCACCGGGGTGAAAAACGGCTGTCTGCCGATTGTGCCGTGCTCGCCGAACGCACCGCCTACCCAGCGGGAGAGCTGCACAGCGGCAGCGGACTCCCAGGTGGGCAGCACTCGTCCGCCGAGCGAAGCCTGGTCGACTTCGCGGGACGGACTGGTGTCGGGGACTCGGGCCACCCCGTCACTGTATAAGCACGGGCCTCAGCCGTGGCGGCCGCCGTGGTTGTCCTCGTAGCGGTCGGACCAGTCGTAGTCCGGCGGGTACTCGCCGTCCGGGTGGGCTTTGGGCACGCCGACGCCGAGGTCAGGGTCCGGGGCGTCGTCGTCCAGGCCCTCGTCGTCCTCGTCCGTGTCGACGGCGTGGCAGCTGATCGGGTTGTCGTTGACGCCCCACTCCTCGTCCCAAGGCTGGCCGGGGCACCATTGTTTGTCGTGGTGGCCGGGGGCGGGGGCGGCCAACGCGGGGGACGGGGCCAGGAAGGCCGCCCCGCAAACAGCTGTCGCGAACAGTGCCGCAGTCATGGTTTTCATACGGTCGCCTTCTTTCTCCACAGATCTCGCCGCCGGCCGAAAGGCTCAAGCGTGGTTCGCGGCCATTCTACAGCCGATCATGCGCCGCCGCCGCGGCCTAGCGGGACGCTCCGCGTTTGGCCCGTGTTTTCGCCGTGCCGGTCACATAGGAGCGGATGAGGAAGTTCCACGAGCAGCCCCGGCAGACCTCGACGACGTGGACCGTGAACTCGCCCCGCGCCAGGGAGAGCTGCGCGAGCTCGGCCTCGCCCCGCGCGGACCCGGAAGCCGGGCCGAGCGAGTCGCCGAAGACCCACGAGACGAGGGTCAGGCGCTCTTTGCCGCAGACCGGGCAGAGCGTCGTGGACGCTTGGCCGTGGAATTTCGCGGCGAGCAAGAGGAAGCGGTCCGCGTCGCAGATCTCCCCCCGTGCGACGAGCCCCGCCTGGTAGTCGGCAAGCCTCGAACGCCGTTGGAGTCCGTACTCCACGACATGGTGCCCAGGCTGGCCGAGTGATCGCACCTGTCCAGGTTAAGTGAAAAAGCCCGGTCGCGCCGAAGGCCGGCGCGACCAGGATCTTCCTCGACGCGTCAGCTCCTCGGAGCAGTCGGCGGAACCGGCTGCTGCGGCGGAACCGGCAGCTGCGGCGGAACTGGCTGCTGCGGCGGAACCGGCTGCTGCGGCGGGGCCGGAGGCGATGGCTGGCCCTCGGGGCCATCGTGGTCCATGTCGCCGGGACCCCAGCCGCCGGGCTCGTGGCCGCCAGGACCCCAGCCGCCGGGCTCGTGGCCGCCAGGACCCCAGCCGCCGGGCTCGTGGCCGCCGGGACCCCAATCCCCAAGGCCCCAACCGCCGCCGTGGTGGCGCCAGAACCAGAAGGGCAGCACGATCCGCAACCCGACGAACAAGAAGATGAGGACCAGTCCGACCAGGAGGGAGATCTTGCCGAGCAGCTTGGCCTTGGCCGCCGCTTGTTCGGCCCCTTCGCCGTCGCCCGCCGACCAGAGCGGGTACACCTTCCAGGCGTTGGTGAAGGCGCTGAACGAGAGCGGCCAGAAGAAGATGGCCGACGCCACCGCCCAGCCGATGTTCGACTGCGGCAGATTCGTGGTCACATGCGTGACAGTGCCCGGCGCGGGCTTGGAGGGCGGTTCTGTGGTTTCGGGCGATGCGGACGGTTGCGACATTTCGAGTCTCCTTTGGCGAGTGTCGTCTCTCGAGCCTCGTGCAGAGGCATGACACGATGCTAGGACCGAAACATCAGCGGGAGTTAAGTCTCGGCTGCGCAGTTGTTGTGCGCCTCCTGGGAAAGCGCTGTGCGGTCCGACCGCTCAGGCCGGCCGCGGGCGCGGCGGCGAAGGCCTTCGCCGCCGCCTCGTCCGCCGGGCCGCCCGGAGAGATGCGCGCGCACTGCGCGTTTCGGCATGCTCTTAATGCGCGTTCTGAGAGTTCGAAATTGACAGCTATATCGGCGCGATATACCATCTGGACGGGTCAAACCAAAAAGAACACGGCACAAGAACGTGGGCGGAGAGCGGAGAAAGGTCGAGAGCATGTTGGAGATGGCGATCCTCGGATTGCTCCATGACTCCTCCATACATGGCTACGACCTTCGCAAAAACCTCCGAGAGCTGCTCGGTCCGTTTCGGGCCTTCTCGTACGGGTCCCTGTACCCGGCCTTGAAGCGCATGGAGGCGGAGGGTTTGATCGGCTCGGAGGACGCCGCGCCGCCGCCCTCCGCCCGCAGCGCGCTGGCCGGCTCCACGTCCGTGGGCAGCAAGCGGGCGAAGCGGGTCTACGAAATCACCCCGGAAGGGCGGGAACGCTTCATCGAATTGGTGAGCGACACCGGACCCCGGAACTACACGGACGACGGCTTTGGCCTGCGGTTGGCATTCTTCCGCTTCACCACGCCCGAGGTGCGCATGCGCATTCTCGAAGGCCGCCGCCGGCAGGTGGAGCAACGTCGCGACACCCTGCGCGAGACCTTGGCGAAAGCCAGCGCCGGCCTGCGCCGGTACACAGCCCAGCTGCAACAGCTGGCCCTGGAGTCCACTGAACGCGAAGTGGGATGGCTCAACGAGCTCATCGCCGCTGAGATCCGAGGAGAGAGCCACCAAGCATGAGCGAGAACGCGAACGAAGTCCGAGTTGCGATCGTCGGCGTCGGCAACTGCGCCGCGTCCCTGGTCCAAGGCGTGCAGTATTACCAGGACGCCGATGAGGACGCGACCGTCCCCGGACTGATGCACGTTCGTTTCGGCCCCTACCACGTCCGCGACGTGAAGTTCGTCGCCGCGTTCGACGTGGACGCCAAGAAAGTGGGCTTCGACCTTTCCGAGGCCATCTTCGCGAGCCAGAACAACACCATCAAGATCTCCGACGTGCCGCCCCAGGACGTGACCGTTCTGCGCGGCCCCACCCTCGACGGGCTCGGCAAGTACTACATGCAGACCATCGAGGAGGCCCCGGGCGAGGCGGCCGACGTGGTCGCCGCCCTCAAGGCCGCCAAAGCCGATGTGCTGGTCTCGTACCTGCCGGTGGGCTCCGAGGAAGCGGACCGCTTCTACGCCCAGTGCGCCATCGACGCCGGGGTGGCGTTCGTGAACGCCCTGCCGGTCTTCATCGCCTCCGACCCGGTGTGGGCGAAGAAGTTCGAGGACGCGGGCGTGCCGATCGTCGGCGACGACATCAAGAGCCAGGTCGGCGCCACCATCACCCACCGCGTGATGGCGAAGCTCTTCGAAGACCGGGGCGTCGTGCTGGACCGCACCTACCAGCTCAACGTCGGCGGCAACATGGACTTCAAAAACATGCTGGAACGCGACCGGTTGGAGTCCAAGAAGGTCTCCAAGACCCAGGCCGTCACGAGCAACCTGCAGGGGTCGCTGGCGGGCAAGGTCTACGACCGCAACGTCCACATCGGCCCGTCCGACTACGTCGAATGGCTCGACGACCGCAAGTGGGCGTACGTGCGCCTTGAAGGCCGGGCCTTCGGCGACGTGCCGCTGAGCTTGGAGTACAAGCTCGAAGTGTGGGACTCGCCGAACTCCGCGGGGATCATCATCGACGCGGTGCGGGCCGCGAAGATCGCCCTCGACCGGGGCATCGGCGGCCCGGTCTACCCGGCCAGCGCCTACTTGATGAAGTCCCCGCCGCGCCAGCTCGCCGACGACGTCGCCCGCGCCCAGTTGGAGACCTTCATCTCCGGCGAGTGACCCTCACGGCATCCCCGTGGCGCGCACGGTGATGTTGAGCCGTCCGCGCGCGAGCCCACAGCCTTCGGGCGCGGTGCCCGGGAATATTTTCGGCACCCCGTGGTAGGCGAGGCGCGAAGGCCCGCCGAACACGAACGCGTCCCCGGATTCGAGCCGGACGTCGGTGTGGGGCTTGCCCCGGCCTTGGGCGTTGCCGAACCGGAACACGCAACTGTCGCCGACGCTGAGCGAGACGACCGGCGCGTCCGTTCTCTCGTCCTTGTCTTGGTGCATGCCCATCCGCGCATGCGCGTCGTAGTGGTTCACCAGCGCGGCGTCCGGGCGGTACGTTCGGGCAGCGGTCGCGCCGCAGGCCTCGCGCACAACGGCCTTGGCGAGGTCGCCGAGCCAATCCGGGAAGGGCAAGACCTGCTGGCCGTTGACGTCGTCGGCGGTCCGGGTGTACCGGTACGGCTGCCAATGCCAGCCGAGGCACACCGTGCGGACCGACATGCGGCCCCCGTTCGGGAGCGCCGCCGCACGAAGCGGAACCGGCCCGCGCGCCCACATCTGGAACTCGGCGCTCAGTCTGGCCTGCTCGGGCAGCGACAGCCAACCGGGCAGATGCACGGCCCCAGCGGGGAGAGCCTGCCGTTCCCGCGGCGGGCCGAGCACGTCCTCGGGGCCGAAAAGCGTCATAGCCTGGTCTCCTTGCGCCCTGGTTTGCGTACAGCCGGGTCCGCTCGCGCCGACGGCTGCCAACGCGGACTGCGTCAGTGCATGAACTGCTTCCTGGGCTTCAGCCCGCCTTGGGAAAGCTCCTGCATCGCTGTCCCCACCGCCTGGACCAGCGCTCGGGCGAGTTCGCCGCTGAACCCTTCCCGCACAACGATCCGCAGCACCGACAGCCCTTGCGCGCCCTCGGGCATCGGGTAGGCGGGCACCTGCCAGCCCCCGGCGCGCAACGCGTGCGAGAGCGCGTACACGTCGTAGCCCAGTTCCTCGTCCAAAGCGAACGCCACCACGGGGATCGCGGAGCCGTCGGCGATCATTCGCACGCCGGGCAGCGCGGCGAGCTCGTCGGCGATCCACCTGGCGATGTGCTGCAACGCGCCCATGATCCGCGTGTAGCCCTCGCGTCCGAAGCGCAAAAAGTTGTAGTACTGGCCGATCACTTGGTTGCCGGGGCGGGAAAAGTTCAAGGTGAACGTCGGCATGTCGCCGCCGAGGTAGGAGACCCGGAAAATCAGCTCTTCCGGCAGCTGCTCCCGGTCCCGCCACACGACGAACCCGACGCCGGGGTACGTGAGCCCGTATTTGTGCCCGGACACGTTGATCGACGCGACCCTGGGCACGCGGAAGTCCCAGCGCAGCTCCGGATGCAGGAACGGGGCGACGAAACCCCCGCTCGCCGCGTCCACATGGATCTTGACGTCCGGCCCGCCCGAAGCAGCAAGCTCGTCGAGGACCTGGGCGATCTGCTCGACCGGTTCGAACTCGCCGGTGAAGGTGGTGCCGAGGATCGCCACGACGCCGATGGTGTTCTCGTCCACCGCCTCGCGGACCTGCTCCGCCGTGATGGTGTACCGGCCGGGGGCCATCGGCAGATACCGGGGCTCGACTTCGAAATAGCGGCAGAACTTCTCCCACACCACTTGCACATTGGACCCGAGCACCAGGTTCGGCCTTGCCGTGCTCGCGCCCGCGCGCTCGCGCGCGAGCCGCCAACGCCATTTCAGCGCGAGCCCGCCCAGCATCACAGCCTCGCTGGACCCGATCGTGGACACCCCGGTCGCGGTCCCCGGGTCGCCCGGGTCGAGCCCCGGGGCGTGGAAGAGGTCGGCGACGATGGACACGCACCGCGTCTCGATGGCCGCGGTGGCCGGGTACTCGTCCTTGTCGATCATGTTCTTGTCGAACGCCTCGACCATGAGCTTTTGGGCTTGCGGCTCCATCCAGGTGCTCACGAACGTCGCGAGGTTCAAGCGGGACGAACCGTCGAGCATGAGCTCGTCATGGATGTGCCGGGCGACGCCGTCGGCGTCCAGGCTGGTGTCGCCGAGCCGCGCAGGAGGCTGGAACTGCAAGTCGAGCCAGCTGGTGTACGCGGGATCTGTGCTCATGGGCCTGCTCCGATCTGTTCAGGAATTCGCTCAGGCGACTTCGACGGCTTCTTCGCGGGGCAGGATGCGCAATTCCGCCCCGGCCGGCCCGTATTCGGCATAGCGGTCGGTGTACGACTGCGGAAAACGCTCGGTCTCCCCATGCACCGGCACCGAGAGCCGCGCTTTGACCGCGCGGAGGAACTCGACGCCGTCCGACACCCTCATCCACGGCCCGCCGGTGGGCACCGCGAGGACCTGGGGGCTGCGCTCCGGCACATGCAACGCGTCGCCGGGATGGTAAAAAAGATCAGGTTCGGACTCGTCGCCGAAAATGAAACCCAGATTGTCCACCACCGGAACATCCGGCACGATCACGGCGTGTTTGCCGCCGACCACGCGGACGTTCAGCGCGCCCGCCGCGAAGGAGTCGCCGGGGACGACCTTCTGCCACCCCTCGCCGAGGATCTCCTGCGTCTGCGCGTCCGTGACCAGCGCGGCCTGCGGGTTGAGCTCGATCAGCGGCCCGAGGCGGCTCTGGTCGACGTGATCCGCGTGCTGGTGGGTGATGAGGATCGCGTCCAGGCCCGAGACGCCTTCGAACCCGTGCGAGAAGGACCCCGGATCGATCAGAACTTTCGTTCCCGCGTGCTCCACGAGGACGCAGGACTGGCCGAAGTGAGCGAGACGCATGCGCCAAGCCTACTCCGATCCCGCGGCCTACTCGCAGCTCGTGGGCGCCGGCTGGTCCCCGGCGAAGCGCGCCCCGAGCCAGTCCAGCACATCTTTGTCGTCTTCGACGTCAGCGTGCCCTTGGCCGGGGCGGACGATCTCCTGCACGCGCAAGCCCAGCGCGCAGCCCTGCCGCACCGCCTCCCGCGTCCATTCGGGCTCGATGAGCTCGTCCTTGGCCCCCTGCACGACCAACAGCGGCCCGTCCCCCGCCGTTTTGGGCAAGGAGACCTCCTCCAGCCAGGCCCGGAGCTTGGCCTGCGCCTGCTCCGTGTCCGGCACCACGTCGCCAGGGGTGATCCGGGAGAGGACAGCGGCTCGTTTCTGCATGTCCTCTGGGGCGCAGGAGAGCAAAACGTCGTGGTTCTCCAGCAAGGCCCCGGACAGGAAATCCTCCCATTTGCCGTCGGGGTGCCTCGCGAGGTACCCGGCGATCAGAGCCGGGAACAGCGACTCCTGCAGCTTGGTCAGCTTGCCGTGGAGCGCCGCGTCGAAGGCTGCCGCGCCATTGACCGCGGGGGCGAGCGCGACAGCGCCGACGAACTGGAACGATTTGCCGTACTCCTTCGCGTGCTCCAAGGCCGCCCATGCGGCTTGGCCGCCTTGGGAATGGCCCATCGCGGCCCATTTGTTGGAGTGTTGCGGGACGAGCTGGCGCGCGGCGGCGACCGCGTCGATCAGGTTGTACGCGGCGGTCTTGGGGTCCAGGAACGGGTGCGTGCCCGCCGAGGAAAGCCCTTGGTAATCGCTCATCACGACCAGGTAGCCCGCTTTGACCAGCGGGGCGAGCCGCTTGGTGACGCTGGCGAGCAGCGGGTGCTCGGCAGCCCCGCAGTCCCCGCGCACACCGGTCAGGCCGTGGCCGACGGTGATAATGGGCCACCCCTCTTTCGGGGCGGGTCCGGCGGGGGTGAGGACGACGCCGCCGACCTCGGTCGCGGAGCCGTCAAGGCCCGAGACGGAGCGATAGCGGATCAGCGTCGCGTCCGCGCCCGGCGGGAGGAGCCGCTTCCAGTCGGCAGGAGCCTCCTGCGAGGAGAGCTTCGTGCCGGGCGGGACGCTCGTCGGCGTCGTGGTCGTGTTCGGGGGCGCGGAGGGCGGGGCGGGCGGAGGAGGCGGGGGCGGAGCGGCTTTGTCCTGGCCGCAGGCGCCCAGGCCGCACACGGCCAAAACGAACGGAACCGATGAGGCCACAAGTCGGCTCGCCAACCGGCGCCACTCTTTTCGCACGTCCAACAGTGTAGAGCGTGAAGGTCCGCAAGGCGAGTTGCTACCCTGGCGGGCGTGCGCCCGCAAGCCGGCTCCGTCCGCGTCTCCTCGGTATGGGTGTTCACGCTTGCCCTTCTGCTGTTCATTCTGTTCGCCGATCAGCTCTCGGGGGCGTTCGCGGCGCACCCGGCCCTGGCCGAGGCGGCCACCGTCTTCTCGGGCATTTTCGTGCAGGCGATCCCGTTCGTGGCGTTGGGCGTGCTGGTGAGCGCGCTCATCGCGGCCTTTTTGCCCGGCGACGACCTGCGCAAGCTCCTTCCTGCTGGCAGGCGGGCCCGAGTGCTGGCGGCGGGGTTGGCCGGGGTGGGGTTGCCCGCGTGCGAGTGCGCGTCTGCGCCGATCGCGAGCCGAATGCTCGATTCGGGCGTCGGCAGGGGCGCGGCCATCGCTTTTTTGCTCTCCGCCCCGGCGATCAACCCGGTGGTGATCGCTGCGACGTTCGTGGCGTTCCCCGACCGGCCGCAGATGGCGTTGTGCAGGTTCGCGGCTTCCCTGCTGGTCGCGTGGCTCGTCGGCCTCGTGTTCGCCAAAAGCTCGGCAGAGCGGGAGCCGCCGCCGAACGCGGCGCACCCGCACGAGGTTGCGGGCTCCTGGTCCGACAGGTTCCTCGCGGCGGCCCAGGCGGACCTGCTGTCCTCGGGCTCGTTCCTGGTGGCCGGGGCGGCGTTCGCGGCAATCGCGCATGTGGCGCTGCCGCCGTCGTGGCTCGCGGCCCTCGGCGCCAGCCTTGTGCCCGCGATCGCGGCGATGGCCGTGTTCGCCGTCGTGCTTTCGGTGTGCTCGGAGGCGGACGCGTTCGTCGCGGCGAGCTTCACCACGATGCCCTCGACCGCGCAACTGGTCTTCCTGGTGGTGAGCCCGATGGTGGACCTGAAACTCGTCGCGATGCATGTGGGGATGTTCGGCACGAAATTCACGGCGCGGCTGGACGCGGTTGTTCTCGCCATAGCGGTCCTGATGGCGGCCGCGGCCGGTCTGCTGGTGTTCGGAGGAGGTCGATAACGGTGCGCCGAGAGACACAACACTTGATCCTGCTGCTGCTGGGCGGGGCCGTGCTCAAGATCTCGTTGAACGGGAACTATGCGCGGTATGTGAAACCCGCGCTCGGGCCGTGGCTCACGGCGACCGGCGCGGCGGCCGTGCTGCTCGCGGTGGCGCTCATCGCGGCGAGTTTTCGCAGCAAGCCCACAGAGCACGAGCACGAGCACGAGCACCATCATTCGAGCCGGATGGCGTGGTTGTTGATGGTTCCGGCGTTGGTGCTGCTCTTCGCGCCGCCGCCGGTGTTGACCGTGGACCAGCCGCCCGCGCAGGCGCAGGCGGCTCCAGCCGACCCGGCCCCCTACCCGCCGCTGCCCCCGGGCCAACCGTCGATGAAGCTGATCGACTTCGTCGGCCGGGCGCTCGGGGCCCCGGCCACGCTCGACGGCAGGGAGGTCTCGTTGGTCGGTTTCGTCCGGAAACTCCCCGACGGACTCTATTTGGCCAGGGTGTTCATCTGGTGTTGCGCGGCGGACGCGCGCTCGGTGGTGCTCAAGCTCGACGTGGACCCTGCCCGCGCCCCCGCGCAGGACCTCGCCGACAAACAGTGGGTGCGGCTGATCGGGACATACGTGCCGGGCAGCATCGACAACGACCCGGAGGACATTCCGACCGTGCGCGTCATACACGTCGCGCCCATCCCGCCGCCCGAGAACCCGTACGAGACCTGACCACGAGCGCAGGCCCCGCAGCGTCCGCCAAGGGGACGCACAGGCGAAGCCGGTAGGGTGGACGGCTATGCGAAAGAAACTGTTGGCAGCGATGGCCGCCGTCGCGGGCGCGGCCGCGCTGGCGGCGGCCCCCGCGCGCGCCGACCGGCAAAGCGTGTGCGAAACGGTGGACGGCTTGTGGTCTGAGCGCAGCGAGTTCGTGCAGATCACCGGCAGGGCCGCGTGCGAGCTGACCCCGGAGACGCCGGGCAGCACCTTCTTGCAGCTGCAATATGAGTACCCGAGCGATGTGGCGGACGACGCCGCGGGCAGCAAGCAGCTGGCCGCGTGGCTGAAGTCCCGGATCGCCGTCTACCAAGGACAGCTCGCGGGCGCGCGCGACGGCGACGAACGGCAGATCGCCGTCGGGGCCACTTATGAGGAGCAGTCGGCCGGAGCGGCGCGGACGGTGGTTTTCACCGAGACCGCGTTCACGAAGGGGAACCGGCAGCCCGTGACGCAAAAACTCACCCAGACGTTCACCCTGTCCGCGCCCCCGCCGGTGGCCGGGGCCCCTGACGGCGCTGCCCCGGACAGCGCTGCGCCCGCGCCTGGCGCCCCCGTGCCTGGGGCTCCGGCGCCCGCCGTCCCGCCGATCGCCGCGCCAGCATCGCCAGCCACCACCGCGCCCGCCGCCCCGGCCCCTGCCACGCCTGCTGCCAGCGCGAAGCCGCCCAAGACGAGCGTCAAACCGCTCCGCTGACCGTGATGCGACGTTTGCTCACCGCGCTCATCGCGACCGGCCTGCTCGCAGGACCAGCCGCCGCCCCGGCCCTCGCGGACCAGGCCAGCGTGTGCGCCCAGGCAGGCGGGGCGTGGCGCGAGCACGGCGAGTACCCGCGCCACACCGACGAGGCGCGCTGCGAGTTCCAGGAAAGCCTGTCCGACGACCGAACAGTCAGCTACAGCAGCCCCGTGCCGGGCGACATGCTCGGCGACGAGTGGGTCGAGTCGCAGCTCGCCGCCTTCATCAAGAGCCGGTTCGCCCAGTTGCGCTCCTCGATCCCCTCCGCGCCGCAAACCTCGGTTTCCGGCGACATCGACGAACACCACGACTACCGGCACTCCGCCTCGGTGCAGAGCCTCGTGTTCCACGAGACAGTGTCCGTCTCGGCCGCGGCGCACCCGAACGACGAGTGCCTGACCCTGACATTCGACTTGGCCGAGCACCGGCAACTGCGCATCTCGGACCTGTTCAAAGCGGGGACGAACATCCCGGCCACGATCACGCCGCTGGTGCTGCGCGACGCGAAACAGGGGACGCTCGGGCAGCTCTCCATCGGAACCTACAACGACGGCTCCTACTCGGCGTTCGCTTTGACCCCGACCGACCTGGTCGTCTACTTGCCCGCCGAGCGTGTCGGGGCGGTGAACGCGGGCGCGTTCTCCGCCACGATCCCGCTCAGCGCGTTCGGGGACACGCTCCGGCCGGAATACCGCTCGAGCTGAGAAAAGGAGACCAGCACCGAGCCAGAGACCAGCACAACGAAAGAGCGCAGCGCCGGGGATTTCAGCGCGCAGTGTCCTCGACGGCGATCCCCACCGCCGTGCCCGGTTCGAGCCGCTGCGCGAGATCATGGCCGACCTGCGCCTCGACCACGCAATCCCCCACCCGGCACAGCGCCCGCAAACCTTCGCCGTGCGAGACGATCCCGATGAACGCGCCCTCGATGCATGCGCCACCGTGTCGCGGCGGCGCCTCCGCGCCCAACACCACTCTCGCCGCTGTGGGCGGGAACAACGCCGACCCGACACGGTTGAGCCCCACAAGACGAGCCGCGAACTCGGTCGCCGGGTCGGCGACAAGCCCCTCGGGGCTGGTCGTCTGCGCCACCCGCCCCGCATCGAGCACCACAACAACATCGGCGAGGGTCGCGACGTCCGCGAAATCGTGCGTCGCCAGCACGCACGTCCGGCCGTCGAGCAGCCGACGCAACACGGCCCGCAGCTCCGCCGCGGCCTGCACGTCCATCGCGGCGAACGGCTCGTCCAACAGCAGCACCTGGGGGTCGGCGGCGAGGGCCTGGGCGAGCGCCACCCGCTGCGCCTGCCCGCCGGACAGCTCATGCGGGCGCCGCGCGGCCCACCGCAAAGCGCCGAGCTGCTCCAACCATTCGCGGGCCAGCGCGCGGGAGCGCGCGACGGAAAGACCAGCGACCCTCGGCGCGAACGCCACATTGTCCAACACGTCCAGATGCTCGAACAGCACCGCGCGTTGCGCGAGCAGCGCGACTTTGCGCCGCCACACCGGCGTCGGCGCCACGTCCCGGCCCCCGACAAGGACCTGCCCCCGGTCTGGCCGCAACCCGCCCGAAACCATTGCGAGCAGGCTTGATTTACCCGCCCCGTTCGGGCCGATCAACGCCGCGCACTGCCCGCCGGGAACCTCGAAAGCCGCCTCCACGCCCCGCGCCGCGGCGGCCACATCCACCCGCAACGCCGCGCCGCTCATCGCGCCGCCTCCAACCGCCGACGCTCCTGCGCGGCCCGGCGGCGATCCGCCCACAACGTGAGCAGCACCAACCCGGCAGCGACCGCCAGGAACGCGAGGGAGAGCGCTTGCGCGGCGGCGGGGTCCACCTCCCGCTGCAAATACACCTCCAACGGCAACGTCCGGGTGACCCCCTGGAAGCTGCCCGCGAACGTCAAAGTCGCCCCGAACTCCCCGAGCGCCCTGGCGAACGCCAACGCGGCCGCCGACACCAACGCCGGACGCAGCCTCGGCAACGTCACCCGCCACAGCACCTGCCACGGCCGCGCCCCGAGCCCCGCCGCCGCGCGTTCCGGCGCAGACCCCGCCGCGATGAGCGCGCCCGAAAAAGCCAGCGCGAAAAACGGCAGCGCCACGAAAGCCTGGGCGAGGACAACAGCAGTGGTCGAGAACGCGATCCGCACCCCGGCCTCGTCGAGCCAATGCCCGAGCAAACCGCGCCTGCCGAACGCGGAGAGCAACGCCATGCCGCCCACCACCGGCGGCAGCGCCAACGGCACCAGCAGCGCGCCGCGCAACAACACCGAACCGCGCGCGCCGCTGCGGGCGAGGACCAGCGCGAGCGGGACACCGCACAGCAACACGAGCGCCGTCGCGCTCGTCGTCGTCACCAACGACAGCCGCAGCGCGTCCCGCGCCGCGACCGAGCGCGCCAACGCAGGCAGCTGGCCGAACGCGACCCCCCTCGGCAGGCACAGCACCGGCAGCGTCACCAGCACCAGGCCCAGCGCGGCGGGCACCAGCAGCCCCGGCGAAATCCCGGCTCCCGTCGCGCCCGCGCGCCTACGGCTTCCCAAAGCCCGCGTTCCCGAACACTTCCTGGCCCTGCGGGCTGAGCACCAACGCCACAAAAGCCTCCGCAGTCGCGCCGCGCGGGCCGCCCTTCGCCTGGTCGAGGACCGCGATCGGGTACCGCGTCGCCAGCGCATCGCCTTCCGGGACCGGCACCGACGACACCGTGCCCCCGGCCGCGCTCGCGTCCGTGCTGTACACCAGGCCCGCGTCCGCCTCCCCCGACGCCACCTTCGCGAGCACATCGGCCACCGAGGGCTCCTGGCTGCGCGCCCGGACCACAACACCCGCCTTCGCCTCGACCTTCCCCGCCAGCGCCCCGCACGGCACCTGCGCCGCGCACACCACGACCGCAAGATCCGGGTTCGCCAGGTCCGCGAGCTTCGCTATGCGCTTCGGGTTGCCCCGGGCCGTCACGATCACCAGTCGGTTCGTCGCGAAAACCCGCGCTTCGCCCACCAATTGGCTTTCCCTCGCGCGGTCCATATTCGCCTCGTCAGCCGAAGCCAGCACATCACCCCGCGCCCCTTGGTCGAGCTGCGCCACCAGCGTGGGCGAACCAGCGAAGGTGAACCGCACACTCGTCCCCGGGTGCTGCGCCTCGAACTGTTTGCCGAGCTCCGTGAACACTTTCTGCAGCGACGCCGCCGCGAACACCGTGATGCCCCGCGCCTGCTCCGTCTCGCTGTGCGCGCAGGAGGCAATGCCCGTGGCGGCGATGGCCGTCGCCGTGAACGTCCGCATCACGCTCGACATAAGGTCGAGTCTAGAGGGTGCTGCCCGCCGCGACGAGCCCAGTGCCGCGCGGCCATGCGCCGCACGAGCAGACCTCGCGCTCACACATGCCCGACCTCCTTCGCCAACACGAACGCGCACACCAGCAAAATCATCCCGGCGAACAACGCGAGCCACCCCGGCCACCCGTTGAGACGGGTCGCCACCATCCCGAAAACGAACGCCGCAACGGCGAACACGGCTTCCAACGCGCCCCACCAAGTCCGCTGCGCGACCACGACAACAACGACGATGAGCGCGGCCCCGAACTTCAACACTCGCGCATACCGAAGCCGAGGACAGCCCAGAAAATCCAGAATGAACTCAAGCAAGTCCACTCGCTCCTCCTCTTGGTTTGCGGCTCCGCTCTGCCGTGCGCTTGCCCATGCCTTGCAGCGACCGCCCCTGAGCACACGGGCAGATCAGAGCGGCCACGGCGCGGAACCCAGCCGGATGCTTCATTCAGAAGTGCGCCCAGCTTCACGCTCCGCCAGCTGCCGGACCCATGCGACGGCGTCCTGCCCTGCGAGACGGGCTCGCCGCTGCGGCTCGTTCCACAACGATGTGAGCACTTTTTCAAACTGATCTTTGCGCGGCAATCCCGTCAGGAGCATCCTGCCGAGGACAGCCCCGTTCACATCGAACGCTGCAAGGTAGTCGCCTGCCCGCGAGACGTGGACTGTGCGGTCGTTGCCCGCTTCGTCTTCAACGCTGTACGCAACGATGTCTTCATCTTCGCAACGCCGCATCTCACAGACGTCCCGCCACATGATGGTCTTGACGCTCTTTTTCGAATCGGCCGGAAATGAGAACCAGTCTGGGGTCATGACGAGAAGGTTCTGCTCGTACTCGCCGTCGAACAGGGCGAAAAGCGCGGCGGTGAACCCGAGCGCGCCCAGCACACCGGGCAAAGCTATCACCAGCCATCTCTCGAATGAGCTTTTTCCTTCGAGGAACGCCCATGGGTCGCCCCATGCTTTCGCCGCGAAACCCAAGAGCGCGCCGCTGAAGAACAAGAACGCGATCCCTTCCGCGATTCTGTGGCTGAATTTCGCACGAAGCGCAACCCCGCGGACGAGTGTGCCGTCACGTCGCGTGGAAAACCGATCCACGTCCCCGACGGCTCCTGGCGTGAGCGCGCCCGGGAAGAGAAGTTCCACCGCGAGAACGACCAACGTCGCGAAGAGCGAAAAGAGGACCAGCGTGTCCAGCCCGCCGTCGGACACGACGACAACCGCGCCGCACAACACCAAACCCATGCAGAGCAAAGCCCCTCGCCCCCACACAGACCGCAGCTCCAGGCTGTCGCCGCCGAAGAAACCGGTGCCCTGCGCCACGACCTCGGGATCGACCACCGCCCGTGAAACCAGTGTCACGACAAGCGATATCGCCAGGGACGCCGCGACAACGACACTGAGCCAAGCTTGCTCAGACAACCCGAACCAAAGCAGCTCGTCCATGTGCGGAAGCCTTCCTCTGTGTCATGATGCGCATGCGCCTGTCCGCCACCGCCATTCTGCCCAAGGTCGAAGCCTCCCTCTCGCCGTTAGCTCGCGG
This sequence comes from Segniliparus rotundus DSM 44985, assembly GCF_000092825.1. Classification (NCBI taxonomy): domain Bacteria; kingdom Bacillati; phylum Actinomycetota; class Actinomycetes; order Mycobacteriales; family Segniliparaceae; genus Segniliparus; species Segniliparus rotundus. The sequence continues at coordinate 238,040 of NC_014168.1, read as the reverse complement.
CCCACACGGCGAGGGGCGGGCGGGGCGGCGAATCAACGTGCACGAGGTCGACCGTGGTGATCGGCTCCTTGTCAACGTCGAAATACGTGTAACCGTCCACCTCTTGGCCGACATGAACCGATCCGAGCAGGAAACCGATCTCCTGGTCGTCCAAGGCGTCGACACCAGTCAGCTTCGACTGGTACGTGTTGTCCGCTCCCGGCTCTTCGCCTTTCTTGAATCCGGCTTCCCAGCCCAGCAGCGAGATCAGCTTCGTCGGACTTACCGCGCCTGAAACCCATTTGACCGTGAACGAAGCACGCCAGGCGACCCCGTGCCATGCCGCACCTGGAATAACCCCATCCTCCGGGGTGCTCCAGTCCGGGCTCGGCTTCCCAAGAGAGACCAACTCATGGACAGCGACCTCGAAGACAGCACCCTCGGCCTGCACCGTGAACTTTTGCCCGAGACTGCCGCGTTGGGTCGATGAGTCCCCGTTTGGCAAGAGGGTCGCAGCAGTCACCGGCGTTGGGGAGACGCTGTGCTGGGAGCCCGGCGATGATGGGCCTCCGCTTGCCGCATGCGGCACATCCCGGGAGCAGGCCGCTGGCATAAGGGCGAGCATGAGGAGCATAGCGCTTTTCCTTCTGGCATGCGCTCTTTTACTGGGTTCCATAATTTCTCAGCCCTACTTTCTTTCAGTCGTCGCTTACCGCGCTCGCAGTCGAACCTACCAGCGCCTTTGTGGTTGATCTTCGTCTTCGTCGTCTGGAGGGGTTTCGTCGTCCGGGTCAGGATAGAGCTTTGGCGTGAAAGCACCGCCCACCGCGTCCTCTCCAACCTGCTCTACTGCATCTTCTCGAATTGTTCGCAACCTCGCGTTGTGCGCAGCCCGCATAGCCTGCAGAATTCCAGCTGCCAGGCGGGTCGGGCCGAAACGGAAAGCAGCGTTGTCAATGACAAGCGTCTCGTAGTCGCCCTTGGCGTTCATTTCTACCATGATCATCCCCCGCTCGGCTGCGCCAGAGCCACGAGACTTCTGGGCAGCGGCACTCACTGCCTTCAGTGTCTGGATTGTTTGGTCCTGTATCCGTTTGATCTCTCGTTCCCAGTCATCAAAATCCTTAAACTCTGGCATAGGAATCACGACGCGGAAACCTCTCTTATGTCGGGGAACGGTTCAGATTGTCTGACGGCGCGCGGCTAGCCGACGCGGTTACTTGAAATGGCTCTGCAGGTTCCCCACGTCTTTGAACACCTTCTCACCTGCTCTGACGATAGCGTCCGCCTCCTTCAGCGCTTCCCAGACCGCGTCTTTGTACTTCATCAATTCTTTTATGACATCTGTGATATCGCGGATCAGCCGCGTGAGCGCGTCCGAATGGTTCGCGATCACATCTATGCCCTCCATCAGCCAGCCAACGCCCGGTATTTTCTCCGCTATGGCAGTTAAAATCTTGTTAACCACAGCAAGCAACAGTTTCGCAAGGCCGTCTTTGATCTTTTTGATCATCTTTTTAATAAGATCGTTGACTTTGTTGATGAGTTCTCCGACGGCCAAGCAGGCATCTCCCGACACGATCAGGATCTCAGCAAGTGCCGTCTGCCTCACAACGAACCATGTTGGGTGGTCAGCGCTGCCCGGAGGGCCGCTCACTCCGTCTTGCAATTGGCCGAACGTGCTTGCCATCGTGTCCAAGCCCGTGCTGTCGAAATTCAACCCTGGTATCGTGCTTGAACCCCAGTCTGCCGCGATCTGCTTGCCCAAGCTCTTCAAGTCATCAGCGTGGTGGGCCAGCTCCTTGGGGAAGGCATCCGACCAATCATGGACAATGGAGTCAGCTTTTTTCTCATCCATGGTAATTATGTCAACGACATGCTTGAATTGCTCGACATTCTTCATCAACCAATCGATCACATCCTTGCTGATGGACATGAAAAAATCTCCGTCAGAGACAGCACCGTCAAAAGCGTCGATCTCCCTCGTCTTGTCGGAGTGCTGGGCAAGATTCAACGCTTTGAGCTTCGTGACAAAATCCTGCACGTCCTTCTTACATTGCACAGCGTCTGATAATAGTGTTCCAGGCATATCGTCCTCCCCAGCCTAAAAATTGTATTTCACTTGATCGCCCACGTTGGCAAGGCTCTGCGTGTTGTGGTGCTCCTGCTCCTCGAAAATTTTCGCAGCTTCACGAAGGTGACCACCGGTCGTCACAACAGTGTTCCCCAGTCCGGCGAGCCCTTCGCCTGCGGCGACTTCAAGAATGCGGAGACCTGCCTCGAAGATGTCACCGATCCAGCCATAAGCAGAGCTGTCGGCATTCTCGTTCTTCATTTTATTACCCGTGGCGACTATTTGCCTTCCCACATCCTCCACGCGATTCGCGTCCGTCTTCATACCATCAATATTGACCCGCATATGTCCTCCTCAAAGACCTTCTCGAATCAGCGCCGCAGATCCCTGCGCCAGTCGTATTCTTCTTCCTCTTCGTCGGGGTCCGGGGCCCAGCGCCGCTGATTACCGTTCTCGCCCCAGAGCGCCCCTCCCTTTGGCTCCTCCTCAGGCTCCGGCTCAAGCCGTTTCTCGGTATAGTCACGAGCCTCTTCATCCCCGACAACCGTTGAGAACGGAGCTTCGCCAGCAGCTATGGCTGCATTCTTCGCCTTGGTCAGGGCGAGTAGCACCGCCCGCTCCAGCTTTGGCGAACCGAGATGCATAGCGCGATCCGCGAGCTTGATATCGACAATCATCCCGTTTGAGTCGACTTCGACCCGCACGGAGCCGTGCTCCGCCTCTCCGACGCCGCGAATGGCTGTTAAAGCACGTTCAGCTTCATCTAGCTCAGCGAGCCTTCGCTCGATATCTCTATTGAACTTAGCGTTAACCTCTGCACTTGTCATGCCTTCATAGGGAGTGTCCGCCATTCCGGCTCCACCCGAATCAGCGGTCATAACTTTGATACACTCCTTCTGATACGCGCGCAATACGCAGCCTCAATGTTAGGTTGGACGCGCCAAAACCTTGCCCGGTTCCCGAGGACAGAAAATTTCCTCCAGATACCAGATATACCAAGACTGAGAGGCTCCTGATTCCAGTCCAAGCTCAGCTTATAGGGCTTGGGTGATGTCGGTGTCGTTCATGCCGCCGTTGTGCAGGCAGTGGGCGATGTCGAGGAGCTGTTCGGGGTAGGGGTCCTCCAGGGCGGTGAGCATCGCGCGCAGGCGCCAGGTGAGGTTGCGGTGGTTCTCGTACTCGCCCCTGGTGGGCGGGGCGTCCCCGACGGGGGCGGGGACGCGTCCTTCCAGGCGGGCGAGGAGCTCCATGCCGTCCAGCTCGTGCGAGCGCAACTCGCCCTTCGCGGCCTCCCGCGCGGCGGCGAACTCCCCGGTCCCCGACCCCTCCCCGTTGTTCGCCAACGCCCCGTACAACGGGCCCCACACCTGCCCCTGCGTGTACGCGGACGCCCCCGACACCCCCGCGCGGGCCATCCCCGCCGCGACAGCGGGGGCTTTCTCCTTCGGCACGGCCTTGACCGCGCCCGCCAACACCGGGCTCACCATCTCCAACGGATGCGCCACGCCCTACCCCCTCCCCGTCCTGCTGTTCGCCGCGGTCACCAGTTCAACGCCCCCGCGCCGCGCTCCTCGCGCCGGTACTGGTCCAACTCCTGCTTCCACCGCGCGTTCGTGATCCGCTCGCTGTTCGCCCGCTGCACGGACTTGCGGTACCACCCGGCCTCCTTGGGAGGCAAACCCGCCGGATCGTACAAACCGTCCGGCGCCAGGCGCGCCATGTCCGCCGCGTGCCGCAACGGGTCACTCTGCTTGACCGCGAGCTCCTCCGACGACAGGGCCCGCGCGTCCTGAACTGCGGCCTGCGGGACGTCCGCCTCGTAACCGGGGCGGTCCGGCCAATACGCCTCCACCGGGCGCGGCAACGCCAGCAAAGCCTGCACATACCGCGAGTCCGGCTCCTCAAGGAAACACACCGCCGCCAAACGCCACGAGGAGTCCCCGCCCAAACCGTCCTCCAACAACCACTTCGCGAGCCCGACAGCCAACAACCCCGGATTCGTGAGGTGGTCCGTCCCAGCCGGGGCCTTCGAGCGGTCCAGCACCCGCGTGCCCTCCGGCAACCGCATCGCCGGGTCCACCTGCCCCAACCAGCCCGTCGTCGTCACCCGCGCCACCACCGGGCGCCACACCCCCGCCTGCGGATTCGGGGCGACCCTCATGTCCTCGAACAAGAACACCAAACCCCCCGACCCCACATGCTCGAACGGAGGCTGCTCCACCCGCCCCCAGGTGAACCCGTCCGCCAAAAACCCCGCGCGGCCAGCGCCGACAACCACACCGCCCCCGGTGATCAAATCCGCCAGCTCCCCCGCCCCCGCCGCCGGATGCGCCGCCGCGATGCGGTCCCGCAACCCCGAGAACGAACCCGCCACCCTCGCCGTCTCCCCCCCGAGCCGCCATGAGCGCCGTCGGCGAGAGCTCCGTCACCCGCTGCGTGCCCAACGCCTGCCCCTGCTGCTCCAAATGCCGCCCCGTCCCCGAAGCACCCCCAGCAGTGTCACCACGCATCGCGTCCTTGAGCGCCGCCTGCTGCGCCGACATCGCCCGCGTCTCCCCGCCAACACCCCCAGCACCAGCAGAACCCCCCGCACGGCTCAACCCAGCACCCCGCTGCTCACCCGCGCCCGAGGACGGCTGCGCGGCGGGCTTCTCCGCCGCACCACCCCCCTGCACACCCGTCCGAGAAACCTCCGAACCACCAGCGCCGATCCCACCAATCCGCGAACCCCCACCTGGCCCGCCCCCAGCCGGACCACCGCCGATACCGCTGATCGACGGAGGAGCCCCAATACCCCCACCACCACCGCCAGCCTGCCTAGCCCCCTGCGGCGCAGCATCAGCCCCACGCTCCGCAACCGCAGCCCCTGACTGCAAACCCGTCGAAGCACCACCACCAGCACCACCGCTGCCCGAGGCACCACCGCCAGAGCCGCCAGAACCCGAGGAACCACCAGAGGCCGAGGAACCGGTGCTTTGCTGACTATCAGCCGCACGAGCTAAAGACTCACCCTGAGCGGCATCGCCCCGGGTGTATCCAGCCTGCCGAGCTAAAGACTCACCCTGAGCGGCATCGCCCCGGGTGTATCCAGCCTGCCGAGCTAAAGACTCACCCTGAGCGGCATCGCCCCGGGTGTATCCAGCCTGCCGACCAAATGTGTAACTCGTATCTGTATCGGCATTCATGCCTGCCGCACGACCGAAGGACCCTCCCGTGTACACATCCTCGTTGCTACTCTTCATAGCCGACTGCTGGTTGCCCGCAGTCTTTCCCGCCTGATCTTTGATTTTGGCGATCTTGGCCTCAAGCTCAGCTTGGGAGTCCACGAGGCCAAGGGCATTTTTCAACCTGCCGGCGACAGAGCTGCGATACGAATCAGAGGCCGCCTGCGCTTGGGCGATCTCAGCAAGAGCATCGTTCGCGGTCTTCGTGATCTGGCTTCGGCCGTTTTTCACGTTCTCCGCAGTCATCTTCTCGAAATTCGCCTGGCTCTTCATTTGCTCAAGCCAAGCCTCCTTGAGGGCGTTGAACTTCTGACGCTCCGCGTCCACCCCTTGCTCCGAGTCTGAACCAGAGACGGCCTCTTTCTTCCCCCCATAGACCTGCTGGTCGATCTGGTCGAGCACACCCTGTATCTGCGAGAGCAAGCCTTGCTTCGCCCCAGCCTCGTTTGCCAAAGCGCCCTCATCGGCATCCGGCCAGTGCGGCATAATTACATCATTGATAGAGCCAAAATCCGGCTTCGGAGCCGCCATTACTAGATTCCTACCCCTCTTCCAGTTATTTTATCGTACTCAAAATATAATCATCGCCAAGAATCAAATACTACAAACCGCTTTCAGATTATCTACCGCAGCACCAAAATCTTTATTCAAGGGATTCATAGTGTCACCATCTGCCCTATTTGTAATGGCATCAGCAAAACTCCGTGAAGACTTCACAAATTTCTGAATAGCATCGGCAATATCCTTAGGTGCGCCACTTCCAATGGCCGCTTCCAAAACAGGAGCCACCTTGCTCACAACCTGACCAGCGTTGTCTGCCGCGCTTGCAACTTTTTCGTCCCCCCAGGACCATCCATCTTTCATAACTAACCCCCAGAATTTATCAATTGCATGAACAATTTCCAAACCCCTACCCTGAGCAAGGCTACAGAGCTTCTTTGAGTCAGATATAGGCGTCTGAGTCACACTTGGCGTAAGAGAATTCGATTGAGCACTACCGCCGTTTATCGGGGGAGCCTGCTGGATGATGGTTGTCGTGCCACCGCCGCTCCCGCCACGGTTGCAACCAGCGGCACCAAAGGCCACCAGCCCCGCCAAACCAAGCACAGCAGCTCTCGAGACAACCTTCATGCCCAACTCCTCATCTCTCACCTTCTGAGGTGAGGATTGCATCCCCACCAGCCAAAACTGCATCCGCCACAACGATCCCCGCCAGTATACGCCCCACGTCAAGACCCTTCGTGAACGCCCCAAGACCTCTCCGGCAGAAATCCCGCCCGCGCTTTTGAAAAACACCGCCCGCAGAAGACTGCTTGGCAAGGGCTTCGTTCGCCGTCTTCGTGATCTGAACCCGCCCGTTCTTCGTATTTTCGGTTGTGGCCTTTTCGAAATCTGCCTGGGCCTTCATCTGCGCAAGCCAAGCCTCCTTCAGGGTGTTGCACTTCCGGCGCTCCGCGTCCACCTCGTACTGCGAGCCCGAACCAGCGACGACCTCTTACTCCCCCATAGACCTGCTTGGTCGATCTGGTCGAGCACACTCTGCATCTGCGAGAGCAAACCATCCTTCACCCCAGCCTCCGCCGCCGGACCGCCCTCATCAGCATCCGGCCATTGCGGCTGAATAACATCGTTTAAAATCCTGAAATTCGGAGCGGGTGCAGCAATTTTGCATTTCCCCTTGCTAAATATTTTTTATTAAAAGTGACAAACTTCTTTATTTCTATTTACCGCGTCCGTGAATTCTTTATTCAACGGATTAATCTCATCCGCGTCCGCCCTTCTATCAGCGGCATCAGCAAACTCTTTAGCAACTTTAACGAAGTTATGCACAGCATCACTTAAGTCTTTTGGCGCACCCGAACCGACATACGCGTCAAGTTTTGGCGCAGATTCATCAACAACTTGTTTCATATGATCAGCGGCTTGAGATATTTTCTCATCTCCCCAGTTCCAGACTTGCCCAGATTCTTTGTTTGGGATCGCAAGAACAAAGCTGTCTATAGCGCTAATTATCTCTTTACCTCTACCTTTGATGACCCGCAAAGTTTTTGCGGGTCATCAAGGGCAGCTATAGAACTAGTAACCGGAGATGAAACTTGCCCAGCAGATGTATTACCCCCCGGCTGCTGGATGATGGTTGTCGTGCCACCGCCGCCCCCGCCCCGGTTGCAACCAGCGGCACCGAAGGCCGTCAAGCCCGTCAAAACAAGCACAGCCACTCTCGCGACAACCTTCATGCCCAACTTCTCATCTCTCATGTTCCGCTTTCCATACCACCACCGCAACCCTCCGTGTAAGAATTTTTACTCTCCACTCGAACTACAAATGCTTTCAAGCTTATCTTTCGCATTCCCAAAGTTATTTGCTGCAGGATTAAGAGCATCGTCTTTCTGTTGCTCAACGATTGCATTAGAAAAGATTTTCAATGTTTTTAAGTAATCGCTCGCGGAATCGGCGATTACAGCAGGCGCCTGTTTACCAACAAAATTTTCAAACGATGGAAAAATCGGGTCCATTTCCTTCTCGATCCGATTTACTGCAGCTTCAACATCCGGGTCAGAGTACGACCATCCATGACGAGCAACAGCAATCTTCCAGAAAGCAATCGATGCATTGCTCAACCCCCTCGTTTTAGTCAAAACCTGATGGCACAGCTCCTTGGAGTCATTGATCGGAGCGACACCGACCGGAGCCGCGCTTGAGGAAGACGATCCTGCGTTACCCCCACCCGGCGACTGGATGATGGTGGATTGGATCACCGTTGCCGGTGCGCCGCCGCCTCGGTTGCAACCAGCGGCGCCAAGAGCGGTCCACGCCGCCAAATCCAGCACAGCCGCCTTCGTGACAGCGTTCATGCCCTGCTCCTCGCTTCGTTCCACGACCAGCACTGCCCTACCGGGCAACCGGGCCGCCCGTTGCGGCGGACGCGTTGGAGTCCGCGCCCGCCTGGGTCGCCGCAGGGGCGTTGAAGTTCGCCCCGCCGCCGCCGGACAGGTGGTCGCCGGGTTTCTTGAGCTCTGTGTGGTTGTCGTCCTCGACGCCCGAGTACTGCGCATGGGCCTCTTTCGAGGTGTCCGCAGCCTTTTGCGCGCGCTCGCTGGTGGCTTTGCTGTGCTGATCGGCGTCCTGTTTGGCCTGGGTCGACTGCTGTTTCAAGTTGCCGTTCATGTCGTCCGAGCCCGCAGCCGCATGGTAACGCTCGGTGGACTCGTCCCACTGCTTGATCAAGCCGTCCAGCTCCGCCCTCAACGGCTCCATCTTGAGGGTGACACGCCCCAGGGCGTCCAAATCGATATTCGTGCGGCCCGAGGCTCCACCACCGATATCGGTGAGCTTCAAGCCGGGATTCCCCGGATTCACAGCGTTCATGATCGCGTTCCTCATGTTCTCCACGACCCCACCGCCCGGGATCTTTGACACCAGTATATAGGCCCGTCAAGCCCCTCGCTGCGCACCCGCCATCGGATACTCTTCCGTTTTCAGGCGCGGCTCGGCGCTCCGCCGGGCTGTTCTTCGTCGGGCCGCCCGTCGCCCCACAAGGTGATGCCGCCGTCGTGCATTTTCGCGGCGAAGTCCGCGCGGGCCGCCGCGTGGGCCTTGACGACAGCCTGGCCGAGCCGCGAACCGGGGTCGCTCCACACGCGCTCGCCGAGTTCTAGTTCGAACGCGGAGGCCATCGACACGGTGACCTTCACTATCGGGTTGTGCGGGTTGTCTTTGCCGACGCCCCGCACGCCAGCAGGGTCGAAAGCCTGAAGCTTGCGCACGGTCTCGGCGTAGCGCTCCCGCAATTCGGCGGCCTCGTCGGTCATCCACGATTCGGTGACCCGCAGTTTGTCGGGGTCCAAATCCGCCAAACTGCCGACTTCGGCCCGGATGCGCTCCTGGGCGGCGGCCTCGTCGGCCTGGTACTGGTCCTCGGGTTGCACGGGGCCGCCCAACTCGGCCTTGCGCTGGCGGATGTAGTCGTCCACCGAGTCGGGGCGCTCGTCCTCGGGCAGATCCCAGTACTCGTCGTAGAACTGGTTCTCCAAGGACGCGCCCGCAGGCTTGGGCTCGTGCATGGCGTCCACGACGGCCTGCGAGTACCCGGCCAACGCCGCATGCACGGCGGTCTCGATGATCCGGGCCAAGGCGACATGCCCCAAGGGCTCGTTGCGCGACCCGCGCGCCAGCTCGAACTCGTCGGCGAGGGCTTCCCAGGCCAACCGCAGTTCGAGCAGGGCGCGCTCGTGCCCGACGGTCGCAAAAACCCGCCTGCACGCGGACTCGCCGCTGACGCGCAACTGCGGCAGCTCCTCGTCGAGGATGCGGATGCGCTCCTCCAACGGTTTCGGGTTCCGCGCGGGCGGCAGCTTCTCGTGCGGTTGCGTCATCCCTGGAACCTCCGGTGATCGTCCTCCGACTCGGTCGTATCGTACGCGCGTCGATCAGAGACGTGTCAAAGCAGGCGCGACGCCGCCGATGCGGGCAAATGTTGCCGCGCGCAAAACCACCCGGCAGAATCGGGGCATGCCGCAGCCGTACACCATCGGGCATTACCTCGCCGACCGGCTCGCCGAACTGGGCGTGCGCCACGTCTTCGGCGTCCCCGGGGACTTCAACCTGATGTTCCTGGACCGGATCGTGGAGCACCCCGGCCTGGCCTGGGTGGGCAATGTGAACGAGCTGAACGCGGGCTACGCGGCGGACGGGTACGCGCGCATGAACGGGATCGCCGCCCTGGTCACCACATTCGGGGTGGGGGAGCTGTCGGCGGTGAACGCCACGGCGGGCAGCTACGCCGAGCACGTCCCCGTGGTGCACATCTGCGGCGGGCCGACAGTGGACGCGCAACGCGCCCGGCGCAGCCTGCACCATTCCCTCGGCGACGGCGACTTCGAGCATTTCCTGCGCATCCAACGCGAGATCACCTGCGCGCAGGCGAGCCTCACCCCGGCGAACGCCACGCGCGAGATCGACCGGGTGCTGCGCGAGGTGCGCGAGCAACGCCGCCCCGGCTACTTGTTGTTGCCTTCGGATGTGGCGCAGGTGCCGAGCTACCCGCCCGCCGCGCCCATCCCGGGCCCGCAGGACGCGTCCAGCCCAGGGGCGCTCGCCGCGTTCCAGGAGGCCGCTGCGAAACTGCTGGCGGACAAGCGCCCCGCGGTCCTCGCCGACCTGCTGGTGCATCGTTTCGGCGCGGTGGGCGAGCTCGCGCGGCTGCTCGACGCGGGCGCGCTGCCGCACGCGACCCTGTTGTGGGGCAAGAGCATCGTGGACGAGCTGGACCCGAACTTCCTGGGGATCTACATCGGGGCGAACAGCGAGCCCCATGTGCGCGCGGGTGTGGAAGAGGCGGAGGCGCTGATCCTGGCCGGGGTGCAATTCACGGATTTCATCAGTGGTTTCTTCACACAGCACCTGGATGTGGCCAAAACGGTGGACATCGGCCCGCACGAGTCGACGGTGGCGGGCGAGCTGTTCGCGCCGCTGGAGATGCGCGACGCGCTCGGCGCGCTCACCGAACTGCTCTCGGGCCGCCCCCGCCCGCCCGAACCAGCAGCCCCGGCCCCGCCCGCGGCGTCGGCGGCTTCGCCGGGCGAGGCGCTGACCCAGGCTTCGATGTGGGACCTGCTGGCGGGCGCGGTCACCCCCGGCAACATTGTCATCGCCGAGGCGGGCACTTCGTTCTTCGGCCTGGCCACCCACCCGCTGCCCGCCGGGGTCACCTTCATCGGGCAACCGTTGTGGGCGTCCATCGGCTACACCCTGCCCGCGGCGCTCGGCGCGGGGCTCGCCTGCCCGGACCGGCGCGTGGTGCTGCTCATCGGCGACGGCTCCGCGCAGCTCACCGCGCAAGAGCTTTCGGTGATCGCGCGCTACGGCCTCAACGCGGTCATCGTGGTGGTGGACAACGACGGGTACACGGTGGAGCGCGCGATCCACGGGGCCCAGCAGCCCTACAACGACATCGACCACTGGGATTACGCGAAGCTGCTCAGCGCGTTCGAACCGGAAACGGAACCCCTGTGTTTGCGGGTCGGCACGGTCGGCGGGCTGCGCGCCGCCATCGAGGAAACCGAGGCGGCGAAGGACCGGCTCGTGCTCATCGAGGCCGTCGTGGCGAAAATGGACATGCCGCCGCTGTTGCAAAAGCTCGGCGAAACCATGTCGGAGGCCAACACGCGCGCATAGCCGCGCGGCACGCGTGTTGGCGCAGCGGGCTCACACCGCCTGCGGCGCGAGCGCCCGGTCGATCCCCCTGGCTTTGTCCCTGGCCAACGCGCGGTCGCGGTGCTCCTCGAACCTCGGCACTTGGACCGTCCGCAGATCTTCCAGATACGCGGCGAGGCGGTCGCGGGCCGCCTCGCCGCGCGCGGTGAAATCGGCGCGCTCGAAGACGCGCCATGTGCGGATCACGGGCAGGAGCACCTCTTCCAAATGCTGGCGCAGGTCGTAGACGCCGTGCTTGGCCATGAGCACGCCATGGCGGCGGAAGTTCGGCATATTCGACCCCGGCATCTGGAAGTTCGTCACCACGTTGGCGATCGCCTCCATCGCCTGGTCCGGGTCGGCGTCGAGCGCCGCGCCGCAAATATTGCGGTAGAAGACCATGTGCAGGTTCTCGTCCAGGGCGAGACGCTGCATGATCGCCTCGGCGATCGGATCGCCGCAGATCGCGCCGGTGTTGCGGTGGCTGATCCGCGTCGCGAGCTCCTGGAACGAGACATAGGCGACCGTGTGCAGGAACGCCGCGCCCGTGCCGTGCGGGAACCGCGCGAGCGGCTGGAACCCGTGCGTCATATGGGTCATCCGGTCGCACTCCAACGCCACCGGGTCGACGCCCCGGGTGACCACGAGATAGTCCCGCATCACCGTCGAGTGGCGGGCCTCCTCCGCGGTCCACCGCCCGACCCATGTGCCCCAGGCCCCGTCCGGGGAAAGGTCCCCGGCGATCCGATTGTGGTACGACGGCAAGTTGTCCTCAGTCAAAAGGTTCGTGACCAGCGCGGCTTTGGCCACATCGGAAAGCTTGGACTGCTCCGGGTCCCAGTCGACGCCGCCGAGCGCCGCGAAGTTTTTCCCGTCCGACCAGGGCACATAGTCGTGCGGGTGCCAGTCCTTGGCCATGGCCAAGTGCCGGTTCACCTCCCGCTCGGCGACTTCCTCCAGCTCGAACAGCAACGCCGACTGATCCAAATCCGCTCCCAACGCCGCATCTCCTTTCGCTCGACTGTCTCCCAGTGCAGCAGCATCGGCGGCGGGCCCCAAGGGTCGGACGTCACCGCCGCACGTGACACACGGCAGGGCCGCGCAGCAAGGCCCCGCGCGAGCCTGGAACGGTCGGCCCCGCGCCGCATGGCCTAGTGTGTGAGGGACAGCATGATCTCGCGAGAACGAGGAGCCCTGATGGCCGAAGGCGCGTACATCTTCCCCAAATGGTTCGACCGGCTCCAGGTCACATTCATGAACCCCCTCGTCGTCAAAGCAGCCCCCTACCTGCCGGGATTCGCGCAGGTCGTGCACAAGGGCCGCACGTCGGGCAAAACGTTCCGCACGCCGGTGAACCCGGTCCAAACCAAGGGCCGCTTCGTCGCCACCCTCGGCCACGGCACCTACACCGACTGGGTGCGCAACCTCATCGCCGCAGGCGAAGGGGAAGTGCGTTTCCTCGGCAGGTCGCACCGCATCAGCAACTTCAGGATCGTCCCGCCCGGCGACCCCGGCGCCGGGCTGCCGTACATCGCCCGCAAGGCGCTCAAACGCATCGCCGTCTTCACCGCCGACATCGATTGACCCCCGTTTCGGAGGTCGCCGCAAGCACCGGGAGCGCCAGCCATCTCGGACACGCAGGAGAACATGGGCTCGCGCGTCCCGGCCACACCGAGAGCCTGCCCTACGCTGGCTTCATGCCAGGTATTCCTCAGGAGTCTGCGCGTTCGTCGGCGATCGTCCGAAAAACGTTGCTCGCCGCCCTGACCCCGCTGATCGTGTATTACCTGGCGAGGGCATGCGGGGCGCCGCCCTGGCTCGCCCTCACGGCGTCCGTGGTCGCCGCCGCCGCGCAAACCGCCGTCAACGCGCTGCGCGAACGGAAACTAGACCTCGTCTCCGGCTACATGCTGTTGCTCTTCGGGATGAACCTGGCGGTCGTCCTGCTCACCGAAAACCCCCGGCTGGCCATGGCCATCAACAGCGTGCCCGCTTTCGTCCTGGCCCTGTTCCTCCTCGTCTCGGGCATCATCCGCAAACCCGTGACGCAAGACCTCGTCGAGAAGCTGCGCCCGAGCCTTCGGGAAAGCGAGCTGCCCGGGCGCGGCTGGTCCGCACAAGACATCCGCGACTACCGGGCGGCACACGCGCGGCTGAGCGTTCTCAGCGGCGCGGCATGCCTCGCGCTCTCGCTCATCGGACTCGCCTTCATCATCAGCCTCCCCGTGGACATGTCGCAGCTCCTGAACAGCATCGTGTCGAACGCGGGCGCTGTGCTGGTCGTCATCCTCATCGTCAGCAAAGTGCGCTCGTTCGTGAAAAGCCACGACCGTCCGGCGTGAAACTCAGAACGCCGCGCTGCGCCACCGCTCCCCCGCGACGACGATGTGGTCGAGGAAGCGCAGGCCTGTGGCCCAAGCGGCGTTGTGCAGCATGTCCGTCAACGCCCGGTCGGCGGCGCTCGGCGTGGGGTCGCCGCTCGGGTGGTTGTGCGCAAGGGCGAACGCGACGCCGTCGTGACGGAGCACCGTGGCGAGGATTTCCCGCACCGGCACGGGGCACGCGGTCGCCGAGCCCATCGCGACGATCTCCGTCCGGCGCAACCGAAGCCGCGCGTCGGCGACCAGCACCGCGACCTGCTCTGTCCGCGACGCCCCCAACACCCTGCTGGCGACACGCGCGATATCCGAGGACTGCACGAGCTGCACAGGCTCGTCCGGAGCGTCCACGCGCCCCGCGATCGCGAACGCCGCCGCCAGCCGCGCCGCCTTCGCAGGCCCCACCCCTGGGGTGCGGGCGAGCTCTTCCGGGCGGGCTCGGGCGAGCCCGTGGACGCCGCCCCAGGATGTCAGCAAGACGTGGGCGACGTCGAGGGCGCTCGCCCGCGCATGCCCGGAACCAAGATGGATCGCGACCAGCTCCGCTTCGCTGAGCGCGGCGGCGCCTTGGCGCAGCAGCCGCTCCCTCGGCCGGTCGTGCTGCGGGATGTCGCGCATGGCTGTGGTCATGCCAGCAGTATCGGGGGCGGCACTGACAGCTTCGGCTCCGCGCCCACGTCTGTCCCCAGGGACAGCGACGCCCGGCTTCGGGCGTGCTACGCTCGCACACCAATGGCGCACCTGCTCGGCGCGGAGTCGATCCGCCGTGAATTCCCCACAAAAGTCGTGCTCGACTCCGTGACCGTGGGCGTCGCCGAAGGCGACCGCATCGGGCTGGTCGGGCGCAACGGCGACGGCAAATCCACGCTCATGCGCCTCCTGGCGGGCCTGGACAAACCGGACGCGGGCCGGGTCACCGCGCGCAGCGGCCTGCGCGTCGGCGTGCTCGGCCAAAGCGACAACCTCGATCCCGAAGCCTCCGTCCGCCAGGCCGTCGTCGGCGACGCGCCCGAGCACGAGTGGGCCTCGGACCCCAAGATCCGCGACGTGTTCGCGGGGCTCCTCCCGGACAAGGAGCTGTGGGAACAACCGGTCCGGGCGCTCTCCGGCGGGCAACGCCGCAGGGTCGGGCTGGCAGCCCTGCTGGCGGGCGACTGGGACGTGCTGATGCTGGACGAGCCGACGAACCACCTGGACCTGGAAGGCGTGCTGTGGCTGGCCGAGCACATGAAGAGCCGCTGGCCGCGAGGCGCTGGGGGCCTGCTGGTCGTCACCCACGACCGCTGGTTCCTCGACGAGGTCTGCACCACCACCTGGGAGGTGCACGACCGCGTCGTCGAACCGTTCGACGGCGGCTACGCGGCGTACGTGCTCGCGAAGGTCGAGCGGGACCGGATGGCGGCGGCGCACGAGTCCAAACGCCAGAACCTCATGCGCAAAGAGCTCGCGTGGCTGCGCCGAGGCGCCCCGGCGCGCACCAGCAAACCGAAATTCCGCATCGAGGCCGCGAACCAGCTCATCGCGAACGAACCCCCGCCGCGCAACACCGTCGAACTCCGATCGACCGCTGTGACCCGGCTCGGCAAAACCGTGCTGGACCTGGTGGGAGCCGGCGTCTCGTTCGACGGCCGGGAGGTGCTGCGCGAGGTCGAGTGGCGAATCGCCCCCGGCGAGCGCACCGGGATCCTCGGGGTGAACGGAGCGGGGAAGTCCACACTGCTCGGGCTGGTGACCGGGGAGGTCGAGCCCACTGCGGGCAAGGTCGCGCGGGGCAAGACGGTGAAGATCGCGACGCTCAGCCAAAACCTCGCCGAACTAGCCGAGCACGAGTCGCAGCGGGTGCGCGAAGTGCTCGCGGACAAGCGCAGCTCGTACACCGTCGGCGGCAAGGAGCACACCCCAGCGCAGCTGCTCGAACGGCTGGGGTTCTCCAGCGCGCAGCTGTCCACGCCGATCCGGGACCTCTCGGGCGGCCAGAAGCGGCGGCTGCAACTCCTGTTGATCCTGCTGGACGAGCCCAATGTGCTCATCTTGGACGAGCCGACCAACGACCTCGACACGGACATGCTCGTCGCGCTCGAAGACCTCCTGGACGGTTGGCCGGGCACGCTGCTGGTTGTCTCGCACGACCGCTACCTGCTGGAACGGGTCACCGACCAGCAGTACGCGATCCTCGGCGGCACATTGCGGCATCTGCCAGGCGGGGTGGAGGAGTATTTGGCGTTGCGGCGGGCGGCAGACGCGCGCAGCTCCTCGCCGGCCGGGGCGAAGGCGAAGTCCTCCGGGTCCGCGGACCTGCGGGCGGCGCAGAAAGAGATCGCCTCGGTCGAGCGCCGCGTCGAAAAGCTCGGCGCGCAGATCGAAGCCGCGCGGCACAAGCTCGCCGCGCACGACCCGGACGACTTCCCAGGGCTCGCCGCCGGGGCGGACGCGCTGCGCGCCCTCGAACGCGAACAAGCCGAACTCGAAGACCGCTGGTTGGAGCTGCTCGAACAGGCGCAGTGACAACGGCCCCCGGCGACGACGGGCCCAGTGACAACAGGCCAGGCTGAGGGTTCAGGTCGCGGTCACGTCGAGCATGGCCGTCACGGTGGTCGGACGCAACCGGACGACCACTTCGCCCGGCTGCCCGTTGCGCTCGCCGAACTCCTCCGCCCGATCCTGGCCCATGTACCGCCCGCCCGCGAGGGTTGCCACCCGGCGGACTTCCGCGAGGTCCTCAATCAGCTCGGCGATGCCTCGGACCTGCACATAGGCGTATGGGGGCTCCGAGAGCTGCGCGGTGAGCGCGATCCGAGGATCGCGCCGCATGGCTTTGGCCTTCGCGGAGTCGGCCATCGTGGTGAACAGCAGCACGTCCTGCTCGACCACAAACCACACCGGGGCGGCGTACGGCTGCCCTGTCGCCCCGGCCCACGCCACGACCCCGGTCCTGGTGCCCTCTTCGAGGAAGGCCCGCACTTCGGGAGCGAACGTCACTTCGGGATGCGCCTCGGCCACATCCCCACCCTAGCCGCCGCGCGAGCACTGCGCCGAGCGGCGTGCTCACAGCACGATGCTGACCATCTTCTTCGGCACGACGATGACCCGCTTGGGCTCCTTGCCCGCCAGGTGCTCCACGACTTTGGGGTCGGCGAGGGCGGCCGCGCGGACAACGTCCTCCGAAACCCCGGCGGGCACGACGATCGTGGCGCGCACTTTGCCTGCGACCTGCACCGGGAGCTTCACCTCGTCATCCACGAGGAACGCCGGGTCGGCGGTCGGGAAGGGGTGGCGCACCAGCAGTTCGTCGTGCCCGAGCCTGCGCCACAGCTCCTCGGCCAGGTGCGGGGCGAGCGGGGCGAGCATCACCACAAGCGGCTCCACCGCGGCGCGCGGCGCGCCTTCCGCGCCCTGCTGGCCGGAAAGATAGCGTTTGGTGAGGTAGTTGGTGTACTCGATGAGCTTGGCCACCGCCAAGTTGAACTTCAGCGCGGCGTACTCCTGGCCGACCTGGTCGATGGCGCGGTGCAAGGCGCGCACAGTCTCTGCGTCCGGCTCCGCGTCGACAACGCAGGCCTGCCCGGACTGCTCGTCCACCACGACACGCCACACCCTGGCGAGGAAGCGCTGCGCGCCGACGATGTCCTTGGTGGACCAGTCCTTGGACTGGTCCAAGGGGCCCATCGACATCTCGTAGACCCGCAGCGTGTCCGCGCCGTACTCGTCGCAGATCTCGTCGGGGGTGATCGAGTTCTTCAGGCTCTTGCCCATTTTGCCGAACTCGCGTTTGACCGGTTGCCCCTGCCAGAAGAACTCCCCGTCGCGCTCCTCGACCTCAGCCGCGGGGACGTACGCGCCTCGGGAGTCGGTGTACGAGGGCGCCTGGATGTAGCCCTGGTTGAACAAACGCCGGAACGGCTCCGCCGAAGACACGTAGCCGAGGTCGTGGAGGACTTTGTGCCAGAACCGCGCGTACAGCAGGTGCAGCACCGCGTGCTCGGTCCCGCCGACGTACAGGTCCACCCCGCCCGGATCTGCGCCGCCTCGGGCGTCGGGCCTCGGGCCGATCCAATAACGTTCGTTCTCCGGGTCGCAGAACGCCTCCTCGTTCTTCGGGTCGAGGTAGCGCAAGTAATACCAGCAGCTCCCGGCCCAGTTCGGCATCACGTCGGTTTCGCGGGTGTACGGCTGCGCGCCGTCGCCGAAGTCGCATTCCACCGTGAGCCAATCGCCCGCTTTTTTCAACGGGGCGGACGGGCGGGAGTCTTGGTCGTCGGCGTCGAAGACGATGGGCCGGAAGTCCTCGATTTGCGGCAACAGCACCGGCAGGGCCGTGTCGTCGAGCGGGAAGACCTGCCCGGATTCGTCCGCGACCAGAGGGAACGGCTCGCCCCAGTAACGCTGGCGGGCGAAGAGCCAGTCGCGCAGCTTGTATTGCAGCTGCTTGCGGCCCACCCCGAGCCGCTCGAGATCGTCGGCAGCGACGGCCTTCGCCTCGCTCGCGGAAAGCCCGTCCCACGACCCGGAGTTCACCAGCTGCCCCTCGCCGGTGTGCGCGCCGATCTCGACGTCCCCGCCGGAAACCACCTCCGCGACGGGCAGCCCGAAGGTTTTCGCGAAGTCCCAGTCCCGCTGGTCGTGCCCCGGCACGGCCATGACAACGCCCGTGCCGTAACCGGCGAGGACGTAGTCCGCGACGAAGACGGGAATGCGCTCCTGCGTGAGCGGGTTGACGGCGAACGCCCCCGTGAACACGCCCGTCTTGGCTTTGTCCTCCTGACGCTCCCGTTCGGCCCGGTTCGCGACCTTGGCCCGGTACGTGGCGACGGCCTCGGCCGGCGTCGCGGCCGAGCCGGTCCACCGCGGGTCCGTCCCGACCGGCCAGGCTTGCGGCACAAGGCTGGCGACGAGCTCCGATTCGGGCGCGGCGACCAGGAATGTGACGCCGTAGAGGGTGTCCGGGCGGGTGGTGAAGACTTCCAACACCTGCTCGCCGCATGGGAAGGACACCACCGCGCCAGTGGAGCGGCCAATCCAGTTGCGCTGCATGGATTTGACCTTCTCAGGCCAGTCCAGCCGGTCGAGGTCGTCGATGAGCCGGTCGGCGTACTCGGTGATGCGCATCGTCCATTGCCGCAGGCTCTTGCGGAACACCGGGAAATTGCCGCGCTCCGAGCGGCCCTCGTCGGTGACCTCCTCGTTCGACAGCACCGTCCCGAGGCCGGGGCACCAGTTCACCACCGACTCGTGCCTGCCCACGAGCCGGTGCGAGTCGACGACCGCGCGTTGCTCGGCCTTGGTCAGCGCGGACCACGCGCGCCCGTCCGGCGTCGCCCTCGCTCCGGAGGCGAACGCCGCCTCCAGCTCGCCCACCGGCCGGGCTCGGCCAGCCTCGCGGTCGTACCAGGCGTTGTAAATCTTCAGGAAGATCCACTGCGTCCAACGGTAGTAGTCCGGGTCGGAGGTTTTGAACCGGCGGCGTTCGTCGTGGCCGAGGCCGATGCGGCGGATTTGGCGCAAGAACCGCTCGACGTTGCGGTCGGTCACCGCCGCCGGGTGTGTCCCGGTCTGCACCGCGTAAATCTCCGTGGGCAGGCCGAAGGAGTCAAAGCCCATTGTGTGCAGGACGTTCTTGCCCGCCATCCGCTGGAACCGGGCGAACACGTCGGTGGCGATGAAGCCGAGCGGATGCCCGACGTGCAATCCGTCCCCGGAGGGGTAGGGGAACATGTCCATGATGAAGAACGGCTCCCGCGCCGCGCCGTCGCCCGCGAGCTCGCCGGTCGGGTTGTCCGCGTGCAGCGCCCCCGAACGCTGCCACTCGGCCTGCCAAAACTCCTCGATGCGCCGGACGGTGGCGTTGTCGTAACGATGCGCGGCAGGTTCAGTCATGGGGGCACAGCTTACTGCGCCGTCTTCAACGCGTGGGCACAACCGGCTGCGGCGCTCGCGTTCGCGGACAAGCCGCCGGCTGGCACTCGTGCGGCAGGCTGCTCCGTGCCGCCCCCTGAACGGGGCGGGCTAAAATACTCCCATGCCGTCCACGTGGGTCGTCGTCCTCGCGACCGTCTTCGTTCTCAGCGGCGCCGCTCTGCTCGCGATC
This sequence comes from Segniliparus rotundus DSM 44985, assembly GCF_000092825.1. Taxonomy (NCBI): domain Bacteria; kingdom Bacillati; phylum Actinomycetota; class Actinomycetes; order Mycobacteriales; family Segniliparaceae; genus Segniliparus; species Segniliparus rotundus. The sequence goes on along the minus strand of NC_014168.1, from coordinate 218,105 downwards.
GCATGGGCTTCATGGGCGCAGAAGTTGCCCCGGAACCGCTTCGCCGGGGTGCGCACGAGCGCGACCATGCGTTCCGATCAGGCATTCAAGCTCGGCAATAAAATCGCTGCGCCGGGCATGGCGGCGAGCGGCGCGGTGATGATTCTCGCCGCGGTCGGCGCGGCGGCCCTGCACAGCCCGTGGGGCCTGGGGGCCGCAGTCGTGACCGGCGCTGCCGTCTCCATCATTCCCGCTGGCTATGGGGCGTATGTGGGCAGCAAAGCCGCAGACCGCGTGCCCGCAGCGCCCGAGAGCGTTCCCACCTGCCCTTATTCAGCGCAAGCGTGCGCGGGGGGCGGCTGCGGGACTTCCTCAGAGCCGTCGTCGAAGATCTGCGGCTCCTGAGCCGCGGCCGTCCCTTCGCTTCGGAAGCACCAGAGCACGCCTGCCGGATCGGCGACGCGGAAACAACGCGAGCCGTCTTCGTCGTCGTGGGGAGCCGCCACGCTGCGCGCCCCCGCCGCCACAGCGCGCGCATAGAGCTCCTGCACCTCCTGCGCGGACTCGGCGACGAGCGAAAGCGAACGGGCGCCTTCTTGGTCCGTCTCCGAGGCCGAGAAGACCACGGCGACGCCACCGCCTTTCCAGACGAGTTCCGCGCGCAGCACGCGCTCGCCGGAGCCGACCAACGTGGCGGGGGTGAAGCCGAAAGACCTGGCGAAGAACACGACCGCCGCTTTCGCGTCCTCGTAGACCAACGTCGGCCACGGCGCGGCGGCTTCGCGCCCCGGGGCGTTCATCGCAGCCGGTCCGGGGCCAGCGCCTCCGCGGTGAGGCTGTGCGCGGCGATATGTTCGGGGATCTGCTCGCCCAGGGCCAGAGCGGCGGTCGCCTCGCCCATGGCGGGAGAGGTTTGGATGCCGTAGCCGCCCTGCGCGGCGACCCAGAAGAACCCCGCCGCGTCCGGCGCGTACCCGCCGACCAGCCCCCCGTCGCGGACGAAGGAGCGCAGCCCCGCCCATGCGCGCAACGGGCGGCCCACTGTGAGCGTGGTGGCCTCTTCGATGCGGTGGATCGCGAGGGCGACGTCCAGGTCCGGCGGTCTCACGTCCTGCGGGTGCGTCGGGTCGGCGTTCGCCGGGGAGCCGAGGAGCATGCCCGCGTCCGGCTTCACGTAGAAACCGATGCGCAAATCCTTGAACATCGGCAACGCGCGGACGTCGAGCCCGTGCGGCGGGTGGAAGACGAACGCGGAGCGGCGTTTGGGGACCAAACCGATCTCGCGGACCCCGGCGAGCCGCGCGACCACGTCGGCCCAAGCCCCGGCGGCGTTGACGAGCACGGGGGCGCGATAGGACTCGTCCCCCGCCTGGACCTGCCAGGCGGCCCCGACGCGGCTGACCGCGGCGACCCCGCGCCCGCAGCGGACTTCGCCGCCGCGCGCCCGGATTCCCTTCAGGAAGCCGAGGTGCAGCTCGCCGACGTCCACGTCCTCGGCCTGGGCGTCATGCACCCCGCCGAGCACCATTTCTTCTCGCAGCACCGGGATGAGCGAGAGCACGTCGTGCTTGCTGAGCAATGTCGCACCGGGCACTTCGAGCAAGTCCGCGATCAGGGCTTCGTCGGTCAGCGCCGGTCCTGCCGGGTCGGCTCCGGGCCCGAATTCTTCCCCGGCGAGCTGCGCGATCACCACCCCCCGGGGGGAGAGCAGCGGGTGTTCGGCGAAGCCTTCGGGCGGCGAGTCGAAGAAACTGCGGCTCGCCGCCGTGAGGGCGCGCACTTGGGCGTTGCCGTAGGCGGGTTCGTACATCGCGGCAGAGCGGCCAGTGGCGTGCTGCCCCGGCGCGGCTTCCCGTTCCAGCACGACGACTTTGCCGTGCTGGGCGAGGAAGTACCCGGTCGAAGCCCCGGCGATCCCCGCGCCGACGACAAGGAAGTCAGCCTCGACAGTGATGCCCATGCGTACCAGTGTGCTCTATGACGCGGATTTCGTCTCGTCCAGACCGGTGCACCAGCCCGTGCGGCTCGTGGCAGTGCTCTTCCCCGGCGGCGAAGTGGTCCACTTGGATCGTCGTGTGCTCGACGCCGTGCTCCTCCCACAGGAGCTGTTTGATCGCCACGCGCCGCTCATGGCAGTCCGCGTCCTCGTCGACCAGCACATGGACCGAAAGAGCGGGATGCCCGGAGGAGATCTCCCAAATATGCAGGTCGTGCGCCTCGACGACACCAGGGAGCGCGGCGAGTTCAGCGCCGATGGCGTCCGGCGAGAAGCCGTTCGGCGCGGCTTCGAGCAGGACCCGGGAGGCCGCGCGCACCAGCGTCCAGCCCGATGTGAGCATGAGCCCGGCGACGACGAGCGCGGCGAGCGCGTCCGCGCGGGAGAATCCGGTCAACCAGATCACCAGGCCAGCGACGACTGTGGCGATAAAGGCGTAAAGGTCGGCGAGGATGTGCTGGAAGGCTCCTTCGATGTTCAGGCTGGCGCGGTTCGCCTTGTTGACGCACATCGTCGCGGCGAGATTCACCACCACGCCCACGAGGGCTGTGACCAGCACGAGTTTGCCTTCGACCTGGTGGGGGCGCAGGAGCCGCTGAACGCCTTCGTAAGCGAACCAGCCGCCGAGGATCAGGAGCGTCGCCCCGTTGATCTGCGCGGAAAGGATCTCCACCCGGCGCAGCCCGTAGGTCATGGCCCCTCGGGCGGGGCGGGCGGCGAGTTTGACGGCCATGATCGCAAGGCCGAGCGAGGCCACGTCGGTGAGCATGTGGGCGGCGTCCGACAAAAGGGCCAGCGAGCCCGAGAGCAACCCCGCCGCCGCTTCTGCCGCCATGAGCAGCAGGAGCAGGCACAACGCGGCGAAAAGCCAGGTGCGGTCGCTGCTCTCGCCCACGCCGTGCGCGTGGTCGTGGTCGTGCGCCATGCACACCTCCTGAAAATATATGCGTAGATGCTTATGCGAGCATACAACGGGCGGGCGGGTTCAGCCACGCAACGCCGACCTCGGCGGCCAGGTACGCTCAGGCCCATGCGCCCCACGCTCGCCGAGTACCCGCATGTGCATTCCGGGAAAGTCCGCGACCTGTACGCGGTGGACGACGAGCACCTGCTGTTCGTCGCCAGCGACCGCGTCTCCGCGTACGACCACGTCCTCTCGACGCCCATCCCCGACAAGGGCCGCGTGTTGACCGCGCTGTCGGTCTACTTCTTCGACACGCTCTCCGCGGCGAACCACCTCGCCGGGCCCCCGGACGACGAGCGGATACCGCACGAGGTCCTTGGCCGGGCGCTCGTGGTGCGCCGCCTGCGCATGGTCCCGGTGGAATGCGTCGTCCGAGGCTTCCTCACCGGCTCCGGCTGGGCCGAATACCAGCAGGAGGGCTCCGTCTCCGGCGTCGCGCTGCCCCCTGGGCTGCGCGAGAACGCCCGCCTCGAACCGCCGATCTTCACCCCCACCACAAAAGCCGAGCTCGGCGAGCACGACGAGAGCATCAGCCTGGAAAAAGTCGCCGAACAGGTCGGCACGGACCTCGCCCATCGGCTTCGGGACGCCGCGCTGGGGATCTTCCGCTCGGCGGCAAGGCACGTCGCAGACCGGGGCCTGACCCTGGTGGACACGAAATTCGAATTCGGGCTCGACCCGCAAGGCCAGCTCGTGCTCGCCGACGAGGCGCTCACCCCCGACTCGTCGCGTTACTGGCCCGCCGAGAGCCCCGGCACAAGCCTCGACAAACAATTCGTGCGCAATTGGCTGACAAGCCCGGAATCCGGCTGGTCGAAATCCGGGGGCACAGCGCCCCCGGCGCTGCCCGACGACGTCGTCGCCGCCACCCGGGCGCGTTACGTCCAGTTGTACGAGCAGGTCACCGGTTTGTCGTTCGCAGCGTGGCTCTCGCTGGGCCCCGCGTCGCCGTGAAGCGGGGGCGCCATAAACCAGAGCCAGCGCCCCCAGCCGGTTTGGGCCGCCCGGCCGTCATCGCGCTGATCGCCGTCCACTACGGCGCGGACGAGAGCGCCGCGAGCCGCAGGGGCGATCTGGGCGAAACCAGCGGCGGCGAAAAGCTTGGGGACTGCGGCGCCTGGGCCGCGCCCTCGTCCGACGTCACAGAGCGCGCGCGCTGTTGAACGCTTCGGCCCCGCGCAGAATCCCGTCGCCGTAACGGGAGTCGAGCAGGTATTCGAGCACGGCCCTGTCCACGACGATCGCCCCGGAACTCGCCACCGCCTCGTCCCAGGGCACCAACAGGCCCGTTTCAGGATCTGTGAAAGGCAGCAGATTCCCCTTGGTCAAGCCGGGCAGAGCAAGCCCGGAGAACTCTTCCAGGGCGATGAGCAGCTGATGTTCGACCCTGCGGTCCTTCGGAGTCCACAGCGTCCGGTAGTCGTGCGGCTCGCCGTCGGCGGACAGCATCGTCGGCGAAGGCCCGAGCACCGAACTGCGCAGCGCGCGAGCGCACCGGGGCGTGACCAGTTTGGCCCGGTTCCGACGCTCCTGCGCCGGCTGCGGCTTCGGCAGCAGCCGCCGCAACCCCGGCACGGCCCTCGAACCCGAAAGAGCCCTCGAAAGCAAGGCGGTCCGCTTCGGAGCGGGCTCCGACGCGAGAAGATCGCCCAAGATCGACCGTTTGCGCCGATACGTCTCCTGGGCGGCGAGGAAGCTGTCGCCCAGTCGCGCGTGGGCCGCGTCGTACAGCCCGCCCTCGACCGCGGCGGTGACCGCGCCCGCGCGGCGCATCGCCGCGGTCCGCGCTTTCGACGGATTGGCGACCATGCTCTTGACATAGGCGAGCCGGAATCCGAGCGCCGCGCCGTACGCCACCGCGTTCACCACACGCACCGCGTCCGGCGCGATCGCGAGTGTCGAGAAAAATCGTCGAGCGCGGACCGGTCCCATGCTCCCATTGTGGCGGCTTCGCGCGCGAATCGGCAACTATGCCCGCCGCTGATTGCCGGAACTCAACAACCTGCGGTACGATGCACGGACGTTCCGGCATAAGAAACGGAAACGACAAGGATCGGAGATCGCGTGGGAACCGGACAGCCGTCAGGGCTTGCGCCCGAGGCGAAGGCCCCGTTCCATGTGGGATGCTACGGAGATGCCGCCGACGTGTTCTACTTGCTTCTGCGGATTCTGCGCGGCATGCGCAGGGCTGGCGATATGAGTTCGCTCACAGTGAGCGGTATATCCGCGCTCTTCGTGATCGCCCAGCACGGGCCGTTGCGCCTCGGCGACCTCGCGAACCGCGAACGGGTCACCGCCCCGACGATGTCCAGGGTCGTCACGCTTTTGGAACAAGCCGAGTTGGTGCAGCGCGAGCCCGACCCCGCCGACGGGCGCGCCACCTTGCTCTCTTTGACCCCGCAGGGCAGCGAGTATGTCGCGGGAGACGCGTCCGAGAAAATCAAGACCGTCGAAAGCGCCTTGGCGACGTTGAGCGACGAGGAGCAGAAACAGGTCGTGCGCTGGCTCCAGACGCTCGAAGCCGCAGTGGCCAAGTCTTCGCCCGAGGTCGATGACGACCTCTGCTGAGGTCGCCCCCGCCACCGCGCAGAGCCAGCTCGGCCCATGCCCGGTCGGCATGATCTGGAAAGATCCCCGGCATGAAGGTGAACAGAGTCGTTCCAAACCTCGAATGCGCGTCCCTGCAACAGGCCAAGGATTTTTACACCCGGGTCCTGGGGTTGCGCGTCGTCATGGATCACGGCTGGATCGTGACGCTGGCCGACCCGCAACGGCCCGAAACCCAGGTGAGCCTCACAACCCATGACGAAACCGCGCCCCTCGTCCCGGCCGTCTCCATCCATGTCGACGATGTCGACGCCGCCTATCGGGAGGCTGTGGCCACCGGGGCCGAAATCGTGCACGACCTCGTCGACGAGCCCTGGGGCGTGCGCCGATTCTTCGTCCGGGACCCCGAAGGGCATGTGATCAACATTCTGGCGCACGGCTGACAGAACGCGGCACTCTGCGGCAAAGGCGTCCAGCGCAACCGCCTTGGTCGTCATGGCCCGATCATCGCACCGGGCTCCGACACCCGGCCCCGCAGAGAGGCAGTCATGGACATTGCGGGCGCGGGCTGTGTCCACGGCCGCCGACCGGGCGATTCAGCGATCTTGAACGACAGTCTTTGACCAGTCTTTTCATGGAGCCGCTTAGCGGAATCGAACCGCTGACCTATTCATTACGAGTGAATCGCTCTACCGACTGAGCTAAAGCGGCCTGCTGCCGAAACGCCTCGCGCTCCGGCAGCAGGGAATGTTACCGAACCTTTCGGGCTCCGGCAAAATTAATGCCCGCACGAGCTGCAGGCGCACGACGAGCTGGTGCAAGCGCAACTCGGGCCGCACTGGCAGTCTTGGCACTGGCAGTTCGGGTTGTTGGGGTTTCCTTGAGCCATTTTTCATCTCCTTTCCTTGCTTGGACCACCACTCTAGCATACCCCCTTGGGGTATATCAAGATGTCATGGCGAGCGAGGAGACCATCGCGGTGAGCGCGACTTTCGGCTTCACGTTCGCGGCGATGGCCTCCCGCGCCCCGAGAATGGCCTCCATGGCCGCGAGCAGGCGCCGCTCGTCCCGCCGTTCCGCGAGTTCGCGGACCTGCTCCGCGACGTCCGGGCACAACGCCGGGGTCGGCGCGCCCCACCGCCAGGCGAGCGCGTCGCGGTAGTAGGCGAGGAGATCGACGAGCACCCCGTCGAGCGCGTCCCGCTCCACGCGGGTGGCGCGCAGCTTCTGCTTGCGCTCAAGCTCTTTGACCGCGCCCTGCGCGGCTCGGGCGGCCTTGCCGGGGCCGTCCACGCCGAGCTGCTCTTTGAGGTCGGCGAGCTCCTGGGCGTCCAATGCCGCGCATCGGGCAGCGGCTTCCTCGGAGGCTTGGCTCGCGATCCGCACCGCCGCGTCGTAGCGCTGCCGGACGTCGAGCATGGCGAGCGGCAAGGCCAAGGTCGCTGCGCGGCGGTCCCGAGCCGCTTCGTCCCGTGCGAGCCTGCGGGCCCTGCCCACATGCCCGGCGCTCACCGACGCGGCCCACTGCGCGGTCGAAGCGTCCACGCCGTCGCGCTCGACCAGGACCTTGGCCACCTGCTCCCGACTCGGCGCCCCGAGCGAGACGAGCCTGCACCGCGACCGCAACGTCACTGCGATGTCGTGCGGGTCCACCGAGGGCGCGCACAAAAGGAAAACCGCTCGGGACGAGGGCTCCTCCACTGCTTTGAGGAGGGCGTTCGTGGCCGACTCGGTGAGCCTGTCGGCGTCTTCCACCAACAAGATCCGCCAGGGGGACGCGGGCAGGCGCGCCGTCCAACCCGTGGCCTCGCGGATTTCGGCGACCGAGATGGACAGCCCCTGCGGATTGAGCCTGCGCACGTCAGGGTGCGATCCGGCGAAAACCGAACGGCATGTGCGGCACTCGCCGCAACCGGGCTCCGGGGCTTGGCACTGCAACGCGGCCGCGAACGAGAGGGCGGCCACCGAGCGGCCTGACCCCGGCGGGCCGACGAACAGCCACGATTGGGCGAAACCCTTGCCTTCAGCCCTGCCCGCCAACGCCGCGGCGCGCAGTTCGGCCACAACCCGGTCGGCGGCCAACACATAGTCGTAGACGCCCATAGCGCCAGTCTATGGCGAGCGGCGGCAGGGGTTCGGGGTGACCGGATTTTTTCCATTCATTCCGGTGTACGATTCCTAAACACCGCAGCGAGAACATAAGGAGAGAGCGGAGCAGTGTTCGACTCCTCGTTCGGGCAGTTCAGCGAACCTATGCCAGAACCAGCCCCGAGGCGCAACCGCCGTGCGCTCATGGTCGCGCTCGCATCGGCGGGCGCGATTGTCCTGATCGTCGCGATCGTGTGGGCGGTCAGTGTTTTCGTGGTGGGGCCCGACGCGGAGAAGGTGGCGCAAACCGGCGGGAAAACCCCGGAAGAGGCCGTGCGGATGTACTTCGACGCGCTCGCCCAGGACAACCCGCAAAAAGCCCTCGCCCTCGGTGTCGAGCAGCCGTCGGGCGCGGAGTTCCTCACCGCTGACGTGCTCAAACGCCAACAAGACCTCGCCAGGATATCGAACACGCAGATCCTGGGCTCGGCAGCGGGCAGCCAACCGGACACGGCGAACGTCTCCGTCTCCGTCCTCTTCGGCGACGTCAAATCCGAGGACGTGCTGACGGTCCGCAAGACCCGGGCGGGCTGGAAGCTGCCGCACGCCACCATCGCGCTGCGCCCGAGCGCCCCGACCGGCGGCGGGCGGGCGCTGGACTTTTTGACGCTGTTCGGCAAGCCCGCGGGCAACACGAAGACCATCGCCGTCTTCCCAGGGGCGCTCGAAGTCGGCTCGTTGAACAAGAACATCACGCTCACGGCGGAACGGGACAAGGAGCTGCTGGGCCAGCTCTATCAAGGAGCTGACCCGAACTGGCTGGTCAACGGGCAGCTCTCGCAGAACGGGCACGACGCGGTCATCCAGGCTCTCGACGACAAACTGCAGGCCTGCGAGCAGTCGGCCGAGCTCGCCCCCGCGGGCTGCCCGAACAAACTCAACAACGACCAAGCCGCCCCGGACACCGTCCATTGGACTGAGACCGAGAATTACGACGACCAAGACCCCGCCGTCACCGTGGACTTCGCCACCATGACGGCCAAAGTGACCGTGACCCTGCACTGGAATTTCACCGTGGAACTGGTGGGCGGCGGCAAGGGCAACGGCCAGTTCCCCGCCGAGCCGCGCGATTTCACGGGCTCCGCGGATCTCACCCGGAACCAACTGGAAGTCGTCTTTTGAGCGCGCCGCCGCACTCTTCGGCACGGCCCTCGCCAGGCGAGGTCGAGAACGGCGCGCAGGTCGCAACAGCGCTGGCCGCATCGTTCGCGGCAAAGGTCGTCGGCCAAAAGGCGCTTCGGGAGACGTTGTTGATTGGTTTGCTCACGGGTGGGCATGTTTTGTTGGAGAGCGTGCCGGGGTTGGCGAAGACGACGGCGGCGAAGACGTTGGCGCAGTCGGTGCGGGCGCATTTCCAGCGTATTCAGTGCACGCCGGATTTGTTGCCGTCGGACATCATCGGCACGCAGCTCTACGACGGCTCCAAGGGGGAGTTCCACACGGTGTTGGGGCCGGTGCACGCGAACATCGTTCTGCTCGACGAGGTGAACCGGGCGTCGGCGAAGACCCAGTCGGCGATGCTGGAGGCGATGGAGGAGCGCCAGAGCACCATCGCGGGGCAGCTCTACAAGCTCCCCGAGCCCTTCCTCGTCCTGGCCACGCAGAACCCGGTGGACCAAGAGGGCACCTACCCCCTCCCCGAAGCCCAAATGGACCGCTTCATGCTCAAAGAGGTGCTGGAATACCCCACGCCCCAAGAAGAGGCGGAGGTCATTTTCCGGATCGAAGCCGGGGTGTACGAGGACGACGCGGCCGTGCGGCCGGTGGCGAGCTTGGACGACATCCTGCGCGTGCAAGCGGTCGTGAAGAAAATCCACATCGACCCGATGGTCGTCCACTACGTCACCCATATCGTCGCGGCCACGCGCAACCCGCACGCATTCATCCCGGCGCAACTCGCCCGGCTCATCGAAGTCGGGGCGAGCCCGAGGGCGACGATCGCCCTGTGCCGCGCGGCCAGGGCGCTCGCCCTGCTCAACCGTCGCGACCATGTTCTTCCGGACGACATCAAGGCCCTCGCGCACCGCGTCCTGCGCCACCGGCTGACCCTCGGGTTCGAGGCGGCCGCCGATCAAGTCACCCCCGAACTGGTCATCGACGCCATCCTCGGCGCGGTGCGAACACCATGAGCAACGCGGGGGCGCGCTGATGGGGGCATTGCTGCAGCGGGTCCGCGCGCAGGTGCTGGCCGGGCAGAAGCTGGTCGGCCCCGCCGGGAAAGCGCGGGGGCTCCTCGAAGGCGGTCACCTGTCCCTCTTCCACGGCCGCAGCCAGGAATTCGACGACCTGCGGCCATATGTGCCGGGCGACGACGTGCGCGATATCGACTGGAAGGCAACCGCGCGCAGCGACAGCCTGTTGGTGAAACGGTTCGTCTCTCTGCGCCAACACAACATCCTCCTCGTCGTGGACGTGAGCCGTTCGATGGCGGCCGTCGCGCCGTCCGGCGAGGTCAAACGCGACGTCGCGGTCAACGCCATGGGACTGGTGGGACTGATCTGCATCGCGAAAGGGGACGAGGTGGGCCTCGTCTACGGGGACGCGCGCGGGTCGGCCCGGATGCCGCCGGGCCGGGGCGAAACGCACGTCGAGCACATCCTCGCCAAAGTGTCGGGGCACGACCTAGACCACGCCGCGCGGGAGAGCCTCTGCGCGCAACTCGCGTATGTGGAGCGCAACTTCCGCAAACGGTATGTCGTCTTCCTCGTCTCCGGCGAACCGCACCTGGACGACGACGGCTCGGCGCCGGGCGCCCTTGCCGGACAGTTGCGCAGGGTCGCGGCCCGGCACGATCTGTACTGGATCATCGTGCGGGACGCGCCGATCCTCGAACCAGAATCCGGATCGGGCGGCGGCTACGACGTGGAAACCGGGCGGGCGCTGCTGCGCGAGGAGGCGCTGGGGCGCAAAGTGCTCGCCGCCTACCGTCACGCGGAGGAGCGGCGCGAGAGCGCCTTCGCCGACTTCCTCGCCGCCAGCGGTGTGCGCGCCGCGCGGGTGGAGGGCACCGCCGCGCTGCGCCGCGAAGTCACCGCCCTGCTGAGCCGGAGCGGCCGTGGGAGCTGACGACGTCGAGAAGCTGCGGCTGGTGCTGGCGCCCGTGCCGTACGACACGGTGTGGCTTGTGCTCGCTGCCCTGCTGGTGGCCGCAGCCGCTGGCTGCCTCGTCGGGATTTTCGTGTGGACGCTGCCCGTGGAGCGGCTGCGGCGCGTGCCGGTGCTGCGCGAGATCACGTTGCGGCGGCTCAAGCGCGCATTCTCCCGCTCCATCGACGCCACGGCGGCCCGGCACAGGCGCGGCGAGATCTCTAGCCGCGCGGCGCACGGCTCGATCAGCCGGGGCATGCGCGTGTTCCTGCAACTGTGGACCGGGGAGCCCGCCGGCAAGATGGTGCTCGCCGAATTCGCCGAAAGCCCCCTCGCGGGGGCCTCCGGGGCCTTGGAAACCCTCTACCCCGGCCAGTTCGCCCCTCAGGAACAACCGGACGTGGAGCGCGCCGCCGCGGCGGCCAAGGAGGTGATCGCCGGATGGCGCTGAACCTGGCCATGGAATTACGGTGGGCGCCTGTCTTCGACATCGGCAAATTCCTGCTGATGGGCGGTGTGCTCGGCGCGGCTCTGCTGCCCGTGCGCGCCAGAACCGGCACAGCGCTGCGCCCCCTTGCCCGCGTGGAGCGGCTCACCGCCCTGCCCGAATACGTGCGCGCGGTCAGGATCCAGCGGGCGCTGTTGATCGTGACGACGATGTCCGTCCTCGCTGTGCTGGTCTGCGTCCTGTACGCCTCCGCGCGGCCGGTGCAGGCCGAGCGCGCGGGCGGATCCGGCCACAGGCATCCCGACGACGTGATGCTGTGCGTCGCGAGCCCGGTCACCAGCCCCATGGCCTCAGCGTTGCTGTCGTACTACCAGCGCGAGGCCGCGGCCCTCGCCGAGCAGCCCGGCTCCGGCCAACGCATCGGCCTCACCTCCCCGACTCTGCGGGCCTTGCCGCTGACCGCCGACCATGCTTTCGCGGCCCGCCAGCTGCGCAGATTCGCGGGCCTCGCGAACCTCGCCGCCGCAGCCGCCGCTGGCCAGCAGCTCACCGAACAACAGGCCAAAGACCTCGCCGACGGCCAAGACGCGTTCTCGCGCACCGTCCGCTATGTCGACTACCAGCCGAACTTCATCGACACCTTGGCCAGCTGCGTGATCGGGTTCCCCGACCACGCCAGCCCGTCCGGCAGGCGGCGATCCGTGGTCTACCTCGGCCCGACCGACGAGCGCCCCGCCTCAGGCTCGCGCACCGTCTACTCCCCTGGTTCGCTCGCGCAGCTCACCGCAGAAGCAAAAGCGCAGATCAACATTATTCAGATCGCGCCTGGGGGCGGCCCGGGCGCGCAGCCGCAAGGCGTTTCGAAAACCGAAACGGACGTGTCCGGAGGGAAGTTCTTCGCGTTCTCCGACACCGCCGACCCCGCCGCGCTCACCGGCGCGCTCGACCAAATCCGGGCGAACCGCCCCGCCCTGGCCGCCGGAGCCGAGGCCGTCCCGCCCGAGGTCGAAGCGGACAACCCGTCACGGGTCCTCGGCTTCGCCGTTGGTTTCGCGACGCTCCTCGCACTGTGTTTGGCGGTGATCCGGCGATGAGCGCCGCCCTCGTGGCAGCGGCGGCGGCAATCGTCCTCGCGCTGCGCGTCTACACCCTCTACTGCCTCTTGGTGCGCAAATCCGGCGGGAGGCTCACCGCGGTGCTGCTGCGCTGGGGAGCGCTCACTCTCGCCATTCTCTGCGTCTTCGTCGCCGCGCTGCGCCCGAGCACCAGCCAGCGCCGTCAGGAGCCGCTCACATCGCCGCCCGTCGCCGCCCCGTCGGACAACCCGGAACGCAACATCTTCCTCCTCGTGGACCGCTCGCCCAACTCGTGGGCGGACGACTTCGGCCCCAAACACGACTACCGCATGGCCGGCGTCCGGGCGGACCTCAAAGCGATCGTGCGCCAGTTCCCGCACGCCAACTTCAGCGTCATCGCGTTCAGCGCCACAGCGCGAGTGGATTGGCCGCTGTCCGCCGACACCTGGGGCCTGGAAGCCTTCCTCGAGAACTACTCCGCGTACCCAGTCACCGCCGGGGCGCTCGACCGCGCCGACCCCACAGCCGCGAGCCCGCTGTTGAACCAGGGGCTCGACACCGCGCGCCAACAGCACCCCCGATCACAGAACCTGGTCTTTTACCTCGGCGAAGGCCGACGCGGACACAACGCCCCGCGCGGAGCGTTCACACCAGGGCCCGGACTCGTCTCGGGCGGCGCGGTCCTCGGCTACGGCAGCGCGGCGGGCGGGCGCGTGCCCGAACGCTGGGGCGACGACGGCGCCGTCGTCTACGCCCAAGGCGCGGACGGCCCCCTGATCGTCGCCCCGGACGAGGCGGCGCTGCGCGAGATCGCGGGGCAACTGTCCCTGCCGTACTCGCACCGAGGCCCCGGCGACCCCATTGCGGCCGTGGTCCCAGTCCTGCCCGGAGCCTCCCCCGCCGGGTCCGGGCAAACCTCGTCCGACTGGACCGACCGCACGGAGTATTACTGGGTGTTCGCCATGATCGCCGCCCTCATCCTGTCCGTCGAGGCGTTCCTGCTGATCCGGGAGGTCCGCCAAGACCAGCACGGGGGCCTGGTGTGAGGAACTGGGCGCAACAGGCCGCCGTCGGCGTGCGGCGGTACTTCACCCGAGCCCCGCGCCGCGCGCTGCTGCGCAGACGGCTCTGCGCGCTCTGCGCCCCGTTCGTCGCGCTGGCGCTGCTCAGCGCGGGCTACCTGTTCTGGGTGTGCGCGACCGGCAAAGACGCCGTTGGCCTCTTCGACCGCCAAGACGTGCCCCACTTGCACGAGAAGGCCCGCAGCCTCCTGGATTGGGACATCCTCGAACCGTGGAAAGCGCATTTCGCAGAAGGCGACGCCGACATCCTCGAAGGACGCCTGACAGCGGCGGAACAGCATTTCAGCGAGGCCGTGGCGCTCGCCGACAACCCGGACAGCTGCCCCGCGCGCATCAATCTCGTCGTCGTGCTCGAAAGCTTGGCCGACGAGCACACGAACGCGGGCGGCCTCGCGCACGCCCGAGCCGACCTCGCAAAAGCCCACGACGCCATGCGGGACGCGCCTGCGGGCTGCTTCACCCCGAAACCAGCAGCCGCAGGCGATCAGGACGCGCGCCTCTTCGCTGAGACAACCGCTCGGCTGCGCGTGAAAGCAGACCAGCTCGCGCACGGCGACCTGCGCTACGACCCGCACGACTCCACCTACCACTACACCCCCGGCGACAGCACGGCCAAACTCGAGACCCCGCCAGGGCCAGGGCCCTGCCCGCAGACCAACGACCCCGAGCAAACCGCCTGCATCCGAGACAAAGACCAGCCACCGCCGCCTTCGGACTCCTCCGAGCAGCAGGACCCCTCCGACGACGGGGCCGAACAACACCCCCGAGGCGACGGCGCGCCCCCCGAAGCCTCGCCGCCCCAGGGCTCCGCCTCCCCGCCAGGCCGGTCAGGACCCCAGGGCGGGCCTTCCGACCCGAACACCGCCGGGGGGAGCATCAACGACATCGGCCCCGACCGGCTCCCCGCCCCCGGCCTGGGCCCTCTGCAGCACAAACTGAACCCTCAAAGCGGCGGCGACCCCGCCGACAAGATCAAGCAAGCACAGGCGGACGCGAACGGCTCCGGCGAGGACCACGAGTAGCGGACTCCCCGCGAACACCCATGTGACTCGGAGAACATCCCTTGCCTGAATGCGTGATATTCTGCCTGCATGGGAGAGCTCAACGAGACTGTGAGCCGGACAGTCCAGGGGCACCTGGACCGGCTTGGCCTGAGCCGGTCCGACGCGGCGCAGGCACTCGGGGTCAGCCAGCAAACCTTGGCCGATCTGCTCGGCAATCACCGCGTGTGGCGGCTGGACGAGGTCGACAGCATCGCCGAATGGCTCGAAGTGAGCCCGAAAGACCTGTTCTTTCCGGGGCGCGGAGATTCTGTTTAAACGTTTCGCATGAGTGCCGCGCCCTGGAAACTGGTTCTCATCGGTCTTTGCTTTCTCCTGGTGGCCGCTTTCGTCGCCGCAGCGGTGTTGCTTGTGGTGAGGAGCTTGAAAAAGAAGGCCGTCCCGGGCCAGCAGCCGCACCCCCCGCAAGGGCACTACCCTCCCGCGCCATGGCCGCACCAACCGCCCGGCCCTCCTCAGCCGTATCAGCAGCCCCCGCCGCAGCAGTGGCCGCCACGAGGCGGTAGTCATTCCTCCTCGTCTTGGTAACTTCCGATCTTTCTCGTGCTCGCGCCCCAGATGCCGTCATCTGGCCTGCTATGGCGGCCAACAGGCGCGTCCTCGGCCTCTTCATCCTCGTCGACAGGGCGAAAGGAACGAGTGTCCGCGTCGGCGCGCACATCGCGCTTGACGGGCTCCTCTGAGACGGACTCTTCCGATTCGAGATTGCCGAATTTGCCAGTGTCGTTCCAGATGGACGCTGCCTTGCGCTCGCCCTTCTCGGCCTTCAGCTCCTCCGCCGTGGGCTCCGCGGTGTTCTTCTCTTTCACCTGGGCGTAGAGGGCCTCTTGTTGCGCTTTGCGCTGTGCCATAGATTTCTGAAACGCCTGGAAAGTTTGCTCGTTCCTCTTGAGCGCAGATTGCGCCATGTTGTAGAGCACATCAGCCGGTTGCATGCTCTCCCCTTCCTTGGTCGCAGCGATGGGGCGTGCGCAACCCAGAAGAGTGGCGCCCATCTCACATATGCACTATACTGCCCGATCAGGAGGATACCTGCCGGTAGGGGCAGATCACAGGGTTGGCTGAAGCCGATCAGCCTCGACGGGAAGGAGACGAGTATGGCGGATATGGCCAACCCGGACGGAGTGCGCAGCTCAGGCCAGGACTTCCACGGTTTCGCGGAGAAGGCGAAAACCATAGCGGAACAGCTCAAGGGCCTCCAGATGGCGAAGGGGATGGGCGCGGCGTTCTCCGCAGAAGCAGAAGCGATGCAGCGCGGCTTGGACAAGGTGCCTGTGCCCTTCCAGCACCATGGCGAGTACAACAATGTCTTCGGCACAGTGCTGGCCGAAGCCGCCGCCTCCTATCAAGGAACAGACGAGAGCAACGAACGCGATCTGAAGATCGACCTGTGAGCGGGGAAATCTCATGAGCTTCTACAACATTCCGCGTGACCGAAAGAGCATTGCATGACGAGCCCAGGATGGATTGACAAAGGGGAAGAAATTCTCACTGGCGTTCGTGACGATCAATGGGGGTGTGACGCCTTCGATCTTTTGGACAAATACATCGCAAGTCGCACGAATCACATGTCGGGAATCAACGCGCTCGGGGTGACATGGGACCACGGGAAGTACGATTTGCCCGCCGGGGAGTACAAGAAACAGTACGAACTCGAAAAGGACATCGACCTTGGGATGATCCGAGCTGACGCGAATAGGATTCTCCAGGCCGGGAAAGATCAGGAAGCGCTCGAAGAATTGCGCACGAAGGCTATGGAAAACCTGAAAGAACACTGGAACGACTCCGTGACCGAGGCCGCCCATGCGGACTTCGATGCGAATAAGAAGGTTGTCATCACCAACACGGACGCCGCGAAGGAGAACGCCAAGGGCATCCTGCAAGTTGCCGATAGCATACAGCAGCTGCTCAAGGACAAGCACGACAAAACAAATCAAGCTTTACAGAGTCTGGCCGACTCGCTCAAGCAGAATGACGCAGACTTCGAGAAGAAGTGCGAATCTGCGGCAAAGAACACACAGGGCGGCTATGACGCGGAGTCCGCCGAGTGGATGGTCACAGATCAGTCGAACGACAAAAAGTCAAAAGTGCTGACCGATCTGCTGAATAACCGGTCAGAGGTTCGAGAAAGTGTCTACACAAAAATTAAAGGCAGCGATGACGCGGAAAAAGATCATACTCGGAAGATATACTGGGACGGAGGTCCGCCCACAACCTATCGCTTCGACGTGGAGTGGAACCCGGATAGATACTTGACCGGAGAAGAGCTCGTTCGTTTGAAACAGGTAGCGACAAGAAAACTAAACGAGGCAGGAAACAGTCGAAAATACTATGTCGAAGCGGGCGGTGTCAGCGAATACCAAATCTGGGAGCGCAAAGACGTGGTCACGGACATGAACAATGTCATGGGACAGATCAATGACACATGCCAGCAACTCCTCCAATTGAACTACAACACGAAGAACCATATATCCGAGCAGTACCACACCATGGCCGGATACCTCGACAACATCAACACAGCACCACCACAAACACCAAGCACCGGCAACACGGGCGGCGGCGGCACAGGGGGCGGGGGCGCCGGTGGCGGCGGGAGCGCTGCTAGTGGCAGCGGTTCGGACAGCGGGATGCCACCGGACGGCTCGCCGATCGGCTCCGAACTCTCCAGCGTCGGCGGCGGGACCGGCAGCGGCGGGGGTTCGGCGCTCGGCTCGGCCGGACAGGCTCTCGGCTCGGCCGGGCAAGCCCTCGGACAAGCGGTGAGCGGTCTGGGCTCCGCGCTCGGCGGGGCCCTCTCGGGCCTCATGGGCAGCCTCGGACAGATCATCCAAACCGCCGCCCAGGCCGCGCAACAAGCCCAACAGCAGCAAGCCGAGCAGGAAAAAGACCGGCACGAGAAAGACAAAGGCAGAGACGACGAGGATGAGGACAAAAACGCCGAGAAAAACACCGACGACAATAAAGGCGACAACGACGGGAAAGACAAGCAGGACGAGGCCAAACCCGACCAGCCCGGCGCGAGCCTGAGCCAAGCCCCCAACACCCCGCACCACCCCGCCGCGCCCGCCGCCCACACAACGACAGACCCCGGCCCCGCAACCGCCACCGCGCCTGCGGGCATGGGCCACGCACCCGCCACAGCCCACAACGACAGCGGTGTCCACAAACAAGGCGACAACAACCACGGCGACTTCGAAGTCCAAGCCACCGTCCACCAGGTCGGCGCCGGCAACCAAGGCCACATCACCGGATTCGAATAAAGCCGGACCACACCAACGACCGGAGGGGTGTGTCTGATTTTTTATGTAAGGGGCGATCGGCTGGTGAGTGGGCGAGGCGGTCGCTGTAGGTGAGGGCGAGGGTGTTGGGATGCTTTTCCATCCGGGGATGGAGCCGGTGGAGTTGGCGCGGTTGTGCTGTCGTCCGATGGCGGTGGGGCCCTGAACTTTCAGGGCGGACTGCTCGTTGGGGAAGTGCCCGCGCCGCCTGGTCGCCTGCCGGAACCGGCCGTTGAGGGACTCGGTGCCGTTGGTCGTGCAGATCAACCTCCTGGGTTCAGGGTCTGGGTTCTACACTAAAAATACTTCGTACACAACTTGGGTACTACTGGAGTCCGGGCTCGGCGGCGCGGAAAGCGAAGCAGAAAATACATTCGGAAACACGACCGAGCAGGGGGGAGAAATCCACCGCAGGAGACTGTCCGAAATCATCTGCTTATCAGGCATTTACCTTGGGTCCCAATACAAAAATAACGCAGACGACCGCGACTTCTTCAACTACTTCTACAACAACTCCGATCATAGTATTGCGGACACCAGCAAAGCTGGCGCAAACACGAAGCCTTCCGGTCAACACCAACTCGATTGGTTCCGCAAGGGCGTCGATTCCGGCGGCCGCCCCTCCGCCTGCAACACCTGGGCTGCCCCAGCCTCCGAGGTCTCGTAGGCCCGGATGGCCCTGTGGTTCAGGTGGTGGCTTTCGCGAAGTTGGCGGTGAGCTCGTCCACGAGGATCGGCCACACCGGCTCGGCAATGGAATGCCCCATGCCGGGAATGACGCGCAGTGTGGCGCCGGGGACGATGCTCGCGAGGTCTTTGCCGCAGGCCGTGCGGACCAAGGGGTCTTTGGCGCCGTGGATGACGACGGTGGGGCAGTTGATCCGCTCGGCGTGGCCGACGAGGCTGGCGGTGGCGAGCAAGCCGTCCATCTGGCGGACCGAGCCTGCGAGGTCGCCCCTGCCCCGGTCGTAGGCGCGGGCGAGTTCGGCGCGCAACGCGGACTCATGCCGCTTGGCGTCGCCGCTGAGCCATTGGATTTCGCGGGAGAGGCGATCGACGGTCTGTTCTTTGGTTTCGTTCGCGGGGGGCTTTTTGAGAAAGAGGGGCAGGGCTTTGAGCGTGGTGAAGAAAACGAACGGCCGCAGCGGCGCGGTGAAGACCGCGCCGAAGCTGAGCACGCGGTCCGGGTAGTCGGCCGCGACGATCTGGCCGATCATGCCGCCCATAGAAGCTCCGACGATATGGGCTTGTGCGACGCCGAGCGCATCGAGCAGCGCGATGGCGTCCTGGGCGAGATCGGGCAGGGCGTAGGTGGCGCCGGCGCTCGGTTTGCCGAAGAAGAACCGCACGATGCTCGGGACGATGGGCCTGGGTTTTTTGCCTCGGAATTTCGTGGACTCACCGATATCCCGGTTGTCGAACCGGATGACTCGGAAACCCTTTGCCGCAAGCTGTTCGCAGAACGCGGTCGGCCAGTACAGCATTTGGGCGCTCCAACCCATGATGAGCAGGACGGCAGGGTCGGCGTCCGAGCCGAATTCCTCGTAACAGAGCGTGACCGGCCCAGGGCGGGCTTGGGGGTTCGCGGCGAATCCGGAGCGCCGAGGAACAGCCTGGGATGCGTCAGAGGTCATATCGGCAATTATGCCTGCGCGCGCGCGAAGTTGGCGGTCAGCTCCTCGACGAAGAAGTCGAGCAGGACGAGCGGCAATGTGTGCCCCATGCCGTCGACGACGTTCAGTTTGGCTCCGGGGATGAGCCGGGCGAGGGATTCGCCGCAGGACACCCGGATCACGGGGTCGTCAGAGCCGTGGATGATGACGGTCGGGCGGTCGATGCGGGCGGCGGATGCGGCGATGCTGCCCGTGCCGATGATCGCGTCCAATTGGCGCATGGGGCCTTCGGCGTCGGGATTGCGGTCCCACATGGCCTCGCATTCCCGCCGCAACAACTCCGTCTCGAGGGGGTAGTGACGTCCGGCGAGGTGCTCGTAGCTGCGGACGAACGCGTCGATCTCTTGTTCTCTCGTCGGGTTTTTCGGCGCGGTCTCGGCGAAGAAAGCGAGGATTTTCGCTCGGGGCGCGATGGCGAAGCGCTCGATGGCGCAGGTGAAAAAGAGGCCGAGGCTGAGCACACGATCCGGGTGGTCGGCGGCGAGGAGCTGGGAGATCATCCCGCCCATCGAGGCGCCGACGACATGAGCGCGCGGGGCGCCCACATGGTCGAGCACTGCGATGGCGTCCGATGCCATGTCGTGCAGGCTGTACGGCATCGCGCTGGGCAGGCCGAGGAAGAGCCGGACCAGCCGAAACGGCAAAGTCGCCTTGGATTGGAGGCCGTCGAGCCGCGATGAGAGCCCGATGTCGCGGTTGTCGAAGCGGACGACATGGAAGCCGAGGCGGGCGAGCTCCTCGCACAGGTCTGTCGGCCACAGGAGCATCTGCGCGCCGAGCCCCATGACGAGCAGCACGGTCGGGTCGGTCGCCGCGCCAAATTCTTCATAGAACAACTGGACTGGGGCGTGGCCGGGACGTTCGTTGTGCGCGAAACCGGTGCGGCGCGGGATCGCCTGCTGCGCTTCGTTCATCCGTCCAGTATGCCTGGGCCTTCCCTGCGTCTCCCCGCGCCCGCCCAGGACTGGGGCCAGGTGCGCGCGAAGGGGCTCCGGATCAGGCTTTGTGGCTCTTGCGCGCCGCCCGCCAGACTTGGAACATGCGGGCAGCGCCGACCAGCGCCGTGCCGAGGACGCCGATGATCGCGGCGGCCAACATGAGCACGCCCAAGGGCAGCGAGACGTCCCAGCTGAGGAAG
The DNA here is from genome assembly GCF_000092825.1 of Segniliparus rotundus DSM 44985. Taxonomy (NCBI): domain Bacteria; kingdom Bacillati; phylum Actinomycetota; class Actinomycetes; order Mycobacteriales; family Segniliparaceae; genus Segniliparus; species Segniliparus rotundus. The sequence goes on along the minus strand of NC_014168.1, from coordinate 197,628 downwards.
ACGACTTTGGTCGGCTCCCCGTTCTGGACGATGAAAATCAAGAGGACGATCAGGAGCAGGGTGCCGAAGATGATGGCGGTCCACGTGGCCCCGGTGCGGGTGTGCTTGACCGCGTCGAGGTGCTCGACGCCTTTTCCTTTCGCGTCGTTGCCGGAAGCGGAACCAACAGCGCCCGGGGCGGCACGCTGTTCCGCAGTCTCGGGAGGGGAAGATTCCGCCGCGGCGGGCGTGCCCGAGAGCGGGTCGCCGCTGTGCGGGAAACCGGGGTTGACTGGGTCTGAGTGCTCAGTAGTCATGGGCTGTATCTTTCCTCATACCTTTGTTTTCGGCAACCCTGGTGCAACATATGGGCAATGTCTGTCCGGTATTTTCTGCGGATGCCTGCCGCTTTGGACGAAGACGTGGTCGCCGGACACGATCCGAGGCTGACCAATGCGGACTTGGCCCCGACTCGTCGCCAAAACTGGGGCGTGTACAACTTTGTCGCGTTCTGGATGACTGATGTGCACAGTGTGGCCGGGTACACGGCGGCGGGGAGCCTGTTCGCCCTCGGCCTCGCGGGCTGGCAGGTGTTCGTGGCGATCATGGTGGCGGTCGTCGCCTTGTACGGGCTCTCCAACCTCGTCGCCGAGCCGAGCCAACGCACCGGCGCGCCGTATCCCGTGGTGTGCAGGCTGTCGTTCGGCGTTCTCGGCGCGAAGATCCCTGCTGTCCTGCGCGCGCTCAACGCTGTGGCTTGGTACGGGATGCAGACCTACCTCGCCGCGAACGCGGTCACTTTGGCCCTGGTCAAGCTGTTCCCTTCGGCGAGGGCGTACGCCGACGCCGGGGAGCACGGCTTCCTCGGGCTCTCCGCTGTCGGCTGGGCGACGTTTCTGATGGTGTGGGGCGCTCAGACGTTGATCTTCTGGCATGGGATGGACTTCATCCGCAGGTTCATCGATTGGGCCGGCCCCGCCGTCTACGCGGTCATGATCGCGCTCTGCGGATGGCTCATCCAGCAGACCGGGTGGGGTGCGATCCGGTTCGATCTCAGCGGCGGCGAGGGGCAGCAAAGCTGGGCGGCCTCGTTGTGCGCCATGGTCGGCGCGGTCGGGCTGGTGGTGTCCTATTTCGGGGCTCCGGTGCTGAACTTCGGGGATTTCGCCAAGTATGGGAAATCCATGCGGGTGGTGCGCACGTCCGGATTTTTCGGCCTGCCGGTGAACTTCCTGTTTTTCTCGCTGTTGGTCGTGGTCACCGCCTCGCTCACGGTCCCCGTGTTCGGGGAGATGGTGGCCGACCCGAACGGGGTCGTCACGCGGATTCCGAACTCGACGGCCGTGGTGATCGGAGTCCTGACGATTCTCATCGCGACCGTGGGCATCAATATCGTCGCGAACTTCGTCTCCGCTGCGTTTGATTTGTCGAATGTGAAGCCGCAGCGGATCAGCTGGTTGGGCGGCGGGATGGCCGCCGCCGCGGCTTCGGTGTTCATCGCGCCGTGGAAGCTGATCGAGAACCCCGCCGCCTTCCACGTCACAGCGGAAACCCTCGGCGCGTTCCTCGGCGCGCTGTACGCGGTGCTGGTCGTCGACTATTACTTGGTGCGCCGAAGGCGCATCGTGGCGGACGATCTGTACAGCATGTCGGAAACGGGCAGCTACTGGTACACGCGGGGGTTCCATCTGCCCGCGATAGCGGCCACTGCGGTCGGCGCGGCCAGCGCGGCGGCGTGCGTGGTCGCGGACGACCCCGGGGCCTCGCTCGCGGTGCGCACACTCGCGCAGTGCAGCTGGTTCGTCGGGGCTTCGATCGGCGGTCTGGCGTATTGGCTGCTTGCGCGAAAACACCGGAAGTGACGAAAAACTACTCCCCGGTAACCATAGGAGCCAGCGCTTTTCGGTACTGTCACAATATGAGCCCCCAACCCGCAGCGCCGCGACGGACGCCCGGATCGCGCCCCGCAAGCCGCGGCAGGCTCGCCAAGACAGACCGGCGAAAGCTGCTTCTGAGCGCGGCGAACGACGTCTTCGCGGATTCGGGCTTCCACAAGTCCTCGATGGAAGACATCGCCGATCGCGCCGGCGTGAGCAAACCCGTCCTCTACCAGCACTTCCCTTCCAAACTCGAGCTGTATCTGACCGTGCTGGACGGGCATGTGGAGGAGCTTGTGCTCCGAGTGCGCCAAGCATTGCGCTCCACCACCGACAACAACGGCAGGCTCATCGCGGCAGTGCGGGCGTTCTTCGACGTGATCGACAACGACACCCAGGGCTACAAGCTGATTTTCAACACGGACGTGATGCTCCCCGAAGTCCAGTCTCGCATCAGCAGGGCGACCGACGCGTGCGTGGACGCGGTGTTCGACCTGGTCCGCCAAGATTCCGGCCTCGGCCTGCACCAGGCCAGGATGATCGCCGTCGGGCTCGTCGGGCTCATCCAGGTCAGCGCGAGGCACTGGCAGGACACCGGCCAGCCAATCGCGAAGGAAGAAGCTGTGTTCGCCGCCGTCTCCCTCGCGTGGGGGGGCCTTTCCCGCGTGCCGAAGCTCGACTAGCGGGGGAAGCTGGACTAGCCGGAGAAGCCGACGCGCCGCACATCCGTCGAGCCGATCTCCACGTACGCGATGCGGCTCGCCGGCACCAGGTATTTGCGGCCTTTGGAGTCCACCAGGCTGAGCACTGATTCTCCAGCGAGGGCGGCTTCGACGAGCTGGGCGACTTCCTCCGAAGTCTGCGCGCTGTCGATGGTCACTTCTCGGGGGCTGTGCACGATGCCGATCTTGACGTCCAACGCTTCTCCAAACTCTCGGGGGGATTCCCTGTGCGGCTCTCGCATCAGCCTATCCCACTGAGGGCAATGCGCGGCGCCACGCCGTCGAAGCCGGGCACGAAAGCAAGGGTAGGGTTGTCCGCCATGAGCAATAACGTCGTTACCGGCCGAAGGGCCGCGAAATTCCTCTCCCTGGCGCGCGACGGCTTCACGCATTGGGGCAACCAGCACGCCACAACCGCCCGGATCCGCAAAGCCGCCAAAGACCCGTCCTACGGGACGGCGGTGCGCAACAAGCGCGTGCTGGTCACCGGCTCCTCCTCGGGCATCGGGGAGCAAGCAGCCCGCCAGCTCGGGAGCCTGGGCGCGGAGGTGATCCTGGTCGCGCGCCGGGCAGAGGAGCTCGAAAGCGTCGCGAAACAGATCCGAACAGCGGGCGGGCGGGCCGAGGCCATCCCATGCGACCTGCGCGAGCTGGACGCGGTGGACGCGCTCTGCGCAGAGGTCGTGAGCAAATACGGCGGGGTGGACGTGCTGGTGAACAACGCGGGCCACTCGATCCGCCGCAGCCTGCCCGAGCAGCTTGCGCGCTGGCACGACATCGAGCGGGTCATGCAGATCAACTATTTCTCCGCGATGCGCCTTGTCCGGGGGTTCCTGCCGGGCATGCTGGAGCGCCGCGACGGGCATATCATCAACGTGGCCAGCGGCGGGGTGCTGTCGGAGGGCGTGCCGAAGTTCGCCGGGTACATCGCGGCGAAGTCGGCGCTGTCCACCATGAGCCGCAACATCAACATGGAATTGCGCCCCAACGGGGTGAGCGCGACGACGCTGTACTACCCGCTCGTGCGCACCCCGATGATCGCCCCGACCGAGGAGTACGCCGAAGTGCCCGGCCTTTCCGCCGCGCAGGCCGCCGAGTGGGTCGTGCTGGCCGCGCGGGTCCGGCCCAGCCGCATCGCGCCCAGAATGTTCCGCTTGTCCCCCGTCTTCACCGCGGTGTTGCCCGAACTGAGCGAGAAAGTCATCGGGACGCAAGCGCGCTGAGCGCCCGCGCCTCTACAATACTTCGCGTGAGTAACATCGCCGTCCGCAACCATCCTTCCCGCGTTCTCGCCAAAGTCGACGACGCGGCCAATCGGTTCGTTCTGCGCGCCGCACCCGATTGGAAGCTGTCACGGGCCCGCCGAGACCCCTCCTATGGGACGGCGATCCGGGGCAAGCGCGTCCTCATCACCGGCGCGTCCTCGGGTATCGGCGAAGCCGCCGCCCACCGGTTCGCGGAGCTCGGCGCGACTGTCCTGCTCGTCGCGCGTCGGCACGACGAGCTCGCAGCGGTCGCCGCGAAGATCCACGCCGCGGGCGGCCACGCGGCGGTGTTCGCGTGCGATCTGCGCGACTTGGACGCGGTGGACGCGCTCGCCGAGAAGGTCAACGCCGAACACGGCGGCGTGGACGTGCTGGTGAACAACGCGGGCCACTCCATCCGCCGGGACACGGCCGAGTCGCTGGAACGCTGGCACGACATCGAACGCACCATGCAGATCAACTATTTCTCCGCGATGCGCCTCGTCCGCGATTTCCTGCCGGGCATGCTGGAGCGCCGCGACGGACACATCATCAATATCTCCAGCTGGGTGGTCCCCATTGAGGCGGGGACTCGGTTCGTCGGCTACGGGGCGGCCAAAGCCGCCGCCTCGATCGCGGCGCGCTCGATCCAGCTCGAATACGGGCATCGCGGCGTGTGCGGCAGCAGCGTGCATTTCCCGCTCGTGCGCACCCCCATGATCGCCCCCACCGAGGAGTACGACAACCTCGCGGCGCTCAGCGCGCAAGAGGCAGCGGAATGGCTCGTCCTCGCGGCGCGGACCAGGGTGTCCAGGGTGCTGCCCCGGGTGTCGTATTTCCTCCAAGCAGTGGAAGTGCTCGCGCCGAGGCTGGCGCGACAGATGATCGTCGCGGGCGGCAGGGGCAGATAGCGGCCCCGGCCGCGACGGGCCTTCAGTCTTCCAGCCCCAACAGCCTGATGCGCTCTTGGTGCCGTTCGGTCACCTCGTCGAAAAGCTGCGCGATGCGGTTGAGGTTTCCCGAGCTGCGCAACAGCAGATCGGCGAGCTCCTCCCGGCTGGCCAGCACTGTTTGGGCCTGCGCGATCGCCTCGCCGAGCAGCCGCCGGGCCCAGAGCGCGAGACGGGAGCGCTCTTTCGGGCTGGCCAGCACCGATTGGCGCACCGGCTCGACCACGAACTGCGCGTGCGCGCGGTCCGTGAGCACGTCTTTGACGACCGCTGCCACCTCTGGCGGGAGGCCGTCGGCGATCTCCAGGTAGAAATCCGCCGCGAGGCCTTCGCCGACATAGAATTTGACCAGCGCTTCGAGCCAGGTGCTCGGCGTGGTCCGGATGTGGAACATGTCGAGCACCGGCTGGAAGGACGTCATCTCCTGGAAAACGTCCGCGCCCCGGGCGGCCAACGCCTCGCGCAAGGTCTCGAAATGTTGGAACTGGGCGGCTCCCATCCGCGCGATCGCCGCTTTCCCCGCCAGGGTCGGCGCGAGCGCGGCGTCCTCGGCGAGCCGGTAGTACGCGGCGAGCTCGCCGTACGCGAGCAACGCGAGGAACTCGGGAACACCGTGCCATTGCGCTGGGGGGGTCTGGTCCACGGGACTCAGTGTACCGACCGCCATGTATACTGAATATGCGCGTCGCGGTGCGGACGGGGCTCATATGAGGCGCATATCATGCAGCGCGCCTCGTCGGCGCGCCTGACGAGGAGAAAACATCATCACAACGGATATTGGACCGAGCTTCGCAGAACTCGGGGTTCACCCGGAAATCGTCGCTTCGCTCGCCGCCGCGGGCAAGCACAACGCGTTCGCCATCCAGGAGCAGGCCCTGCCATTGGCCCTCGGCGGCCACGACCTCATCGGCCAAGCCCGCACCGGCATGGGCAAAACCTTGGCGTTCGGGATTCCGCTCCTGCAGCGGGTCGCTGAAGCCGCAGCCGAGGACATCCCCCGCGCTTTGGTGGTCGTGCCGACGCGCGAGCTGTGCCTGCAAGTCACCAACGACCTGGTTGACGCCTGCAAACAGCTCAAACTCTCCGACGGGCGCCCGACGCGCATCGTCTCCCTGTACGGCGGCAGGCCCTACGAGGGGCAGATCGCCACGCTGGAGAAAGGCGTGGACGTCGTCGTCGGCACCCCTGGCCGGCTGCTCGACCTGTGGGGTCGCGGGAACCTGAAGCTCAACGCGATTCGGATGCTCGTGCTCGACGAGGCGGACGAAATGCTCGACCTGGGCTTCCTTCCGGACGTCGAGAAGATCATGGCCAAGCTGCCCACCGGCAAACAGACGATGCTGTTCTCCGCGACCATCCCCGGCCCGGTGCTCACCCTGGCCCGGACATTCATGACCCAGCCGACGCACATCCGCGCCGAGTCGCACGACACCGCCGCGGTGCATGAGCGGACCACGCAGCATGTGTACCGCGCGCACGCCCTCAACAAGGACGAACTGGTCTCCCGGTTCCTGCAAGCCGAAGGCCGGGGGACGACGATGATCTTCACCCGGACCAAACGCAGCGCGGGCAAACTCGCCGACGAGCTGGTCGAGCGCGGCTTCTCGGCAGGCTCACTGCACGGCGACATGAGCCAAGGCGCCCGCGAAGAGGCGCTTTCCGGGTTCCGCAAGGGCAAGATCGAAATCCTTGTGTGCACGGACGTGGCCGCCCGAGGCATCGACATCGACGGGATCACCCACGTCATCAACTACACCTGCCCCGAAGACGAGAAGGTCTACGTGCACCGGATCGGCCGCACCGGCCGGGCGGGGCGCACCGGCATCGCGATCACGCTGGTGGACTGGGAAGACCTGCCCCGCTGGGAGCACATCAACACCGCGCTCGGCCTGAACCACGCCGAACCGCCGGAGACGTACTCGAACTCGCCGCACATCTACACCGACCTCGGCATCCCCGAAGGCTCCACCGGCAGGCTCACCCCGGCCCAGCCCGCCCCGCCCAGGGCCGAGCGGCGCGAACGGGGCGAACGCCCTGGACGCCGGGGAGACTCCCCCAAGCCCGTCCGGGACCGTCAGCGCGTCCGCCGCAACAGCGCCACCGGCGCGGCGCCCGCCTCGGGCGCTCCGGCGACCGCGGCGGCGGAGGTGGGCGCGGCTCCTTCCGGCGCAGGCGACGCGGACGGCGGCGCGAAGCGCCCCCGCCGTCGGCGTCGCCGCGGTGGGGCCGCACAACCCGCCGCCGAATAGTCGTCCATGCGAAGACCAGTTTTTTGGCGTGACTGCCTTATCGCGTTTTCGATCGCATTGACCGTCCTGGCCGCGGGGGCGGTCCTCTGGTTGCGCGCCCCGACGCGGCAGGTGGTCGCACAGACCGCCGCGCGAGCGGCCCCGTCGCCGCAGAACGCGGCCGTCGTGCCGGAAAGCTTCGAGCTTGCCTGGTCGAAGTCCGACAGCGCCGCCTCGTCGCCGATGGTGTTCGGCGGCACCTTGGTCGTCGCGGACGCCCATGCTCTGACCGGCTGGGAAATCGCGACCGGACGACAAGCGTGGCGCTTCGCCGAGCCCATGCCGCTGTGCGCCGCGACCTCCGCGTGGGGAAAAGTCTTCGCCGTGTACCGGGGCCCGGACGGCTGCTCCCTTGTCGTGGCCCTGGAAGCCGCCACTGGGAAACGGCCGACTGGTCTGCATGAAGACACACGCACGGGCAACGGGGCCTTGTTCCGGCACATCCGGCTCGCGCCGACCGTCCTCTCGCAAGGCTCCGAGGGCGGGGGGCCAGGCTCCGGGACAGGCGCGTGGGCGCCGCATATGATTCTGGCCCTCGGCCCCCGCCATCTGGAGCTTTGGCATGAGAACCTGTTGCGCAGCGTGGAGTACGGGCACGTCACCACCCCGTTCGAACCGAACAAGCAGCCCCACCCAGGTTGCGCGCTGCGCTCCGCGGTTGTGGGCGAGGACTCGTTCGCGGTCCTGGAGCGTTGCAGGCGTGATTCGGCCCTGCTGCTCTCGTTCCTGAAGAACTCGCCGAAGAAGGACACCGAACCGGAGAAAGCCTGCCCGAAAGAGCAGACCTGTTCCGCCGTGCTCGACACATTGCAACCGGGCGATGACGCGGAGCTGCTCGGCGTCGTCGACGAGCGCGCAGCGCTGTACGTGCCAGCGACGCAGGACCATCCTGCGCAGATCGCGGAAGTGGGCATGCACGGCGAAGTCGTCCGGAGCACCGATCTGAACACGCCGGTCACCGAGCACCAGACGCCGCCGTGGCGCACGAGCCCCGCGCTCATCACCTGGTGGACCGGCGCCGCTGTCGTGGGCCTCTCCGCGGAGAGCCTGGCGGTGGTTTTCCAAACTCCCGGCCTGGTCGGGCCCGCGACCGAAATGGGCGGACAGCTCATCGCCCCGACCGCGGACGGGCTTGCCGTCCTCGACCCCGCCACCGGCGCGAGGCTCAGAGACATTCCGATGCAAGGGGCCAACGCCGGGGGGAAGGGCGGGGTCAGCCTCGCCGTGAGCGGCTCTTCGGTGATCCGCCAGCAGGGCGGAAAAGTTTTGGTGTACTCCGGGCGCTGAGCCGCGAACATCATCCTGGAAGATAGTGCGATGACTGCAAAGAACCGGCTCGTGCTCATCCGGCACGGCGAAACCGAATGGTCCCGGATCGGCAGGCACACCAGTGTCACCGACCTTCCCCTTCTGCCACTCGGACAAACGCAGGCGCAGGGATTGAAAGGGCCGCTCGAACAGCTGCAACTGCGCGATCCGCTGGTGTATTCAAGTCCGCGCAAGCGCGCGTTGCACACCGCCGAGCTGGCCGGGCTCACCGTCAACGAGACCTGGAACGATCTCGCCGAATGGAACTACGGCGAGTACGAGGGTTTGACGACCCACCAGATCCGCATGATGGAGCCGGATTGGTCGGTGTGGACGCACCCTTCGCCGGACGGGGAAAGCGAAGAGGACGTGCTGCATCGCGCGGACCAGGTGATCCGTGAGGCCGTGTCGAGGCTGGCCTATCACGATGTGGTGCTGGTCGGCCACGGGCATTTCAGCAGGGCGCTGCTGGTGCGCTGGCTCGAACAGCCCCTGATGCTGGGGCGACGGTTCGCTTTTCCCGCCGCGTCCATCACTGTGCTCGGCCACGAGCACGATCTCCGGGTCGTCGAATGCCTCGGGGTCCGGAGCGCGCAAACCGGCTACATGGACGGGGTCAGCCTCCCGGTCGCGCCGATGGCTTGAGGGCGCGGTGTGCGGCCGACGAGGTCACAGCGTCCGGTTTTCACTCGCCCAGCGCAACGCCGTCGGTGTGAAAAGACAGACGAGGTTGGCCAGCGCGGCCAGGCCGAGCGGGTAGCCGATCAGCGGCTGCTGCGAATCTCGGACCGTTCCGTACGCGATGGGCAGCAAGAGCAAGCAGAAGAGGACGATCAGCCCCCTCCCCCAAGCCTTGCCTTTCACGAGCGCCCCGCCAGCCGCGGCGAGGGCGCCGCCGAAGGCGAGGAAAGCGACGGCAGTGGCCGGGGAGGAAAGCCCCGGGAAGCTTCTGCCCATCAGCGCGGCCACCGCGACCGCGGCCCCGAAACCGGCCGCGATGAGGCCCAAAACCGCGGACACGACCCCCGCTGCGAGGATCGGCTTCGGAGGCGCGGGGGGCGGGGCCGGACTGGAGTCGGGACGGGGATCAGGGTGCATCGCCTTCCAGCGTAGGCGTTAGGCTGTGCGGGTGCGCGCGGTACTGGTGGTCAATCCCCGAGCCACCACCACGACGGCGCAGTCGAGGGGGTTGCTGGTCTCGTTGCTGCAGAACGATCTCGATCTGACCGTTCAGGAGACCTCGCATCGCGGGCACGCCGCCGAGCTGGCCGCGGAGTGCGTCGCGAACGGGACGGATTTGGTCATCGCCCACGGCGGCGACGGGACGGTGAACGAATTGGCGTCCGGCTTGCTCGGGCCGCCGGAGCAGTCCTCGCGCCCCGAACCAGGGGCGGCGCCCGCAGTGGCGGTGATTCCTGGCGGCTCCGCGAACGTTTTCGCCCGATCCCTCGGGATCAGCCCTGATCCGAGACGTGCCGTCGACCAACTCCTCAGGGCTCTGCGCGGGAATGAGCGCAGGCGCGTCTCCGCTGGGCTGTGCGACATGAGCCTGGCAGACGGGCGGCGCGAGTCCCGCTGGTTCCTCTGCAACGCAGGGCTCGGCATTGACGCGGACGTCGTCGCCATGATGGAGGCGGGACGTTGGTCGGGGCGCCCGGTCACACCGGCACGGTATTTCTTGGCCGCGGTGTCCGCGTATTTCCGTTGGGCTTTTCGGCCTGGCCCGCTCACGCTCGAACTTCCCGGCACAGCGCCGACGCGAGGAGTCGGCCTGGCGTTTGTGAGCAATTGCAGCCCGTGGACATACTTCGGGAATCGGCCTATCACCACCAATCCGGGGGTCCGACACGACAAAGGCCTCGGTGTGTTTGCCGCCACAAAGCTGGACCCGTGGCACAGTATTCCGTTGGCCGTGCAACTGCTTTCGCCCCGGACCGCGCCGGACACACCTGGTTCCGTACGTGTCGATAATCTCATTGAGCTCACCCTGAGCAGCGCCGATGCGCTGCGGTGCCAGATCGACGGGGAATACGTCGGCAAGCGAGTTCGCGCGGAATTCCGTTCCATTCCAGCGGCCCTCGACGTCGTCGCCCCGTGTTCGTGACCGAACTTGTGGAACTTCTTTTCTTTTTTCCGTGCGCGTTGGGAAATTTTGGAGTAAAAATGTTAAGAGACAGCTTGTGAAAGCTGCGCCGAGCAGCCAAAGAAGCAAGAAGGTGACAAAGGCCACTCTCTCATAACAAGCACTTGACTTCCGTCAGGATTGTGCGACCATACAATGGCAACATTGTGGAAACAATGCGTCGCGAAACATGAACTCAGGGTTACAGCCGTGCCCATGTGCGACGGGTCATGGGCGCTGTATTTTTGCGAAACCACCCACCCAAGACGATGCGACCGGTTCTGGCCGCACAGATAAGTAACGAGAATACGAGGAGCAAAGAATGGATTGGCGCCATCAGGCCGTGTGTCGGGACGAAGATCCGGAGCTGTTCTTCCCTGTCGGCAACAGCGGCCCGGCGCTTGAGCAGATCAAGCGTGCCAAAGTGGTCTGTCATCGCTGCCCGGTGAGCCCCGAATGCCTCTCTTGGGCATTGGCCTCCGGACAGGACTCCGGTATCTGGGGGGGATTGAGCGAGGACGAGCGGCGAGCCCTCAAACGGCGCAACGCCCGGGCCCGGGCCCGAACCGTCGTCTAGCAGACGAGAAAAGACGAGAAGAAGAGCCTCTGCCGACGCAGGGGCTCTTTTCTTTTGCCCGCCGCTCTCTTGAGCGCGTTGCCCGCACAGGAGGGAGCGCGCACCGGCCCCGGCGAGACGAGGCGAGGCGAGGCGACGCAATCCAAGCCGCAGCGCGATATGGCGTGCAAAAAGCGGCGCGCGAAGAGCGGGGCAACGCGGTCGGCCGCGCGAGGATCGGGCTGAACAACAGGTCGGCTACGGCCACCAGCGCTCTAAGACCTGCGCCACGCCCTCTTCGACGCAGGAAGCAGTGACCTCCGAAGCGGTTTCCAGCACAAGCGGATGCGCGTTGGCCATCGCCACCGAACGGCCCGCCCAACGCAACATGGCGATATCGTTCGGCATGTCGCCGAACGCGATGACGTCCTGCGCTTCGACGCCGAACATCGCGGCGAGCTGCGCGATGGCGCTGCCTTTGCTCACACCGGGCGGGCCGATCTCCAACAGGCCCGCCGAGGTCGAGAAGCTGACCTCCGCGAAATCCCGCACCAGCGGCCCGAGCACCCGCGCCATAGCGTCGGAGGACTCCTCGACCGCGCGGACCAGGAACTTCACCGCCGGACGCGACAACAGCTCGGTTTCGGACGCGGGCGTGTAATCCGAGGTCGCCCACGCGTGCACATAGCCGGGCGTGCTCACGTAGGCGAGCGGGTCGGTCCCGTGGTCCACTCGCTCGACCGCGAATTCCGCGCCGGGCAGCGCCTGCTTGACGGCCTCGGCGAGGCGGCGCAACGCGGCGATTTCGAATTCGCTGGCCCGCAGCACGACGTCCTTGGCAGAGTCGTAGGTGATGGAGCCGTTCGCGCAAATGGTCATCGGCGGCGCGTCGAGCTGCCTGACAATGCGCAACAGGCTGCGAACGCCTCGGCCGGAGGCAAGGACGAAATGCGCCCCGGACGCGACAGCGGTGCTGATCGCTTTCCGGGTGCGCGGCGTGACGTGCTCGTTCTCATCGAGCAGCGTGCCGTCGACATCGCTGACGATGAGTTTGGGCGGACGCCCGTGCGGCGCGGCGGCGCTCTCTCTGGATTGGTGGTGCGCGTGCTCGTGGGAATGGCGTGCTGGCATAACGCGGCTAATGCTTCTTCTCGTCTGCGCCCGCCGCGCGGGCTGCGGCCCGTTTGGCCCGTTTCTCTTCAGCTTCCGCCGCGTCGAGCGCGTCCGCCTCCTCCAAGCTCGGAGCCCCGCCGCCAAGGCGCTTGGGCACCCACCACGCGCCCGGCGGGTACGGGCCGAACGTCTGCGCGTATTTGTCTTGGACCTCGTAGAGCTTGGCCTGCATGCTCTCTTTGAGCTTCACGATGAGCTGCTCCGGGGGCAGGTCCGGCGCGATGGGCTCGCCCACCTCGATCCAAATCGGCGTCTTCGTGCGGCCCATCGCCTTCGGATGGCCTTTGGTCATGATCCGCTGCGAACCCCAGACGATGACCGGGACGATCGGCACCTTCGCGTCGATGGCCATCCGCGCCGCGCCGCTCTTGAACTCGCGCAACTCGAAGCTGCGGGAAATCGTCGTCTCCGGGTACACGGCGACGAGCTCGCCCTCTTTGAGGAGCCGGACCGCGTGGTCGTAGCTCGCCTTCCCGTAATCCCGGTCGACGGGAATGTGGCGGAGCCGGTCGAAAAGCCACCGCACGAAGGGGTTTTCCCGCATCTCGGTCTTGTACATGAACCGCATATTGCGTTTGTGCAGGAACGAGGTGAGCCCGCCGAACGGAATGTCGAGATACCCGGTGTGGTTGAGCGCGACCACCGCGCCGCCGCGCGCCGGCATGTTGCCGACGCCGACGATCTTGAGGCGCAATCCCTGATAGAGCCACATGAGCCGGGCGGCGGTGTTGACCGTTCCATACAGGATTTCCATGCCGCCCAGCCTAGCCTGTGCGGGGGTTGCCCGTATCATCGGAGCTGTGATGGCGTTGCGCGCGGTGTTCGCGGGAGTGGGGCTCGGAGCCCTCGGCGTCGCCGCCGCCGCGTTCGCGCCCGCGGGCTCCACCGCCCGCCAGATCATCCCCGATGTCGTCCAGGACGCGCAGGCGCAAGCGAGACGGGCCGAGGAGCCCGGCGCGTGTTTGGCACTTGGGCCGGGCGGGCAACCAGGGGGCGCCGTGGACTGCGCCGCAGAACATGTCTTCGAGGTGGCCGCGTCGGTGGACCTGAACGACTACCCCGGCACGGTGTTCTCCTCGACCGCCTATCCGGACCAGAAACAGATCGCGGCCTGGGACCAACAGCTGTGCTCAGGTGTGGTGAACAACTATCTGCGCGGACGGTTCGACACCCATGGCAGGTTCAAGATCGGCGCGTTGCTGTCCAGCGAAAGCGCGTGGGCGCACGGCGGGCACACGCTGCGCTGCGGGCTCGAAGTGCCCGGCGGCAACGGCGCGCTGCTCTCGTTCACGAACCGGGTCGCGGACCAGGACCAATCCCTCACCTATGACACCGGCGTGTGCGTCGGGGCCGAGCACAACATGCCGACCGAACCGGTGGACTGCTCCCAGCCGCACGCTTTCGAGGTCATCGGGCAAACAGACCTCGCGAAACTGTTCCCCGGCCGCTCCGACACGGACCCGCCGACGGAGGACGAGCAGAACGACAAGCTCAAAGTGCTGTGCGAGCAGGCCGCCGAAGCGTACTTGGGGAACGCGGAGCGGCTGCGGGCCTCGACGCTGGACGTCAACTGGACCATCGTCAAGACGCAGAGCTGGCTGGTCGGCAGCCGGAAGACCGTGTGCTTCGTCGCCAGGCACAACGACCAAGGGTTCGCCGTCGTCACCGGCAGCGCCAAAGGGGACGTGCTCATCGACGGGGCGAAACCGGTCGCGCCGCCGAAACCGACCCGGAGCACTTTCGGCCCGATCCAGCCGCCTTCCCGACCCCCGGAGTAACGCCCGTCCGGAGCGGCCTTCTAGAGGAACGGCCGGATCGCGACGCCCGATGCCGCCAAGGCGGCGCGGACCGCTCGCGCCGAGGCCACCGCGCCCGGCGTGTCCCCATGGAGGCAGATCGACTCGGCCTTGCCCTCCTGTGCGAACCGCGTCGCCTGCTCGGCGATGGCCCGAGGGTCGGTCAGCACCGCGCCCGGCTCGCTGCGGGGGACCAGCGTGCCCTGCGACGTGTAGGCGCGGTCGGCATATGCCTCCGCGACAAGGCGCAAACCGTGGGTCTCGGCTTTGGCGGTGATCGCCCCGCCGTAGTGCACGACAGGCAGTCTCGGGTCGAAGTCGGCCACGGCCTGGGCGAACGAGTCGGCTTGGCGGTCGTGTTCGGCGAGCGCGTGGTACAGCGCGCCGTGCGCTTTGACATAGCGCACCCGACTGCCCATGCAGCGGGCAATGGCGTCGAGCGCCCCGACCTGGTACACCACGGCCGCCGTGAGGTCTTTCGGCGCGATGTCCAGGAAGCGCCGCCCGAAGCCCAACAGATCCGGGTAGCTCACCTGCGCGCCGATCACGACATCCGCGCGGGCCGCGGCCTGGCACGTCTCCCATAAGGTCGCCGGGTCGCCGCCGTGGAACCCACAGGCGATATTCGCGCTGCTCACCATCTCCAGCATCGCCCCGTCGTCGCCGATTCGCCACACCCCCAAGGATTCGCCGAGGTCGGCGTTGAGATCAACCACTGCAGCGACCATGGGGAATCAGCGCGGAACGAGGGCCCCGCCCGCCTTCGAACCGTCGCCGCTGCCACCAGGTTCTGTCATCGCGGCGATGTGCGGCTCGGTCATCGCGGCCGGGCGTGGCCCGGTTTCTTTGGCCTGGGGGGAACTGGCGTGGGCGCCGCGCACGGACACAACCGCAGCGGCCGTGAGGAGAACAAGGGCCGCGAACGCTCGACCGAAAGACATAGCTGGATGGTATCCCCGGTGGGTCCAAGATCGCCAGTGATGTGTCCCGAACGTGACATTCGGCCTTGTCGACGGGAGGAAGGACACCCGCCGGGCCGTTACGGCGAACCCGGCGACGAGGGGTGCGCCAGCTGATCGACGACTGCTTTGGCGATGGACTGCGCTTCCCGGCGCAGCTCGTCCTTGAGCCGCTGCGAATCGTAATCGAGCCGTGCGGAGAATTGGCGGTCCACCGTGTAGTCGCTCAGGTAGTCCGCGCCCGACACCCGGACCAGCACCCGCATGTTGGACACCCGCAGGCTGACCTGCCAACTCGCGCCTTGGCTCTGCGAGTAGTCCCACCACCCGACGGCCTCGTCCCCGATATTCGGCTCGGGCACGAGACGCTTCGGATCGACTAAGGGCGGTTTGAGCTCGCGTTTCGCGTCGTCCACCCCCTCTGAGAGGAAACCGCTCCGATACAGGGCGTACTCCAAGAAGACCTTGCGGAAATTCGGCTCCCCCTGTTTCCAGTCTCTGCGGTTGACGGCGTCGGTGAACGAACGAGCGCAGAATTTCGTCGAGCCAGACGGCCGGGAGATCGCCGTGTCCTCGGGCAACACATCGTCTTTGCGCCCTTGCGGGGCCAACGGCCCGACCGCCGCGTCCACCGCAGAGGAGATCCCCGCGAAACAGGCTTCTGGCAGCGAGGCGAACCGCTCTGATTCTCCGAGCACGGAGCACGACGCAAGGCCCAGAGGCAGCGACACGGCGCCCAGCGCCGCCCAACCGGCACGAGCGAATGTTCTGCCGTTCTTCATCGGTGTCAGGGTATCAGCCTGCGGCGCGAAAACGGCGACGACGGAAAAAACCGACCGCCCGCGCGCCCATGTAGAGCAAGAAGCAGATGGTGGTGATGAGCGCGGACGGCGGCCACGAGGGAGCCAGCGAGAGCAGCACCCCTCCCACGGCTGCGAGCTGCGCGAAAACAAAGGCGAGGACTGCCCCCAGGCGGGGCGACGCGGTCAGCCGGGCAGCTGCCGCAGCAGGGGCGACCATCAAGGCGAGCACCAAGAGCGCCCCGACGACCTGCATCCCGATCGCCGCAGCAGCGGCGACGAGCACTGTGAAACCGACCGCGAGGGAGCGTGTCGGGACCCCCTTCGCGGCGGCCCCGAAGGGGTCCAGGCTCGCAAACCACAACGGGCGCCCGCAGCACATCACCACCAGGCAGGCCACAACGGCGGTGGCAGCCATAAGCCGCAGATCGTCGTTGCTGACGCTCGCGAGCCCGCCGGTCAACAGGGAGGACAAATTCGTGGCCGCCCCCTCGCGCAAGTTCAAGAGCAGCACCGAAAGGCCGAGGCCGAACGAGAGCACGACCCCGGACGCGATATCCCGGTCGGCGGCCCGCAAACCCAGCAGCCCGAACACGAGCCCGGCCGCCAGGGCCCCGAACATCGAGCCCAGGCGCAACGATCCGCCGAGGAAGAGCGCCAAAGCGGCCCCGGTCACAGCGAGCTCGCTGGTCGCGTGGACGGCGAAACTCATCCGCCGCTGCACGATGAACGGGCCGAGCGCGGCGGAAAGCAGGCCGAGGATCGCCGCGGCGAGCACGGCGCGGCGCGTCGGCGCGTAGCCGAGCAGGTGCCAGGTGAGCCCCCAATCGAAGAAACTCGCCGAACTCATCCGTGGCCCTCCTCGCCCGCGCCGACCACCACGAGTTTGCCGCGCACGTTCAGCACGTCGATCGGGGACGCGTACAAAGCCGAGAGCGACGCCGCCGTCATGACCTCGTCCACCGGACCGTGGCGGTGCCCGCCGCGCGCCACGTACAGCACCCGGTCGACATGCGCGAGCACCGGGTTGAGCTCATGGGTGATGAAGACGACCGCCGCGCCGCGCTCCTGCTGCTGGCGGACGATCTGTTCGACCACCAACGTTTGGCTCGCGAGATCGAGGCTCACCAATGGCTCGTCGCAGATGAGCAGCTTCGGGTCGCCGATCAAGGCTTGGGCGAGGCGCAATCGGGCGAATTCCCCGCCGGAAAGCCCGCTGACGGGCCGGTCTGCGAAATCTTCCGCGCCGAGCCTGGCAAGCGTCCGCGCCACGGCGGTCTTTCTGCGCCCCGCGCGCAGGAACCCCGGCCCCAGGCGGAACCCGTCGTAACCGAAGCCGACGAAGTCGCGTCCGCGCAACGCGGTCGCGCGGTCCAACTCCACCCGCTGGGCGAGGTACCCGATGTGGTCGCGGGCCCGCGCGGGCGGTTGGCCGAAAATCTCGACGCTTCCCGCGTCGAGGGCGCGCAGACCGAGGGCGGCTTGCACCAGTGTGGACTTGCCAGCGCCGTTGGGGCCGAGGACGGCGAGGAACTCGCCGGGCGCCAACGCGAGATCGAGGTTCTCGACCAGGACGCGCTCCCCGACGCGCAGCGCTGCGGCGGAAAACCGCAGCGCCGGCTCAGCGGGCCGGTCCGGCATGTTCGCCGTTCGGTTGGGCGGGCGATCCGAGCGCCGTGGTGAAGCCGCCGAGGATCGAGCGCAGCCAGTCGCTGTACGAGGCGACCTGCGGGGGCGGGGTCTCGCCGACGCCCACGACCGGCACACCAGCCGATGTGGCCGCGGCGAGCAATTCGTTGACCGACTTGTTCTCCTCCTGCGGGTTGTCCACCACGAGGTCGGCCCCTCGGGAGGAGATGAGCCCGACGGCGGCGGCCTGGTCCGCGAGCGCGGGGTCCGACTCGTTCGCCACTGCGGCCCGGTACCCGGCGGGGGTGACGTCGCTGGCCCCCAGGTAGTCCAGCAGGTATTGCCCGACGGACTCGGTTTGCACCGCGCGCAGCCCCGGATGGCTCCGGCCGAGCTCTTCGAGCTGTTCGGCGAAGCCCTGCAGCTGCGCGCGCAACGTTCGCAGGTTGTGCCGGTAAAGGTCGCCGTGGGCGCTGTCTTCGCGGCTCAGCTCGTCGGCGAGCTCGTGGGCCACTGCGTCCACGACGGCGAAGTCGAAGAACACATGCGGATTGTCGAGCGCGGCGTTGCCCTTTGGCCGCAGTTCGGGGCTGACGATCGTGGCGGACTCCCCCTTGATCGCTTTCGGGCCGCCCCCGGCGGGGAGCGCCTTGTCCATGAAGGAGTCGTAGCCCTTCCCGCCCATGACGGCGACGCTGGCGCTTTCGACAGCCGCCGCGTCTCGCGAGCTGAACTGGTACTCGTGCGGGTCCTTGCCCGCGCCGACGATCACCGCGACGGGGACCTGCTCGCCAGCGACGGCTTTCGCGACCAGGGCCCACGCCTGTGTGGAGGCGACGATGTTCGGCGTGCGCGCAGTCGCGCCACCGGCGGATTTGTCGCATCCGGCGAGGGCCAACGCCGCCAAGGCCAGAGCGCCGTACCGTGTGCGCCGCAAGGGTGACGCAGACATCATCGATTTCTCCTCGCGCAGAGCTATTGAAAATTGTTTGCAAAAACAATCTCAAGATATCATGCGCGAGCGCGCCAGGGCCATCGGCCCTGCCGCCCGGAACAGGTCAGATCAGAACGCCGCTTCGGGGAGCTCCATGATGTCGTTGTCCAAATTCTCGACAATGCTCTTGAGCGAAGCGAGCCTCGGCAGGATGTTCTTCGCGAAGAAGACCGCCGAGGCGATCTTGCCCTCGTAGAAGTCCCGGTCGGCGCCGGTGGCGCCGCCGTCGAGCGCCTGGGCGGCGATCTGCGCCTGGCGCTGCAAGAGCCAGCCGATGAGGAGGTCGCCCGCGGCCATGAGGAACCGGACGGTGGACTGCGCGATCTTGTAGCCCTCGGTGGGGTTCTCCATCGCGGCGAAGCCGATCCCGGCGAGCGCGTTGAACGTCGCCTGGAAGTCCCCGAGCGCGGCGCGCAGCAGCTCGCGCGCCTCTTTGAGCCTGCCGTTGCCCGCGCTGGAGTCCACGAACTCCTGGATTTGGCCGGTGATGTGGTTCAACGCGGCGGTTTGGTCGCGGACGATCTTGCGGAAGAAGAAGTCCAGCGACTGGATGGCCGTGGTGCCCTCGTACAAGGTGTCGATCTTCGCGTCGCGGATGTACTGCTCGATCGGGTAGTCCTGCAAGAAGCCCGAGCCGCCGAAGATCTGCAAGCTGTCGGCCAGGTGCGCGTAGCCCTGCTCGGAGCCGAAACCCTTGACGATGGGCAACAGGAAGTCGTTCACCCGGTAGGCGAGGTCCTCGTCCGCGCCGAAGAGGCGCTGCGCCACAGCCGGGTCCTGGTAGGCGGCCGCGAGCAGATAGAGGGCGCGCAGCCCTTCCGCGTAGGCCTTTTGCTCCAGCAGGCTCCGGCGCACCTCGGGGTGGCGCATGATGGTCACCCGGGGCGCGTCCTTGTTGAGCATCTGGGTGAAGTCCGAGCCCTGCACGCGCTCCTTGGCGAACTCCAGCGCGTTGAGGTACGCGGTGGAGAGCGTGGCGATGCTCTTGATGCCGATGAGCATGCGGGCGTTCTCGATCACGTCGAACATTTGCGCGATGCCGTCGTGGACGCCGCCGACCAGCCAGCCCACGGCGGGTTTCCCGTGCTGGCCGAAGGTCAGCTCGCAGGTGGCGGACGCCTTGATGCCCATCTTGTGCTCGACGCCCGTCACGAAGACGCCGTTGCGCTCGCCGCGCTCGCGCTTCTCGAAGTCGTAGTGCCACTTCGGGACGAAGAAGAGCGACAGCCCCTTCGTGCCCGCCCTCGCGCCTTCGGGCCGCGCGAGCACCAAATGGAAAATGTTGTCGAAGTAGTCGCCGGAGGTCGCGCTCGTGATGAAGCGCTTGACTCCCTCGATGTGCCAGGTGCCGTCCGGCTGCTCGACAGCCTTCGTGGTCCCGGCTCCGACGTCCGAGCCCGCGTCCGGCTCGGTGAGCACCATCGTGGCTCCCCACTTCTGCTCCGCGATGACTTTGGACCACTGCTTCTGCTCGTCGGTGCCGAGGGCATAGAGGATGGCGGTGAACGCGGGGCCAATAGCGTAGAAATACACCGCCGCGTGGCTGCCGACGAGCAACTCGGTCAATGCCCAGGTGAGCGCGCGGGGAGCGGGGATGCCGCCGATTTCCTCGGGCAGGGCAACCTGCAGCGCTCCGGAGTCGTAGAGGAGGTCGAGCGCCTTCGCGATTTCTTTGGGCAGCTCGATCTCGTGTTTCTCCGAGTCGAAGACCGGCGGGTTGCGGTCCGGCCCCACCCAGGTGTCGGCGAGCGGGCCCTCGGCCAGCTTGCGGGTCTCGCGCAGGATGTCCTTCACCGCGTCGACGTCGAGATCGCCGTAATCGCCGCTGGCCAGCGTCTCCTCAAGACCGAACAGCTCGAAAAGGTTGAATTCGATGTCGCGCAGGTTTGCCTTGTAGTGGCCCATGATGGCTCCTTCTCAGAACGGATTCCTTATGAAGTTTTTCTCGTGCAGTTTTTTGACCCTTCAGGGCGCTCAGAACGCGGAGTCGGACAAGTCCATGATGTCATTGTCCACACTTTCGACGATGGCGCGGGTGCTCGCGAGTTTCGGCAGGATGTTCTTCGCGAAGAAGACCGCCGAGGCGATCTTGCCCTCGTAGAAGTCCCGGTCGGCGCCGGTGGCGCCGCCGTCGAGGGCTTCGATGGCGATCTGCGCCTGGCGCTGCAAGAGCCAGCCGATGAGGAGGTCGCCCGCGGCCATGAGGAACCGGACGCTGGACTGCGCGATCTTGTAGCCCTCGGTCGGCTGCTCCATCGCGGCGAAGCCGATCCCGGCGAGCGCGTTGAACGTCGCCTGGAAGTCCCCGAGCGCGGCGCGCAGCAGCTCGCGCGCCTCTTTGAGCCTGCCGTTGCCCGCGCTGGAGTCCACGAACTCCTGGATTTGGCCGGTGATGTGGTTCAACGCGCCGGCCTGGTCGCGGACGATCTTGCGGAAGAAGAAGTCCAACGACTGGATGGCCGTGGTGCCCTCGTACAAGGTGTCGATCTTCGCGTCGCGGATGTACTGCTCGATCGGGTAGTCCTGCAAGAAGCCCGAGCCGCCGAAGATCTGCAAGCTGTCGGCCAGGTGCGCGTAGCCCTGCTCGGAGCCGAAACCCTTGACGATGGGCAACAGGAAGTCGTTCACCCGGTAGGCGAGGTCCTCGTCCGCGCCGAAGAGGCGCTGCGCCACAGCCGGGTCCTGGTAGGCGGCCGCGAGCAGATAGAGGGCGCGCAGCCCTTCCGCGTAGGCCTTTTGCTCCAGCAGGCTCCGGCGCACCTCGGGGTGGCGCATGATGGTCACCCGGGGCGCGTCCTTGTTGAGCATCTGGGTGAAGTCCGAGCCCTGCACGCGCTCCTTGGCGAACTCCAGCGCGTTGAGGTAGCCCGTGGAGAGGGTTGCGGTGGATTTGATGCCGACCGTCATGCGGGCGTTCTCGATCACGTCGAACATTTGCGCGATGCCGTCGTGGACGCCGCCGACCAGCCAGCCCACTGCGGGAATGCCGTGCTGGCCGAAGGCCAGCTCGCAGGTGGTGGAGGCTTTGATGCCCATCTTGTGCTCGAGGTTGGTCACGAAGACGCCGTTGCGCTCGCCGCGCTCGCGCTTCTCGAAGTCGTAGTGCCACTTCGGGACGAAGAAGAGCGACAGCCCCTTCGTGCCCGCCCTCGCGCCTTCGGGCCGCGCGAGCACCAAATGGAAAATGTTGTCGAAAAGATCGCCGGAGGTCGCGCCGCTGATGAAGCGCTTGACGCCCTCGATGTGCCAGGTGCCGTCCGGCTGCTCGACAGCCTTCGTGCGGCCCGCTCCGACGTCCGAGCCCGCGTCGGCCTCGGTGAGCACCATCGTCGCGTCCCAGTTCTGCTCCGCGATCACCTTGCACCACTGCTTCTGCTCGTCAGTGGCGATGTCGTAGAGGATCTGGGCGAACGGCACGCCCCAGGTGTAGAACATGGCGGCGGCGTTGGCCCCCCACAACATCTCCGCGCTCGCCCAGCCGAGCGCGCGGGGCGCGGGGATGCCGCCGAGTTCGGGGTCCATGCACAGTTGCAGGGCGCCGGACTCGTTGATGAGCTTGATCGCGCGTTGCAGTTCCTCGGGCAGGTCCGCCTCGAACTTCTCCGGGTCGTACACCGGCGGGTTGCGGTCCGGCCCCACCCAGGCGTCGGCGAGCGGGCCCTCGGCCAGCTTGCGGGTCTCGCGCAGGATGTCCTTCACCGCGTCGACGTCGAGATCGCCGTAATCGCCGCTGGCCAGCGTCTCCTCAAGACCGAACAGCTCGAAGAGGTTGAATTCGATGTCGCGCAGGTTTGCCTTGTAGTGGCCCATTGTGCATGCCTTTCGATTGAACGCGGGAGGGGTTGCGCCACGCTAAGTTACTCGCGAGTAACTTGTGATATTCAAGTTTACAGCACGACGGGAAATGCCGCACCATTGAGGCATGGCCAACCTGCCTGTCGTCGACCTGAGCCGTTTCGGCTCCGAGCCCCGCGCGTTCGCCGCCCAACTGCGAGAGGTCATGCGCGAGGTCGGATTCTGCTACCTCGCCGGGCACGGAGCCTCGGACGGCCTGACCGAGCTGTTCGCCCTCGCCACACGCTTCTTCGCCTTGCCCGAACAGGACAAAGCCGCCATCGGCATGGCCCAGAGCCCGCATTTCCGGGGGTACACCCGCCTGGGCGGCGAGCTCACCGGCGGCCGCGTCGACTGGCGTGAGCAAATCGACATCGGCCCTGATCTCAGCCCGATCCCCGGGGCGCAGGGGCCATGGAACCTGCAAGGCCCGAACCAATGGCCGCCCCAGCTGCCCGAACTGCGTCCCGCCGTCGAACGGCACTGCGCGCGCCTTGAGCGAATCAGCCGCCAGCTCCTCGCCGCGCTCGCGCTGTCCTTCGAAGCCGCGGACAGCCACTTCGACACCGCGTTCCACCCCGAGCCGGACCCCGCCGACCCCGCAGGCTACCGCCCCCAACCGGCGACGCTGCTCAAAATCATCCGTTACCCCGGAGCCAAGACGGGGCCGAACGAAGAGCCAGGGCAAGGCGTCGGCGCGCACAAGGACTCCGGCGTGCTCACCCTCCTCGCGGGCGCGCCAGGCTCAACGGGATTGCAAGTCGACGTGCCGGGCCAAGGGTGGACCGACGCGCCGACCGTCCACGACGCGCTGATCGTGAACATCGGCGAGTTGCTGGAAGTCGCGACCTGCGGCTACCTGCGCGCCACCCGGCACAGAGTCCGCACCCCGCCCGAGGGCGAAGAGCGCCTGTCGATCCCGTTCTTCTACAACCCGGCGCTCGGCTCGTCGCTCCCCACGCTCGACCTGCCCCCCGAACTCGCCCGGCGCGTGCGGCCGGTGGAACCAGAACCAGACAACCCGATCTTCCTCACCTACGGGCACAACGCCTGGAAATCACGCGTGCGCGCCCACCCAGACGTCGCCGCACGCTGGCACAGCGCCCCCGCAAGCGCCAGTGCTGACGAGCGAACCAGGGGTGACGCGGGCGGCTGAGCCCTCAGGCCTCGTCGCCGCCGACAGGATCGCCCGTGCACGCCGCCATGAACCCCACCGCCGCGTCGTTGTACCCGTCGATCACCGGGTCCACAAAGGCGTAGTCGTTCGTGCCGAGCGCGTCGAACAACAAACGCATCTGGTGGACGAGCTCCTCGCTCTTCTCGGTGATCGGGCCGGGCTGGCTGAAGCTGCTCACCGAATCAAGGCGGCTGGCAGCGACCCGCAACGAGTTTTCCGCCAGCCAAGCGAACTTGCCGACCGCCGCCCGTTCGGCCTTGCCCTCGTCAGTGGCGTTGGCGTACTCGCCGAGCGCCTCGACGAACGACTGCATGCTGTTCTTGACGTCGACCACGCCGCGCTGCCCTTCGTCGCACACATCCCGCACGTCCGCCACCGCCGCGGCAGCGCCGCACGCACCGGTCAACGCGAGAACAACACCGGGCAGCACCCCGGCGGACCAGGCGCGCGCAACAGGGCGGCGGCGAGCAATGTTCATGTGGCGTGTCTCCTCAATCCTGGCGCAGAGCACTCCGGCGGCGGAGCCGCCCGACGATCAGCGCGCCACGGCGACCATCCGGACTGTACAGCACGCCGCGAGCCAAGCGTAGGCTGGAAAAATGAGCACTCTCCTCGACACGCCCGTCACGACACTGCACGGCCAATCGACCACGCTGCGCGAGTTGGCGCAGCCGTCCGGCCCGGTCCTCGTCGTCAATGTCGCCTCCAAATGCGGGCTGACCCCACAGTACAAAGCCCTCGAAGAGCTGGCGGAAAACTACGGCCCCAAAGGGCTGACCGTCGTCGGCGTGCCCTGCAACCAGTTCGGCGGACAAGAGCCCGGTTCGGCCGAGGAAATCCAGACGTTCTGCTCCACCACCTATGGCGTGACATTCCCCTTGCTCGAAAAAGCCGAGGTCAACGGCGAAGGGCAACACCCGCTGTATCGCGAACTCGTGCAGAAAGCCGACGCCGAGGGCCACGCGGGCGCTGTGCAGTGGAACTTCGAGAAGTTCCTGATCGCGCCGGACGGCTCCGTCTCGGCCCGATTCCGCCCGACGACCGCGCCGCAGGCCCCAGAGCTGACCGCCGCGATCGAAGCATTGCTGCCCGGCGCGTGAGCATGGCCGCGCAGACCCGCGTCGCGCTCGGCGGTTTTCGGCAGATCGGCCCGCTCGCATGGGCCATCGACAAAGCAGGCGCGCGCCGTCTCGGCGTCAGGCATCTGCGGATCATGCAAGCCCTCGGCCGCAACAAGCGCCTCTTCCCTTTTTTCGTCGGGTACACCGGGTACTTCCAGGGGCTGTCGAAGATCAAACTCCGCAACGTGGAACTCGTGATCCTGCGGGTGGCGCACCTGCGAGGCTCGGCCTACGAATGGAACCACCACGTCCGGCTGAGCGCCCGCGCAAAAATCACCGCGGCCGAGCACGAACGCGTCGCCGAAGGCCCCGGCGCCGCAGGGTGGAGCCCGAAAGAAAAAGCACTGCTCACCGCTGTTGACGGTTTTGTGCGGCAGAAATCGCTCGGCGACGAGGACTTCGCCGAACTCGCCCGGCACTTCGACGAAGCTGAGATCATCGAGATCCTGCTGCTCACCGGAGCCTACGACTCCCTGGCCACCACCATCGACATCATCGGCCTCCAAAGCGAGTACGAGGACTGACCGGTCCGCGCCGAGCGGTATGCTTCCCGCCCGTGACCGCTTCTCCCGCCAGCCACCCCCAGCAAGCCGCTTGCGTGCAGATCCAGCTTCGATTCGGCGACATGGACGCGCTCGGGCATGTCAACAATGTCGCCGTGCTCCGCGTCTTCGAAGAGGCCCGCGTCCGCCTTATCTCCGGACAGCTCCGCTTAGAAGGCGTGAGCGCGCTGGTCGCGCGGCAGGAAGTGGAATACCGCGCTGTGCTGGAGTACACCGGAGCAGATGTGCGCGTCCACGTCTGGACGAGCCGCATAGGCGGATCGAGCTTCGACCTGTCCTATGCGTTGGAGGACCACAACGGTCAGGTCACGGCCGTTGGGACCACGACAATTGTGGTCATCGGCGAAGGCGGGAGGCCCGTGCCCCTTCCCGCCGAGGCGCGGTCGCGGTTCGGCGAAGTGTCCGGCCCTCCTGTCGAATTCCGAGGCCGCTGAGCCCCGGACGCCCCCGGCGACAAGGCCCAACGCGCCCCGTCCGAACGCTCAGCGGCGCGGGGCTCCAGCGGCTTCCAGAGTGTCTTCGAGTGATTTGGTCCCCTTGTTCGGCCCCTGTCCGGTGACCGGGTGGCCGCTGTTGTCGAACCTGAAACCGCCCCGGGGGAAATGGGTTCCGGCTCCTGGGCGGTCGAGCGTGTCGCTGGCTTTCGGTTTGGGCGGAGTGGGCGCGTTCGACGCGGCGGCGCCGGCTGCCGAGCCGAACGCAGCGGCGCACACGGCCACCAGGCTCACGGCGAGGTTCCTGCACGTGTTTCGGCTTCTCATTGTGTCATTCATTTTTTGGACAGGCTGGCCTTTCTCACTCCCTCGCATGCCTCCCTCGGAAACATGTCGTTACGCCTATGTTAACGCCGTATTGACGAGTCGTGTTCCCGCTTCGCCCGCTCAGCCTGGTAACACTGGTCACAGCACAGCCCTGGGGCCGGTCTGCGACACAGTCCTCCAAGAATTCGGCGGTCAGCCCCAGCCCAACTCGTGAAGCTTCTCGTCATCGACGCCGAAGTAGTGCGCGACCTCGTGGACGACAGTGATCGCGACCTCGTCCACCACATCGTCCTCGCTGTCGCAGATCTCCAAAATCGCGTCCCGGTAGATGTGGATGACGTCGGGCAGCGACCCGCCGTAGTCGGAGCCGCGTTCGCCGAGCGGAACGCCCTCGTAGAGCCCGAGCAGATCCGGCTCTTCAGGATTGCGGTCCGCGATCAGCACCACGACGTTGTCCACCGCCCTGGCGAGCTTGGGGGGGATGAGGTCGAGGGCTTCGCCCACGAGCCGCTCGAAGCTCTCGGCGCTGATCTGCACGGGCACCCGATCAACGGTACTGTGAGATGGTGAAGGCAGTCATCATTGGCGCTGGGATGGGCGGCACAAGCGCGGCCCTGGCGTTGCGGCACATCGGATTCGACGTCGAGATCTACGAGCAAGTGCGGGAGAACAAGCCGGTCGGAGCAGCGATATCGGTCTGGTCGAACGGGGTGAAGTGCCTCAACCATCTTGGTTTGGAGGCACAAACCGCGAAGCTCGGCGGAACTATGAACAGCATGTCGTACATCAACGGGCTGAGCGGCGAGGTGATGTGCCGGTTCAGCATGCTGCCGCTGATCGAAGCCGTCGGGCAGCGGCCCTACCCGATCGCCCGCGCGGAACTGCAACTGATGCTCATGGAGAAGTTCGGCGTGGACGAGATCCAGTTCGGCAAGAAAATGACCGCCGTGGCCGACGGGGCGGACGCGGCGAGCGTGCGGTTCGCCGACGGGTCGAGCGCCAGCGGCGACATTGTCATCTGCGCCGACGGCGCGAAATCCGTGGGCCGCGACTATGTTCTCGGCCGCTCGACGCAGCGGCGGTACGCGGGATATGTCAACTTCAACGGCCTCGTGGCGGTGGACGAGGCGGTGGGCCCGGCGACCGAATGGACCACCTACGTCGGCGAGGGCAAACGGGTTTCAGTGATGCCGGTCGCGGGGAACCGCTTCTACTTTTTCTTCGACACGCCAGAGCCGGAGGGGCTGGTGTTCGAGCCGGGCACGGCGAAAGAAATCCTCGCGGCGAAGTTCGCCCATTGGACGGGCGGCGTGCGCGCGCTGATCGAAGCCATCGACCCCGCCGCGGTGAACCGGGTGGAGATCTTCGACGTGGACCCGTTCGACACCTGGGTGCGAGGGCGCGTGGCGCTGCTCGGGGACGCGGCGCACAACACCACGCCGGACATCGGGCAGGGCGGTTGCAGCGCGATGGAGGACGCGGTGGCGTTGCAGTTCGCGTTCCAAGACCATCCGAACGATCCGCATGCCGCGTTATTGGCGTACCAAGCAGCCAGGACGGAGCGGGCCGGCGAACTCGTGTTGCGCGCCCGCAAGCGCTCCGACGTGACGCACGCCATGGACCCGGCGGTGACGCAGGCATGGTACGACAAGCTGCGCGAGGAAGACGGGTCGAGCATTCTTCGGGGCATTGCCGACAACATCATGGGCGGCCCGCTCACCCCGTCACCGTAACGATTGGAACAGGGCTTTCGCCTGGTCCTTGTCCCAGAGGACGACATTGCCGACGTCCGTGTTCGCGAACCCGCTGATGGGCACCGCAGTGGCGTCGACCGGGCCGTTCAGCGCCTTCGCGAGTTCGCCGAGCTGCCAGACATGCACGCTGTCGTCGAACACCACGTCTTCGGTGGCCGCGTGCCACAGGGCGCTGATCCGGGACGGATCGGCCAATGTCCAGGGCGAGCCGAGTTTGGCCATGAGCGAGCCGATGAGCGCGCGTTGGTGGAGCATCCGGTCCAGGTCCGCCCTGGGGGTGGCCCTGGACCGAGACACGCCAAGGGCCTGGGCTCCGTCCAGGCGCTGGCAGCCCTGCGGCAGATCGATCCCGGCGAGCGGGTCGTTGATCGGCTCGTCGAGGCAGACGTCCACGCCGCCAACGGCTTGCACCAAATCGGCGAGGCCGCCGAAGCCGATCTCGGCGTAATGGTCGAGCCGGACCCCGGTGGCCAATTCCACGGTCTGGGCGAGCAAACGCCCCCCGCCCCGGGCATACGCTGTGTTCAGTTTGTTGCGCCCGGACTCGCCGGGGATCTGCACCGACGAATCCCTCGGCAGGCTCACGACGGTGGCGGGCCCCGAGTCGGGGACATGGATCAGCAGGACCGTGTCCGAATGGGCTGGGCCGACGTCCCCGCCGGTCGCCAGCTGCTCCTGTTGCCGCTCGGAGAGCGCGATCCGCGAGTCAGATCCGACGAGGAGCCAGTTCGTGCCGCTGGCCGTTTCGGGCCTGCCCGGATAGTCGTCCAACACGTCCGAGCGCCGCAGCTGCGTGTCGAGCGCGAAAGCCGCGACAGCGAGGCCGGCGGTCAGGACGAGGACTGCGGCGGCGAGCCGCCTCACGAAGCGCCCGAGCCAGCGCGTCACACCCGGTCGGTGAGCGAAACGTACGGTCGTTCGGGCTGGCCGGTGTAGATCTGGCGGGGACGGCCGATCTTGAGCGGCCCCGAGTCGTGCATCTCCCGCCAGTGCGCGATCCAGCCGGGCAGCCGGCCCAGCGCGAACAGCACAGTGAACATGCGGTCAGGGAAGCCCATCGCGCGGTAGATGAGCCCGGTGTAGAAGTCGACGTTCGGGTACAGCTTGCGCGAGACGAAGTACTCGTCGGTGAGCGCCGCCTGTTCGAGCTCTTTGGCGATGTCCAACAACTCGTCAGTGACTTTGAGCTGGTTCAAGATCTGGTCGGCGGTCTGCTTGACGATGGCCGCGCGCGGGTCGTAGTTGCGGTACACGCGGTGACCGAAGCCCATGAGCTTGATCCGGGTCTTTTTGTCTTTCACTTTGGCCAGGAAGTCCGACGCGCTCTCGCCGGAGGCCTTGATCTGGTCGAGCATTTCCAAGACCGCCTGGTTGGCGCCGCCGTGCAGCGGCCCCCACAGCGCGTTGATCCCGCCGGAGACCGAGGTGAACAGGTTCGCGTTCGAGGACCCGACCAGGCGCACCGTGGAGGTGGAGCAGTTCTGCTCGTGGTCCGCGTGCAGGATGAAGAGCATGTCGAGCGCTTTGACCACGTTCGGGTCGATGTCGTACGGCTCGGCGGGGAAGCCGAAGGTCATCCGCAGGAAGTTCTCGACCAGGTTGAGCGAGTTGTCCGGGTACAGGAAAGGCTGGCCGACCGATTTCTTGTACGCGTAGGCCGCGATAGTGGGCAGCTTGGCGAGCAGACGGAGCGTGGACTGCTCCACCTGGGCGGGGTCGGAGGGGTCGACCGAGTCCGGGTAGTAGGCCGAGAGCGCGTTCACCGCGGAGGAGAGCACCGGCATCGGGTGCGCGTCGCGCGGGAAGCCGTCGAAGAAGCGTTTGAGGTCCTCGTGCAGCATCGTGTGCCGCGAGATCTTGTGGGCGAACTCCTCCAGCTGCGCAGCCGTCGGCAGCTCCCCGTAGATGAGCAGGTAGGAGACTTCGAGGAAGGTGGACTTCTGCGCCAGCTGGTCGATCGGGTAGCCCCGGTAGCGGAGGATGCCGTGCTCGCCGTCGATGTAGGTGATCGCCGACTTCGTCGAGGCGGTGTTCATGAAGCCTTCGTCGTAAGTGACGTAACCGGTGGAGGCCAAAAGGTCGCCGAGCTGGACGCCAGCGTTCCCCTCCACCGCCGGGGTCACAGTCAGCTCTTTCTCACCGCCTGGGTAACGCAATGTCGCAGCGCCGACCGCGTTCTGGTCGGTACGCTCTGCGGGCTGGGCTACGGACACGGGGGCTCCTTCACCGTCCTGGGCCGGACCACTCGTTCGGCCTTTGGTGTGTACCAAACTAACCGGCCCGTGCCAACTGTTCTACTCGAGGGTAGCTTGATTTTGGTGGACACGAGCCGAACAGGCCGCGCGCGATGCGGGTGATGCAGGCGGGCACGAACGCGCTGTTGATCGAATGCGAGGGCCAAGAACAGGTCTTTGCGCTGTACAAACGGTTGCGTGCGGATCGCAGGTTCGTGGAGGCGGTCCCCGGCGACCGGACGCTGCTGGTGGTCGCGGACAGCGATATTCGTGACACGGGCCTCGTTGAAGAGGTCCACGCGACAGAGATCCATGTGACGGCCGAACCGCCGGGCCCGGTCGTCGTGGTCAAAGTCCGTTATGACGGACCAGACCTCGCCGAGGTGGCCGAACTGACCGGCATGTCGGTCCGCGAAGTCGTGGACGCGCACACCGGGTCGGCGTGGACGACGCAGTTCCTCGGCTTCAGCCCCGGCTTCGCGTACCTCGCCAACCCCGAGGCCGGGCTCGCCGTCCCGCGCCGGGAGTCGCCGCGAGCGCGCGTCCCCGCGGGCGCGGTGGCCCTCGGCGCCGCGTATTGCGCCGTGTACCCCATGGCGACGCCGGGCGGATGGCGGCTGATCGGCGCCACGGACGCGCCGATGTGGGACCCGAGGCGCGACCCGCCCGCGTTGCTCGCACCTGGCTCGACGGTGGTGTTCGAGGCGGTCACATGACAACGGAGCGCAGCGCCTTGGTCCTGGCGACCGGGCCATTGGCGTTGTTCCAAGACCTCGGCCGACCCGGCTTGGCGCATCTCGGGGTGCCGCGCTCAGGAGCGGCCGACCGGGGAGCCTTGGCCACCGTGAACCAGCTCCTCGGCAACGATCCCGCAGCCGCCGCGATCGAGTGCTTGTTCGGCGGGTTCTCGTTGCGGGCCGAGGCGACATTGGAGCTTCTGCTCGCAGGAGCCCCCGCGCCGGGGACGGTGGACGGCGCGCCCGTCGAGCGCCTGGCCCGATTCGAGTTGCGCACAGGCGAAACCTTGGAACTCGGCATGGCCCCCGTCGGAGCCCGCGTCTACATCGGAGCACGAGGCGGGTTCGAGGCGCCGCGCTCCCTCGGCTCACGCTCGACATGCACGCTCACGGGGCTCGGCCCGGCGCCGATCCGCCCGGGCGGCCGGATCGCGGTCGCAGAGCCCGCGCCGCAGGCCCCGCCGTGGGACTTCCTCTCGCTCGGTCCTCGGCCCGGCGGCGGGCCCGCCGTGCTGCGCGGGCGGCTGGGGCCGAGAGCGGACCGGGTGGCGGGCTTGGACCTCGCCGCCCAAACATGGGTGGCGCAGGAGCAGAGCGACCGGGTCGGCGTGCGGCTGCGCAGCTCCGGCGCCGGCCCCCGTTGGCGTTTCGAGCCGCAGCGCAGCGAACCTGTCGCCCATGGCTCGGTGCAGGCGACGCCGTCCGGCGAGCTGATCTGCTTTCTCGCCGACCATCCCACCACTGGCGGCTATCCGGTGGTGGGCGTGCTGGACGAGCCCGCCGTGGGCCTGGTCGCGCAACTGCGCCCCGGCGAGCACGCGCGTTTCGCCCTGTCCTGAACTCGGCGCCGCCGCGGCCATCACGCCGCGCTGGCCGCGGCGGACCCAGAACGCCGGTCAAAGATATGGTGCAGGTCACCAAAATCGCGGGGGCCAGAGTGTGCTTCTGTTGCGTATGGGACTACACTGGCGGACCTATGCGAATTCCGCTGTTTGCTTCCTTTTTCACAGCGGCGGCGATGCTCTGCTCCGCGACTCCCGCCGCCGCCGCTCCGGAGAGCCCTTTGCTCTCTTCGGACGAGTTGAGCGACATCGTCGGCGCCGACCTGTCCGCCGACCTGTGGGAGCTCACGTCGCCGAACGGCCCGAGCCAGACCACCCCCGTTGAGTGCCGGACCATGAGCAACGCCACCACCACGCTGGTCTACGGCGCGTCGTGGAGCAGGTACGCGGGGGCGGGCTACGCCGACGGGGAAGGCAGCGCGTACCGCACCGTGGCAGGCCAGATCGTCGGAGTGTTCCCCACTGCGAAAGCAGCCTCCGACGTGTTCGCCGCCCTCGTCAAAGGGCTGCGCTCCTGCGGGTCGAAAACTTCCGTCGAGCATCGCTCAAGCGGGGACCTGACCTGGCGCAACGCGGTGGATCAGATCACCGCGGCCGGAGCGAGCTGGCACAGCCTCTTGGACAACAAACCACGATGGCGGTGCTCGCTCAACGCCCGGCTCGACGAGACCGCCGTGGTGGAGGCTTCGGTCTGCGCGTTCATCGACCCCAATTCGGCCGAACAGGCAGCCGCGCTCGCGAACAAAGTCGCAGCCATCGCGAACGAGCTCGTCGCACGGGCGGACTAGGGCGGGCCGCCCTACGGTTGCAGGCGCGTCGCCCGCCACTGCCCGTCGGCCAAGGCCAACAACACGCGATTGTGCAGGCGGTTCGCGCGACCCTGCCAAAACTCCACTTCGAAAGGCACGAGCCGATAGCCGCCCCAACCCGGGGGCAACGGCACCGGCTCGCCCTCGGGGAACCGCTCGGCCGCCGCGCGCAACTGCGCCACAAGCGCCTCCCTGGACGCAATGGGCCGCGACTGCTCGGAGGCCCAGGCCCCGAGCTGGCTGCCCCTTGGGCGGTTCGACCAGTAGCCGATGGAGCAATCGTGGTCCAGCTTGCGGACTTCGCCGCGCAGATGCACCTGCCGGGAAAGCCCGTACCAGGGAAACGTGGCCGATGCGTGCGGGCAGGCGGCCAACTGCCGCCCCTTCGCGGAGGCGTAATGGGTGTAGAAGTCGATTCCGTCCGCGGAGATTCCTTTGCACAAGACGGAACGGCTGTGCGGGCGGCCCGCGTCGTCGACCGTGGCGAGCACCAGGGCGTTCGCGTCCGGCAACCCCGACTCCCAAGCCTGGGCGAGCCAGTTCTGCAGCAGCTCGGGCCAGCCGGCCTGGACGTCCGCGACGTCCAAATCCGGGGACACATCCGTGTATTCCTCGCGAAGGTCGGGCAAAGGCGGCGGGCCTGCCGTTGGATCGACGGTCATTGCTTCAGCTTAGGCGAGGTAGGCTGATCGCCGTGACTGCTCTTGAGATTCCCTCCGGCCTCAAACCCAAAGACGGACGTTTCGGCTCCGGCCCCTCGAAGGTCCGCCCCGAGCAAATCCAGGCCATCGCGGCGAGCGCCGCGACCGTGCTCGGCACGAGCCACCGCCAAGCGCCGGTCAAGAACGTGGTCAAACGGGTCCGCGCGGGGCTCAAAGAGCTCTATTCCCTGCCGGACGGCTACGAGGTGCTGCTCGGCAACGGCGGCGCGACGTTCTTTTGGGACGCGGCCGCGTTCGGGCTGATCCGCGAGCGGTCCCTGCACCTTTCTTTCGGCGAGTTCAGCGCGAAGTTCGCGAGCGTCGTCGCCAAGCACCCCGACCGCAAAGAACCGGTGGTCGTGCAATCCGACCCTGGTTCGGCTCCTGCCGTGCCCGACAGCGCCCCCGCCGAACCGGTGGACGTGCTGGCCTGGGCGCACAACGAGACCTCCACCGGGGTGACGGTGCCGGTCGCGCGCCCGAGCTGGGCCAAAGACGAGCTTGTCGTCATCGACGGCACCTCCGCCGCCGCCGGCGTGCCGCTCGATGTGACGCAGACCGACGTGTATTACTTCTCCCCGCAGAAAGGCTTCGCCTCCGACGGCGGCCTCTGGCTGGCGCTGCTCTCCCCCGCCGCCATAGAGCGGGTGAACGAGCTCTCCGGGCGTTGGGCCCCCGAGTCGATTTCCTTGCCGACCGCGCTGGAGAACAGCACGAAGGACCAGACGTACAACACTCCTGCCGTCGCGACGCTGGTGCTGCTCGCCGAGCAGATCGAATGGATCAACGGCCAAGGCGGGCTCGCCTGGTCCACCGCGCGCACCAAGGACTCCTCGTCGCGCCTGTACGACTGGGCCGAGCAGAGCGAGTTCGCCACGCCGTTCGTCACCGACCCGGCGTTGCGCTCCCCCGTGGTCGCGACTATCGACTTCCACGAGGAGGTGGACGCGGCGAAGGTCGCGAAGACGCTGCGCGAGAACGGCATCGTGGACACCGAGCCGTACCGCAAGCTCGGGCGCAACCAGTTGCGTTTGGGCGTGTTCCCGGCCGTGGACCCGGAGGACGTCACCGCGCTGACCAAAGCCATCGACTGGGTCGTCGAACGGCTCTGAGCCGTTCGGGGCCTTGCGCATGGGGCGCGCTGGGCCCCGTCCGGGCAGTTCTGGCCGGCCTCAGCCGATCACCCGGATCATGTACGGCGCCATGCCTTCCGAGCGCACCGGCGAGATGGTCACAACCGGATTGGTGGCCTCCAACATCTGTCCGTTGCCGAGGTACATGGCGACGCTTTCGGTCCCGTTCGGGCCGTAGAAGATCAAGTCCCCCGGTTGGGCCTGCTGCGGCCAGACCGAACGGCCTGCTTTGTTGTACTGGTCGGTCGAGGTGCGCGGCAGTTTCACCCCGGCGCCCGCGAACGCGTACACCATGAGGCCGGAGGCGTCGAAGCCGACGACGCCCGTGCCGTTCGGATTGCCGGTGGGCCCTTGCGCGTTGCCGCCGCCGTACACATAGGGCATGCCGCGCTGCGCCAGGGCACGGGCGATGGCCGTGCTGACCGACTGCTGCTCGTCGTTCACCGGATGGTTGACCGGTTCGGCGAGCGCGAAGCTCTTCGCTGTGCCCAAAAACACCAAGCCGGCGATCATCGCCGCGGGGACGCGTCTCATAAGAACCTCACTCCAGGAGCCAATGTTGACCACACCGGTCACTTGGGTTCTTTTCTACAATGCGAAGCCCCGCGCCACCAGCTGCGCGGGCAAATGCGGCCAAGGATTCCCCGGACCGTGACATGACAGCGATTTCTGCGGCGTGAGCAGTCAAAACCGGCGGGCCGAAGCAGACCCGACGGCCCGCGCGCACGCAGGCTCTACGCCCCGGCCTCCTCTTCGTCCGGGGCGCGGAGCAGAAAGGCGAGGGGAGCCGCGACGCAGTACGTCGCCGACAACGTCAGCACGATCACGGTCGTGGCGAACTTGCCGGAGCCCAGCAGCGTGAGAAAGAGGCTCACAATGCCCGGCCCGACGAAGTAGGAGGCCCCGGCCCCAAGGTTGAGCATCGCGATCGCCCCGCCCCGGTTCTCCGGGGCCAGCTGCGGGACGAGGGCGGAAATCGGCACAAACCCGCCGAGAGTGGCCCCGTACGCGCCGCCGAGGACCAGGATCAGCCAGAACCGGTCCGGGCCAACCAGCGGGGTGAGGAAATAGAACAGGCTGAACGTCGCCGCGCTGCCGACAGCCCCGAACCACGCGATGGTCGGGCGCCACCCGATGCGGTCGGACAACGCCCCGAAGACCAGATTGAAACCGACGTTCGTGCCGAAAATGACCGCGACCAGCAGCAGCCACTTCTGGCTTCCGGCAATCGGGTCTCCTTTGCCGAGCAGATTGGTGTAGACGCTCGGGAACAGCACCAGAAGCGCGTACTGCGGCGTCGTGTTGATCATCCGCACCAGCACGCCCAGCGCGACTTTGGGATGGTGGTAGGCGACGGTGAAGCTGGACAGCAGGCTTTTGAACGGGCGCCCGCCCGCCCCCGCAGTGGGCTCCGCGCCCCTTTTGTCGCGCACGCCGAACAGGGCCAGAAAGGCCCCGGCCGCGAGGATGCCGACCGCCAGCCACAATGTGCCGAATTCGCCGCGCTCCTGGTCGCCCTGGCCGAAACCTGGAATCGCGAAGCTCGCGACGAGCGAGCCCAACGTGGGGAAGCCGCCGGTGAACGCGAAATAGAACCAGCCCACCGCGGTGCCGAGGCGGCGTTTGGGGGTGACCGCGGTGATCCACACCAGGAACCCGTAGGCGAACAGCGGATAGCCGAAGCCCCGGACGCAGTAGCCGAGCGCCATGAGCGGAAAATTGTGATCCATCGCCGCGAGGAGGAAAACAACGTCGAAGACCAGCCAGATCCCGAAGCCGGCCCACATGACCTTCTTGGGGCCGAACACTTGCGAAAGCGCGCCCGCGAGCCAGGACGCGGCGGCGACCGCGACGCCGTAGCCGGTGATGAGATAGGCGGCCACCGCCTTGGCGCCGCCGCCGTGGCTGGCGATGAAGGGGGTGATGAACCCGGATTCCACCCCGTCGCCGATCATGAAGAACAACAGGCCGAGGAAGCCGAGGGCGAGGGTCGGCGGAATCCCCGCCTTCGAACTCGCGCGCGCTGCGGCGATGCCCATTTTTGTCCTCGCGCCGAGCGCTTCGTCCTCCCCGAAGCCGAACGGAGTCCCTCCCGCAGAAGGCGTTTGGGCCTTCTCGATCGTCTGGACTTTTTCGGCTGTCGGCGAAGGCACAACTTCCTCCAAAAGGATTGTTCGATCTGCACGCTGCCCATTCACCCTAACGGACCCCGAAGGCGTTCCCCAAAATATGTGAGCGCCACAACAAAAGAATTTTGCATGCTTGAAAAGTGAAGGAATTACTGAAAAGAACAATTGACGAGGAGCTTTTGCGAGCGGCGGGCGCAATTCCTCGGCTCGCCCGAAGGGCTATTATTTTACGCATAAGTAGCATGGGCGCGCTTGCGCCCGAAGAACTCACGGCACAACAAACCGCCGTCGCGATCCGGGCCGAACGGCTCGACCCGCCCGAAGCCGTCGAGGCCGCCCTCGCCCCACGCCGAAGCGAAAGCCCGCCTCGGCGCCTTCATCCAACTCGCCGAAGAGCCCGCGCGCAGCAGCCAAAAGCTCGCGGGGCGCATCGCCGCAGGAGCCGCCCAGCCACCTCGCATGAGGGCGAAACGACCTCAGCCGTTCGCCTTGTCCCGCCACGCGATGATCTCCCGGACCGCCGCGACCTTCTCGGGGTCGTCCAGCCGGTAGTCGACATTGAAGAGGGTCACGCCCGCCGCGACGTACGCGTCGGCCTGCTCGGCTCCCGGCCAGTTCTGCGAGATCTCGACGGCGTCGGCGGCGCGGCCGTTCTGCTCCAAAAGACCCGTCAGAATGTCTTTCTTGCGATGCAGCGATTCCAAGTCGCTGAACGAGTGCCAAATATCGGCGTGCTTCGCGACCAACGGCAACGTCTTCTTCTCACCACCGCCGCCGATCAAGACAGGGATATGCCGGGTCGGAGCCGGGTTGAGCTTCGCGAACCTCGCCGTGATGCGCTCCAAGCTCTCCTCGAACAGCTTGAACCGCGTGGTGAACGTGCCGAACTCGTAGCCGTACTCGTCATAGTCCGGTTTGTACCAGCCCGCGCCCAAGCCCAGGATGTGCCGACCGCCGGAAATATGGTCGATGGTCCGCGCAATGTCCGCGAGCAAGTCAGGATTGCGGTACCCGACTCCCGTGACCAAAAGCCCCAGCTCCGGCCGGCTCGTCTGCTCCGCCCACGCCGCCAACGCCGTCAGCGGCTCGAAATTCGGCAAATCGGGCTGCGGGTCGGCGAGCTCCGGCACGCCGTCCTTGAAGCCAGTCACCTCTGGCGGGAAAAAATGGTCGTAGCCGAACAAGATGTCCGCCCCTGTTTCCTCGGCCGCCGTGACCTGGTCTCGAACAGCGCTGTAGCTGGCGAGCCGGGTCGGCGGGATGAAGAGGCTGACTCGGATAGGACGGGGCATGGGCTTTCCTCGCTCACACTATCGGGGCTGGCACACTGGGTGCTGGCACAATCCTGGGCCGACATGACGTGACATATGAGGAACGCCGCGTTCCGGCGAAACTATTCCCGCGGCCGCAAACTCCCTGCCCAGCGCGCTGGCAGGACAAGGCCGCTCACGTCCCTCTGCCTCGTCAGGAGTGCAGCACCACGCTGTGCTCGACGGGCGTGCGGTCGACGCGGAAGCTGTTCTCCAACGCCGACTCGTCCGGTCGGCCGAACGAAATCCCGAAGAGCAGCTTGTGCTCCTCGGAGATCCCGAGCACCTCGCGCACCGTGTTGGCGAAGTGCCCGAGCATGGTCTGCGGGATGCCGCCGAAACCGCGCGCGACGAGCGAGAGCAGGAATGTCTGCGCGTACATGCCGATGTCCGCCGCGACCCGGACGCTGTCCCCGACGACCGGCAAGAACAGGAACGCCACATGCGGGGCGTTGAAGAACCCCAGGTTGCGCAACATGAGCTTGCTGCGGCCCTCGGCGTCGTCCCGCGACACGCCCATCGTCTCGTAGTACACCTGCCCGAACTGCCTCATATGCTCGAGCAGCACTTCGTTCTGGCCGTATTTGGGGTCGAAGGAGAAATCCAAGCTCGTCTCGCCGCGCGCGGCCGCGTCCAACAACGCAGCGCGGAGCTCGTCGCGCTTGGCCCCGGAG
This sequence comes from Segniliparus rotundus DSM 44985, assembly GCF_000092825.1. Taxonomy (NCBI): domain Bacteria; kingdom Bacillati; phylum Actinomycetota; class Actinomycetes; order Mycobacteriales; family Segniliparaceae; genus Segniliparus; species Segniliparus rotundus. Next base: position 159,452 of record NC_014168.1, on the reverse strand, counting down.
ACGATGTGCACGCGCCAAGGCTGCGTGTTGCTGTTCGACGGAGACCGCTGCGCGTCCCCGAGCACCCCGTCGAGCTCCTCTTTCGACAGGGGCTCCGGCAAGAACGCGCGAACCGAATGCCGGGCCCGAACGAGTTCGGAGAAGTCCAGAATTTCTGCCATGAACAGTGTCCTCGCGTTTCTTTCGTCTCACGAAACAGTATAGGCAAGCTTGCCCTCATAACCGGGGGGATAGGATGTCGGAGATGAGCAACACAGTGAGCAGGCGCCCGTACGCGCCGAGGATGCCCGCGGAGCAACGCCGCGAGCAGATCCTCGATGCCGCGTTGGCGCTGATCTGTTCGGGCGGCATCGAAGCGGTCACCGTCGACGCCGTCGCAAAATCCATCGGCGTGACCCGCCCGGTGGTGTACAGCCAGTTCACGGATTCCAACAACATCCTGCGCGAATCGCTCAAGAGAGAAGGCAACCTCGCGATCGCCCAGCTCGCCGCGATCGTCCCGAAGAATTTGAACGACGCGGAACCGACAACCGTGCTGACCGATATGACCCGGTCGTTCCTTGAGACGGTGCTCTCCTCCCCCAATCGGTGGCGGTCGATTCTGCTCCCCGCGTACGGCGGCTCCCCGCCCGCGTGGCAGAAGTTCAAAAAACGCGCCGAGGCGACCGCCTTCGAGGTGCTCACCGGTTTTCTGAAAACCTTGGCGGGCGCGAGGCAAAAAGACATGGACCTCGAATTGGCGGCGCACGCGTTGCTCCGGGCATGGGAGGAGGCCGGCAGGCTCGTCCTCGCCGACCCCGAGGTGTACACCGTCGAGCGGCTGACGACTTTCTACAGCGCGCTGTTCTCATCCCTGGTCACCACGCCAAAACACAAGCCGTAGCCGCCTCGGCGCGGGAGCCGCGGCGGCGGGGCGCTGGCTCTGGGCCGACGCCCACGCGCCGCCCGGCGTCCAGACCCTGCGCCCGTCGATCACTTCGGCGAGGAAACCGCAGCCGTCCCGCCAGGCGAGACGAGAGCGACCGTCGGCGGGGCCGGAAACAGCGACCCGGGCGCCCACGGACAGCACCGCGCGCGAAGCCTCCTGCGGCCTCAGCCACGGCTCCAACCTCGCGCGGCGGTCGCCGCGCTCATGCACCCGCACCCGCACGCACGGCTGGCGGCGCAACGCCCGCTCGACAGAGCGGCCCGCCGCGTCCTCGGTGATGAGCCAGAGCACTCGCGCGCCCGCGCGCTCCCGAGCCTTGGTGCGTCCCGCGAAATCGGTCGCCCAGCGCTGCACCTCGATCACGAGACGGGCTCCGGGCACGTAGAGGTCCGCGTTCGTCTCGTGATGCTCGGGAATCGACTCGTGCCCGAGCGCCGCGCAGATCCGGCGGAGGCGCTCCTGCATCCAGCGGTGCTGCGCGGACATCGGCCCGCCGCCAGCGCCGGGCCTGGTGAGCGTGTGCGAACAGCCTGCGGTTCGCCCGGTCTGGCCTGCCAGGCTGGGCAGGTCGACCAGCCATCTGGTGCCGCGCTCGTTCTGCCGCACCACGGTGAACGGCGCGCCGCACCCTGGGACCGGACAGACCAGCGAGCCCGACGGCTGCGCCCGCATGACAGCCCAGTCCTGTTCGTCGTACACCCACAGCGCCCTCGACCCCGGCGGGCCGTCGCGCAATCGGGCGAGCTGCTTCGAATCCTCCCGCATGCCGCCCACCGTACGGGAGCGCGCCGACAAGAACCGGGAGCGTCCGAGCCGGACGCCGCCGCGCACCAGGCCCTCTGGCCGCTACTGGTGTTCGGGGCTGTAATCGCCAAAGCCGTTGTGGCCAGGCGGATACGGGTCGCCGTTCTTGCCCTCGGGGTCGGTCTCCGGGTCGTGCGGGGCGTAGTAGTCGCAGGACTGGCCGACGCCGAACCGGTACTCGCCGACCGCGTCGGTCACTTGTTGCCTCTGGTCGTCCGTCAACTCGGCGTCCGGTTTGTCGAACCAGCTGACGAACGCGGCGGCCTTGGCGAGGAATTCCGGCAGCCCCTTGTCCGCGTCCTCATTGCCCAATGGCTTGCCGGTCTGCGTGAGCACCTTGCGCAGGGAAACAGCGTCAGCCCGCATGAGCTTGAGCAGGTCCTTTTGTTTGGGGGCGAGGATTTCGGGCGGATCTGCGGGGTTCAGCTCGCCGAACTGCCGGTCCAATGTCGCCAATCTGCGGTCGAGGGCGATCAGCCCTCGGCACGCCACGTCGCCGTCCGGCGGGGCGGCATGCGCCGCGGGCACGCCGACCAGCAGCGCCACACTGACAAGAAGGAAGGGCCGGGATCGCACGTGCTGCATCAGGACACTCCTGGGATGTTGCGGTTGACGGGGAGCACGACCCAGCTCGGGGAGTCGGGGTCGAGTTCGAGCAGCTGGGGGGCCAGGCGCATGTCGTCCATCAACGGCCAGATCGGGATCGACTTGGGGAAGTTGCTGGCGAACACGTCCACGCGCAACCGGTGCCCCGGCTCCAACGTCGCGTCGGTGGGGACGACCCCGACGTCGATCGGCGTCGGGTCGCCCGGCTCGACCGGGCGCCAGTTGGCGAAGTCGAGGACCGGGTACGGGTCCACGACGGTGCCGTCCGGCAGGCGCGTGGTCTTGGACTCGTTCAAGCCGCGCAGCGAGACCACGAGCTGGCCGGTGGAGAGGACTGTGGACTGGCCGAACTCGTCCACGTCGTTGACCGTCACATCCCAATACCCGTCCTTGTTCTGTTGCACCGTGTTCAGGTGCACCGCGATGGGGCCGGAGATCACCGTCTGCTCCTCGACCGGGGCGCTGGTGAAGGTCAGGCCGTTGAGCTCCGCGATCCGCGAGTCGATATGGCAGGCGTCGATCCAGGCCATGAAACCGAGGAAGGGCTGGTTCATGTCCCGCGAGCACATGTTCGTCAAACCGAACGAGATCCAATGCCCGTTCTCGTCCTCGTCGGGCTGTTCCGCGAGGGACCCGTCGAGCATCGAGAACGCGGTGGACATCGCCTGCTGGCCGGAAAGGTACAGCTTCTGGTACTCCATGCCTTTGCGCGGCCACTCGTCGGCGTTCGTCCACACTCCGCTCCCGCCGGACTGGCTGAAGAAGGTGGCGGGCGCGAATGTGTCGATCCCGTTGTCAATGCCTTTCAGCCAGTGGTCGAACCATGCTCGGGCGAGCACGTCCATTCTCGGCGGGTTCGGGTATTTCCCGAGGCCGGATCCGGTCGTGAAGTGGTACCAGTCGCCGATGAGGACTTTCTTCTCGCTCGGCGGCAGCGGCAACTCGTTCAGGAGGCGCACCTCGCTGTTGACGAAGAGGTCGTGCCAGCCGCCCACCACGAAAGTGGGCACGTCGACCTTGCTCACGTCGGTGATCAAGTCCTTGCGCCACGGGGAGGTTTCGTCCGCGAAATTGGCAACATCCAGGGGAATCCGATGCGGGTCGCCTTCGCTCAGCGCCTTGTCCCGCCACGGCGAGCCTGTCCTGGCAATGGCGACCAGGATTTGGCCCATGCTCTGGCCTTGCGCTTGGCGGCGCTGCACCTCCTGCAAGATCGGCGAGTCCTCGTCAAGGGAGTCAAGGTAGTACTCCGCCACTTTGTCGATGTCCGGGGTGTTCAACGCCTGGGCCAGAAGGTCGAGCTTGACGAAGACCTCTTTGCGCCGGTCGTCGGCCCACTGCCAGTCGTAGGTGCCCCCCGCGCTGGCCGACAGGTCCGGGAGCACTTTCATGAAGTTGATCAGCGACAACCAGTAGGGCAGGAAGCCGACGCCGACGCCGCCGCCCGGGGCCACCACGTCCGCGACGAGGTCCGCGCTCGGCACGACGGGGAAGAGCGCCTTGAGGCCCTTCGGATGCTGTTGGGCCGCTTGCAGCTGGTTGATGGCGGAATACGAGACACCGGTCATCCCGACCTTGCCATTCGACCACGGCTGTTCCGAGGCCCACTCCACGACTTCCTTGTCGTCGAGCTGCTCGCGCTTGCCCAACACCTGCCAGGTTCCCTGAGAGAAGCCGGTGCCGCGCTGGTCGACCACCACCTGCGCGTAGCCCGATTGCAACAGCCTGCGGTCGACGCCGAGCTCCTGGAAGAACCCGGAGTTGAAGCCTTGCAGCAACTGTTCGAGCCCCTTCAGGCCGGGCGGCATGTACATGTCGCCGAAGAAGTTGACCCAGTTCTCCCCGTAATGGGGGATCATGATCGAGTCGATGGCCATCGAGGCCAGCTTGGTGTACGGGGTGATGTTCACGATCACCGGCAGCTGTTCGTCCACCGGTGTGCCGTCGTCGTTGAGCGGACGGTAGACGTTCGCTTTGAGCACCGTTCCGTCGCTCATCGTGATCGGCACGTCCCAGTCGATCCCGATGTTCGTGTACTGCAGGTCGTTCTCCCAGGTGTCGGACCACTGGTTCTCCAAGTCGCCCAGCGTGAACTGGTCCGGATACTTCGGATCGTTCGCGTCGGCGGCCTCCCGCTCGTCCACGTCCACGTCCTGCGCGGACGCCTCGTCGTCGGCGTCGTCGGGAGCCTCTGCCGCGAGATTGGCCTCGTCGTCCGCTTCCGCGGCGACACGGGCGTTCGACGCGATCAGGCCGCTGTCGCGCAATGGGGCGATGGGCGCGAACGCCCCTGCCCCTTCCGAAGACGCGGCGGTCTCGTCCGCCGACGCTGCCGCGCTCGCGGTGAGCCAAGCAGCTGCCGTCAACCCGGCGCTGGCGAATCCAGTGCCGAGCCAACGCGCGAAACAGCGCGCAAATCCATTGTCCATGTGCATCCTTCACAGCTGGAGTTTCATAAAAGTTGGATGAACCATAACAGATTTCCAGTGATTTGTGTAACGATGTAATAACCAAAGTGGGACGGTGCTCACGTGCTGCGGAATCGAGCCCGCCACAGGCGCGCGAGGCTCACGCCCGCGTAATCAACGCCCCAGCCGTGCAACATCCCGAGCGCGATGGAGAAAATGGCGACCACCGCGGACAGCAAGGCGCGCGCGCCGCCCACGCCCGGCTGCGACAAGGCCGCGACGCCGCCCGTCGTGACCACTTCGCCGACATTCACGAAAGAAAGCGCCCCCGGCACGAGGAACCAGAACGCCGCGATCAAGAGCACCATAGGCGGCGGCGCCCCCCGGAACCTGCCGATGAGCTGGGCGAACGGCACAGTGACCAGCGCGCCGAGGAACCCGGCGAGCAGCGGGTCCACATACGTGCCGCCGAGCTGTTGGCCGACAAGCGCCACAAGCATCGTCGCCGCGATCGCGGGCAACGACCCCTTCGGGGCGGACTTGTAGAGATAGAACCCGACCGCGGCGACCACCGCGCCGAGGCACGGAGCCCACGCGCCGAGCCCCCCGTGCGCGGGAAGCGCCCCCAGCGGGCCTCTGTGCTGCGACAACGGGCCCGCGATCCGCACCCCCACCGCCACGCCCAACGCGAGCAACAACAGTTGCGCCGCGCCATACATCAACCGAGTGGACCCCGAAATCACCTGGGTGCTGGTCAGCTCCACCGCCCCAATCGTGAGCGTCACCCCCGGCAACACGCTGACCAGAGCCGGGGCCAGGACACGGAGCAATCCGTCACCAGCCGCCTCGGCCAGGTACCACGTCGTGAGAACGGTCACAAGCGTCGCCGCGATCGGCGGGAGCATGATGGCGACCGACGGCAACCATCTGCCGAGCAGCAACAACATCCCGACCACGAGCCCGAGCAGCGCATACGCGGGCAGGCTCGCCCAGGTGGGCTGCAAAGCCAGTCCGAAACCGATCGTGAGGAGCGTATGCCCGAGCACCGTCGTGAACGCCCCGAACCTCGGCGCCCAGCCGCGGGCCGCTTTCGTGCGGGCGGTCACCTCCGCAGGGGTCGCCGCGCGGGCCTTGGCGAGCTTGACCAGGGTGTCCACCTCGCCCGCCTGGTCGAGCCGCGCCACCGCCCACGACGGCTCATCGACCTGTGTTTTCGTCTGCAACGGCGAATCCAGCTGCACTATGAGGTACGTGGGGAACACGAGCACCCGCACCTCGTGGCCCGTGTACGCCAAACCGATCGCGCGCAGCTGCGACTCCACGAGGTTGGTCGGCTGCCCGGTCTCGATCATCGCGATGCCCAGCTGGCGCAGCATCGTGAGGACGTCTTCGTCCGGATACGGGTCCACGCCCTCCAACGGCTCAGGGCGCTCCTTGAGCAGCGCATGCCGCAACCTCTCCCATTGGTGCTGCAAAACGGCGCGAGAGGTCACCGGTTATTCATAGCCGATCCACCCGAAAACCAACAGCAACACTCCCCTCCCCTCGAACTGCGCCGAAAAATTGCCCGCGCGATGCGGCCAAGGGCGCCGTCTTCCCGCGCGGGGCGCGCTCTCGGCGGTCAAGATGGCAAGATCCGAGTCGGACGCGAAGCAAGGAGAGCTATGAAAGTCGCAGTGTATTGCGGCGCAAGCACCGGGACAGATCCGGCGCACGCCGCAGCGGCGGCCGATTTCGCCAGCGCCCTCGCCCGGGCCGGGGTGCACATCGTGTACGGCGGCGGGCACAAGGGGCTCATGGGCGTCGTCGCGGACGCCGCCCTCGCCGAGGGCGGCCAAGTGCACGGGGTCATCCCCGCCAGCCTCGTCGAAAAAGAGCTCGCACACCAACACCTCACCACCCAGCGCGTGGTGGAAACGATGCACCAGCGCAAAGAGCTCATGTTGGCGCTCGCCGACGCGGCGGTCGCCCTGCCCGGCGGGCTCGGCACGCTCGACGAGCTCTTCGACGTGTGGGGTTCCGCGCAGCTCGCCTTGCACCCCAAACCCGTCGGGGTGCTCAACGCGAACGGTTTCTGGACGGACCTGCTCGCCGCCGTCCGGGGCGTGCGAGAAGCGGGGTTCATCGCGGACAGCAGCTACGACCTGCTCATCGTCGCGCAGGACGCGCAGGACTACCTGAAGCAGGTCGAGTCATTCGCCCATCCGGGCGGACGCTTCTAGCGCCGCCTCACCCCTCGGCCAGCGCGCGAAGCTCCGGCCCGCAGAGCCGGTACGTGGTCCATTCGTCCTGGGCTTTCGCCCCGATGGACTGGTAGAACCCGATCGCCGGGGCGTTCCAGTCGAGCACCGACCAGCTGAGCCGGGACCAGCCGTTGCGGACGCATTCCCCGGCCAAGGCGGCCAGCAGCTGTTTCCCGAGCCCCGAGCCCCGGCTCTGCGGACGCACGTAGAGGTCTTCGAGGTAGATCCCGTGCACGCCGTCCCAGGTGGAGTAGTTGAGGAACCACACCGCCATGCCGACGACCTCGCCGGGCGTGTCGTGCCGCGACTCCTCCTCCGGCGACACCGCGACGTGGGCGAACACCGCAGGACGCTCGCCGAACAGCGACGCGTGCAACTGCTCCTCGGTGAGATGGCATTGTTCGGGGGCCTTCTCGTAGACGGCGAGGTCGTAGACCATCGCGCGCATCGCGGGCACATCCTCGGGCCGCGCCCGGCGGACAATGCCCGCGCGCGGGCCCGGAGCCGCAGTGTTCGTCGCCATCAGGTTCCTTCCTGCCGCGCTCCACGCGCGGCGTCCTCCATCGCGTGCGACACGGCGTCCCCCATCGCGTGCAACACGGCGTTCTCCATCGCGTGCGACACGGCGTTCTCCATCGCGTGCAACACGGTGCGCAGCATTGCCCTCGGCGCGTCCCCGACCACGCACTCCCCAACCCCCTCGCCCCACGGCCCGAGCGAAGCCAGAATGCTCCCGACCAGCTCCCGCGCCTGATTTTTCGTCCGCCCGCCGGCCGAGCGGACCAGCGCCTCCCGCAGCACGTTCTTCACCTTGCCGTGCGGACGCGCGAGGACGAGCCCGCGCGGACCAGCCCCGCCCACAGCGTCGGCCTCAATGATCGCGCTGACGGAATCCGGGGCGGATTTGCGCAACCGCAGGTTCCATTTTTCCGCGAAATCCTCCCGGAGCCGCGCTTGAGCATCGGCGCTGCGCACATCGGGATGGTTGTTGTCCACGAGCAGCGCCAACTGGTCGCCCTGTTCCCACAACAGAGCGCGGAACAGCGCTGACGGCTCGTGCTTGCGCAGATCCAGCGCCCCCGCCGCAGCCGACGACTCCACCGACTGCCGACCATGGGTGTAGATCGCCGCAGGGGCTCCCCCCGAGGCGATCCGGTCGACTTTCTTGGCCGCGCTGGGGGCGAAACGCAACAGATGCAGGTCGCTCGCGCTGCCGATCGCTTGCGCGCCCTGGTAGCGGTTGAAGTCGGGAATGAGCTCTTCGACGAGGCAGTCCAGGCCGACAATGGCCTTCTGCACGGCGAGGCCGAGCGCGGGCTGGGCCTCGCCGTACCCGTACGCCACAAGCCCGCGCCCCTGCGCGAGGCACCGCAAGCCCTGGGCGCCGCGCGCGCAGAACAACGCCACGCCGTCCGGCGTGTACGGCGGGTCGGCCACGAACAGGTCGGCCCATGCTTCGAGATCGGCGGGGAACCTTTGCCGCAGATCGGCGTGGCGAACACGAAATTTCGCTCCGGAACTGGACAGTTCGGCGGCGAGGAACTCCACAAGCGCCTCGTCGATGTCCACAACAGCGATGTCCGCCGAAGGGCAGAGCTTCGCCACCGCAAGGCTGGTGAGATCGTGGTCCCCCACGAAAAGGACGCGCAGACCGTTCGTCTCGAAACGCCGCGCGATCCACGACGCCCGCCGCAGGACAGTTTCCGCTGTGGCCGCGACATGGTCGAGGTTCCTGTTCGGCTTCGGCGCGCGGGCGCGCGCCGCGCGCAGCTCCTCCAACAGCTCCGGCCGGAGTTCTGGGCGGGAAGCCGACGCGAGCAGCGCCTCGTACCCCTCCCGAGCCTGCGGCCGCAGCCCCTGCCGACCGTCCGCATCGGCGACAACGTCCTCACCGGCGACGCGCAGGAACGCTTCGACTCCTCGGCGGGAAAGCGCCGCCGCGTCGATGAGCTCTTGCAGACTGGCCCCGCCCGCGAGGAGCCGGGCGAGAACGGCGAGGTGCTGACGGTTGCACGCCGTCTGCCGCGCGAGCAGCAGGGCGATGTCAGCCAGCGCCACGGACCGCGTCCCCCGACTGCTCGCGGGAAGCCTCCACAAGGTCTTCCCTCGCCCTGGCGACCCGTGAGCGCACCGTGCCGACCGGGCAGTCGCACACCGCGGCGGCCTCCGCGTAGGAAAGGCCGAGCATTTGCGTGAGCACCAGCGCCTCGCGGCGCTCGGGGGCCAAATCCTCCAACAGCATTTTCACCAAAGACAGCTCGACCTGCGCCCCATGCTCGGCGACTTCCCTGCGGCGCACGACCGGCGCGAGGCCCGGATCGGCGCCAGGGGCCGACCTCGGCCTGGCCACCGCGGAACGGATCTGGTCGACCACGACCCGGCGCGCGATGGACAGCAGCCACACTCGGCCGTTCGAGCGGCCCTCGAACCTCGCGATGCTGGTCATCGCCCGCAAAAAAGTTTCCTGGGTGAGATCGTCCGCCTGGGTCGGGTCCGTCAGGTGGGCGAGAAAACGCCACACGTCCCGCTGGGTCTCGGCGACGAACGCGGCAAGCGCTTTGCGGTCGCCGCGCGCGGCAGCAAGAGCAAAAGCGGTGGCCCGGTCTTCGCCATCGCTCTGCAACATGCTCCCTAGGATATCGTGCGGCGCGGCCGCGGCCCGCATCGGGAATGAACCGCTCACGTCAGGCGCTAAAATGAGGTATGCGGAGCGCGCCGGAGCCATCGAGCCGAGAAGGATCCCGCATCCCGTGCGGCACGGCGCAGGAATCGCTCTCCGCCCGCTTGGACGGGGAGCGCGAGCCCGTGCCCGCCCACCGGGTCGACGCGCATGTCGCGGCCTGCGACGATTGCGCGCAATGGTGGCGCCAGGCGCAGACTCAAGCGGCCGCGTTGCGCCTGGCGGCGGTCCCCGCGGCCCCGGTGTTCGAAGTGGCGCTGCCCAAACCAAAGCGTTCCTGGCGGTCCCGGCTCTCGGTGTGGTCGCCCAAACCGGAGGAAGTCGAAGTGCGCGTGCCCCAGGGCGCCCGGCCCGGCCGCCGCACGGGGCACCTGCGCCCCGCCCCGGAGCGCCCCGAGTGACCGCCGTGTTCGAGCCGGGCTCCCTCCGGCGGACCAGATACGCCGTGAGCGGCATGACCTGCGGGGCGTGCTCCGCCAGGGTCGGGCGGGCCTTGGGCAAGCTCGACGGGGTGCGCGCGGAGGTGAACCTCGCGACCGGGGTGGCGGTCGTCGACGCGCCCGAGTCCGTCGCGCCGGACGAGATCGTGGCCGTCGTGGGAAAAGCCGGGTACGCCGCCGCGCTGATCGAAGCCAACGCGCGCGCCGCCGCCCTCGCGGAGGAAGCCGACCAGGCCGAAGAGCGCGAGGTGCAGGACCTCTTCCGCAGGCTCGCTGTCGCGCTGCTCCTGTTCTTCCCGCTCGCGAACTTGTCCGTCCTCTTCGCCATGGAGCCCGGCTTTCGGATTCCTGGCTGGCAATGGCTGCTCACCGCGCTCGCGCTCCCCGTGGTGCTGTGGTGCGCCGCGCCCATGCGCCGCCGCGCCCTCGCCGCGCTCCGCAGCGGCGGGGCGACGATGGACACCCTGGTCACCCTTGGCGTGTGGGCCGCGTTCGGCTGGTCCTTGTGGTCGATGTTCGCCACGACGGGCCAGCCGCGGCCCGCCCCGGCAGGCGTCCTGGCCACCATCCTCGCCAGCGACGGCGTGTACCTGGAAGTCGCCGCCGGTATCACGGTGTTCGTCCTCGCCGGGCGGTATTTCGAAGCGAAAGCGAAACAACGGGCCGGCGCAGGGACCCGCGCGCTCGCCGCGCTCGCCGCGCGCGAGGTCACGTTGCTGATCGACGACCGCGAAGTGCGGGCCTCGGTCGAAGACCTCGTCGAGGGGTCGCGCTTCTCCGTCCGCCCCGGCGAGACCATCGCGACGGACGGACTGGTCTTGAGCGGCGCCGCCGATGTGGACATGAGCGCGATGACCGGCGAGCCGAACCCCGTGCCGGTCGAACCGGGCTCCGCCGTGGTCGGCGGGACGATCTGCCTGACCGGGCGGCTCGTGGTGGAGGCCGCGGCGGTCGGCGAGGACACCCGGCTGGCCGGGATGCTGCGGCTGGTCGAAGAGGCGCAAATCGGCAAGGGGAAGGCCACGGAGCTCGCCGACCGGGTCTCGGCGTTCTTCGTCCCCTCGGTGCTGCTCATCGCGGCGGCGACGTTCGTCGGCTGGCTGCTCGCCGGGGCCGAGACCGCGCGCGCGGTCGGCGTCGCGATCTCGGTCCTGGTGATCGCCTGCCCGTGCGCCTTGGGCCTCGCCGTCCCGACTGCGCTCATGGTCGCGGCGGGCAGGGGAGCCCTGCTCGGCGTGTTCCTGAAAGGGCCGAGGGCGTTGGAGGCGACCAGGGACGTCGACGCCGTGGTGTTCGACAAAACCGGCGTCATCACCACCGCGAAAATGCGAGTGGCCAGCGTGGCGCTCGCAGACGGCGCCGCCGAGGCCGAGGCGGCGAGGCTGGCTGGCGCCGTCGAGGCCGCCTCGGAGCACCCGGTGGGCGCCGCGATCGCCTCGTGGGCGCGCGGCGTCGTCCCGGCGCTGCCCGAAGTCCATGGTTTCCTCGCCCTCCCCGGCTCCGGCGTGCGCGGCACGGTGGACGGCTGCGACGTCGAGGTGACCCGTCCCGACACCAGGCGCGACGCGCCGCGCCCCGACCTGCCCCCCGAGCTCGCCCGAGCCGTGCGCGAGCAGCAACGCAACGGAGCCACCGCCGTGGTGCTGCGCAAAGACGGCGCCGCCATTGCCGTGCTGGGCCTCTCCGACACCGTCCAGGACTCCGCGGCCGCGGCAGTGGCGCGGCTGCGCGCGCGCGGACTGCGCTTGCTGCTGCTCACCGGCGACAACGCGAGCGCCGCCCAACTGGTCGCGGACCAGGTCGGCATCCCCGAAGTGATCGCCGAGGTCGCCCCCGAAGGCAAAGCGGACGTGCTGCGCCAGTTGCAAGAGGGGGGGCTGCGGGTGGCATTCGTCGGGGACGGCATCAACGACGGCCCCGCGCTCGCCGTCGCGGACCTCGGCATGGCCGTGTTCACCGGCACCGACGTCGCGTTGAGCGCGGCCGATGTGATCGTGGTGCGCGAGGACCTCGGCGCGGTTCCTGACGCGATCGCACTGGCCAGGGCGACGCTGCGCACCCTGCGGGGCAACCTCCTGTGGGCGTTCGGCTACAACGTGGCGGCGATCCCCGTCGCCGTGCTGGGTTTCGCGAACCCCCTGCTCGCGAGCGCGGCCATGGCGTTCTCCTCGTTCTTCGTCGTCGCGAACAGTTTGCGGCTGCGGCGAACCGACATCCGCTAGCGCCTCCGTGTCGGCAGCGTGCGCGCCCGGTCGAAGCGGCGCGGCGAACCGGGGGCACTGGGCTCAGCGGTTCGGGGTCGCCAGATGGCGGTCGGTGAAATACCGCTGCGGGAACAAGCACGCCGAGCGCCCCTCCACCACCGCGGCGGCTTGCTGCTCCTGCGTCGGGTTGCCGACCACGCGCGGATCGACCCGCCCCCACGTGACGACAAAGGCGATATCGCCGGGGCTTCGGGAAAACGTCACCCCTGATCTGCCGTCGCTTGTCGTGAACGAATCTTTGAGCGAAGCGCCGACGGCCTTGGCCTGCTCCTCGAACACGGCGAGGGCAGCGTCTCGGGCCGGGGCGGCGAGGTCGCCTTCGAACAGGACACGGCGAACGACGATCTGTTCCGGGGGCGTCGCCGGGAACATGTGGTAGGGGTTGCAATCCAATGGTTCCGGGGTCTGCTCGCCCCAGTGCCACGCCACACCGGGGTGCTGGGCGGCGACGGCGTCCGCCGCCCGGATGAGCGCCGCCTCGACCCGTTGCGCGTCCGCTTCGGCGGGGCCTCCTCGGCGCAACGCGGCCTCTGTTTGGGCGACCTCGTGCGGGCTCGTGTGGTCAGGGTCCAGCTGGCTGCCCCAGGAGCCGAGCAAAAAGAAACCGCCCACGCAGAACACGACCGAGCCGAGCACCGCTGTCGCGATCACCAGCGACACGATCCAGAACTTGCGTTTCCTCATCGCAGCCTCAGTGTTCGGCATCGCCCGAGCCTACACGGCGAAGCTGGGAGGACCGTTGCTCATGTCACACGCAGGGCGTGAGCGCGCATGCTGGCGCCATCCCCCGACCGTTCGGCGCATGACTCACGGGCGCGGGTTCCTTCTTACTTGCCGGCCGGGACCGGGAGGTGGCGCTCGGTGAAATACCATTCCGGCAACCGGCACGGCGTGACCCCGATCAATACCGCCAAGACAGCCGAGGTCAGGCCGATCCTCGCCCCCTCCGGGCTGTAGAAGTTCACATCCCGGTTGTCCGGCTTGTCGATGAAATTCTGATACTTCGTCGCGCCATAGGACGCCGCCGCGCGGCGCACGACCGCCACCGCCTGCGGCCACACCCCAGGCGGAATCGGACCATCGAACACCAGTTGTCGCACCCAAATCTGGACAACTTGTGTATCGCTCGCAGCATCCCCTGGGCAACTAAGACGGCCCCAGTCGCGATTCCAGCTCCACTTCAGCCCGGGCACGAGGGCGACGATCTCGTCGCCCGTCCGCGCCAAAAGGTCTTCCAGGTTGCGCGCCTCCTGCTCCGCCGTGCCCTTGTCCAAGTAGCGCGCCTCGAACGCCGCCACCTGCTCCTTGGTCATATGCTTCGGATTCGGGTCCAAAGAATCCACCAACTTTCTCAACGCCACACACCCGCCCCCGCAACACACCGCAAGCACCAGCAGCACAACCAGCACCCGCTTCCACACCCGCCGCCACCACGAGCGGCGCGGAGCGGAACTCCCACCCGCGCGCATGGTGTCGTCTGTGCTCATCGCAGGCGCAAGGCGTCGGCGTTCACGCCGTCCACATGCTCGTACTGTTCGGCGGCATGGGCGACATTGTCACCGGCCGTGGTGAAGGATTCGGCCATGGCCGCGCCGCGCGCGGTCTCGGCATCAGCGTACGCGGCGAACACCCCCGCGGCCCGCATCCCCGGCCACGCGGACTTGGCGCCCGCCAGCGCCGAGTCGCTGGAAGCGAGCTTGTCCTTGGTCTCCTCGGCCAGATTGCGCAGCTGGTCCACGCCCGAGCGCAATTCGTCCAGCTCGGCTCGCACATGCGGCCCGGCTCCCGTCGGCGTGTTCGCAGGCATCTTTCCTCCTTACTTCGCGCCGGGAACCGGGAGGTGGCGCTCGGTGAAATACCGTTCCGGCAACCGGCACGGCGTGACCCCGACCAACACGGCGGCCACCGCCGAGGTCAGGCCGATCCGCGCCCCCTCCGGGCTGTAGAAGTTCGAATCATGGTTGTCCGGCTTGTCGATGAAATTCTGATACTCCGTCGCCCCATAGGACGCCGCCGCACGACGCACGACCTCCACCGCCTGCGGCCACACCCCAGGCGGAATCGGACCATCGAACACCACTTTCCGCGCCCAAAACCGACCAACCCAAGTATCGGCAGCAGGATCACCGGGACACCCGGTGCGACTCATGTCATCCTTCCAACTCCACGTCAATCCGGGCACAAGGGCCGCGATCTCATCACCTGTCCTAGCCAAGAGAGCTTCCAGTTTCTGGCCTTCCTGTTCCAAGGTGCTTTTATTCCAGTAGCGCTCCTCGAACGCCTCGGCCTGCTCCTTGGTCATATGCTTCGGATTCGGGTCCAAAGAATCCACCGCCTTTCGCAACGCCAGACACCCGCCCCCGCAACACACCGCAAGGACAAGCAGCACAATCAACACCCGCTTCCACACACGCCCCCACCACGAGCGGCGCGGAACACCACCCCCGTCCCCGCGCACGGCCTCGTCTGTGCTCATCTCACTCCCCATGCTGGGTGACATCCTTGCGGCCGTCGTCCCCGGTCATCCCGGCAACCACAGCGGCCATATTGTACCCCGGCATCCGCAATTCTCCGTTGGACCCGTTCTGGGGGTATTGCGAGTGCTCGTGCCCATTCTGTTGGATGCCCTCGTGGCGCACACCGATGCCGTCCAGGCTGTCACCGAGCGTGATGCCCTCATGGGTGGACAGCCGGGTCACCCAGGACTGCACAGAGGGGTCCGCGCCGAAATTCCCCGTTCCGGCAGCCAACTTGATGGTGTCGCCATCGCCCTGCATCGCGAAAATATGCCCGGCCTGCATGTGCAACTGCTGGGCCGAGTCCGCCTCGATCCCCGGCGAGCCGTAGAGCACCGCGTTCTGCACCACACCCGGCGGGGTCTGCTGCAAGGCGAGGGAGGTGGTGAGCGAGCCGTAGGAGTGCCCGAGCGCGGTGATCTGCGGCCCCGTGTCCGCACGCCCGTCCGACGGATGCCATGCCGCGTTGAGCCCCTGGTAGAACCGGCTGAGATCCTGCGCCCCCGCCTTCGCCAAGGTGTCCTGGCTGACGTCCGCGCCGCCGCGCGCCCAGTCGCCCCACCCGGGGCCGTCAACGTGGGGGCACTGGTAGCCGATCCACGCGATCGTCGACACGGTCTCGCCGGGCTTGCCCTGTGCCCGCAGAATTCGCTCGGTTTCGCTCTTGAGATCGCTTGCCTCGCCGACCATCCCATTGAGACTGCCACCGACGGAGGAGTCCAACCCCGGCGTGGTGACCGAAATATGGTCGGCGGTGTCCGGGTCGCCGAGCGCGATGGCGGCCTTGCCGCGCTCTCCTGACCGCATATCGAGCACCAGCAATTTAGCGTCTTTCCCGTACTGGTTCAGCGACCTGTCGATCGCGTCGAGGTCGTCGAGTTTCTTCTTCACGTACCAGAGCTGCGCGTCCTTGTCGCTGAACGCGCCGCCGAAGGGGTTGCTGTCCAGCTCGCGCTGCAATCGGTCCCGCTCCGCGGTCAATCGCGCCCGCTCCGCCGGGATGAGCGTGCGGTTGGCGGCGTCGCGCGCGCTCGCGGAGACCCCGTCCCTGCCCCCGATCCAATCCGGGTGGTTGTCGATCACCCACTGGCGTTGCTTCGGGGGGAGCGAGTTCCACCAGCCGGTGTTGGCGTCGGGGCTTCCCTTGCCCGGCGGCGGGTCCGCAACGCCGAGCTCCCCTTGCTGCTCTCCGGCGTGCGCGGCCTGGGCGTCGTCGGCGGCTCCCCCGGCGGTGATCGTTCCGTCCGTCGCTCTCTTGAGCACGTCGGCCGCTTTCTCGTCCAAGCGGTTCGCCGCCCGGATGACTTCCGCGACCTCGGCGGACAGGTTCGCGATCCGGGCGCGCTGCGCGTCCGAGATGTGCGCGTCCGGCTTGTCGTGCACGAAACCGTTGTCGTCGATAGTCGCGCCGAGCGCGTCCGCCTCCTGTTCGAGGGCTCGCAGCTCTGTTTGCAACTGGGTGAAATCGTCGTGGAGCTCCGAAACCGCCTCTCGCACCGCCGAGAGGCGCGCAATGTCGTCGAGCAGGCTTGTGTCGATGTTCTGGAAGTTCTGCGTGGCCGCGTCCTTGGCGGCGCCGCTCCATCCGGGGAATTGCGTGATCTTCGCGAATGAGCCCTGGGCGTCCTGAATCGACGCGACCCGCGACGACAGGCTCGTCGCGAGATCGCCGAATGCCCCCGTGTCCACACGCCGAATGTCCCCGAGGTTCATAGCGCCCCCTTTTTCGTCTTCCTCTCGGAAAAGATTATCAGGGACGCGCAAACGCCGAATCCCCTGGGGTATGCCCAGGGGATTCGACAGGATTCTCGGGGACGACCCGCAGACACGAAGCCTACTTGGCCCGCTCCAACACCTCGACCAAGCGCCAGTGCTTCGTCGCGGACAGGGGCCGGGTCTCCATGATCCGCACGGTGTCGCCGATATGGGCGTCCTGCTGCTCGTCGTGGGCCTTGACCTTCTTCGTGGTCCGGATGATCTTGCCGTACAGCGGGTGCCGGTGGCGGTCCACAAGCTCCACGACGATGGTCTTGTCCATCTTGTCCGAAACGACGACGCCCGAGCGGACCTTGCGGCGCGAGGTGCGCGCGGCCTGTGGCGTCGGTTCAGTCTTTGTGGCGCTCATGCGTCCTCACCCTCGGTCTTCTCGCTCTTCTTGGCCTTGGACTCTTTCTTCTCGGCTTTCTCGGCCTTGTCGGTCTTCTCGGCCTTGTCGGTCTTCTTTTCGGCCTTCTTCGCCTTCGCCTGCTCGGCGGTCGGCTCGGCGGACAAACCCAGTTCGCGCTCGCGAATCACGGTGTACACCTGGGCGATCTCCCGCTTGACCTCGCTGACGCGACTGTTCTTGGCCAACTGGCCGGTGGCGAGCTGGAAACGCAGGTGCAACGCTTCTTCTTTGAGTTTGCCGAGTTGCTCGACCAGGTCGTCACGACCCCGTTCGCGCAAATCAGCGGCCTTGGTGCGGTGTGCCATCAGAATTGCTCCTCTCGGGTCACGATGCGCGTCTTCAACGGCAGCTTGTGCTGCGCGCGGCGGAGCGCTTCGCGAGCCGTCTCCTCATTCGGGAACGACATTTCGAACAGAACGCGGCCTGGCTTGACGTTGGCGATCCACCACTCGGGCGAGCCTTTGCCGGAACCCATGCGGGTTTCCGCGGGCTTCTTGGTCAGCGGACGGTCGGGGTAGATGTTGATCCACACCTTCCCGCCACGACGGATATGCCGGTTGATGGCGATACGCGCGGACTCGATCTGCCGGTTGGTGACGTAGGCGGGCTCAAGGGCCTGGATGCCGAACTCGCCGAAGGTCACCTTCGTGCCGCCTTTGGCAGCGCCCGAACGGCTCGGGTGGTGCTGCTTGCGGTGCTTGACTTTACGTGGGATCAGCATGGCTCAGGCCTCCTGACCTGATTCGTTGGCAACAGACTCCGCCGCGGGCGCTGCCGCGACAGGCTCCGCCGCCGAGGGGTCGGACGGGCCTTGGCCAGCGCGACCGGCCTCGGTGCTGGTCGCGGTGGTGCCAGAGGCTCCGGAGCGGCGCGGGCGGGCGGCGCGGTCGCGACGGGCGCCCGCCTCTTCCGCGGCGGCGAGCTGAGCGGCGTGCTCGACCCGTCCGCCGACGATGTCGCCCTTGTAGATCCACACCTTCACGCCGATCCGGCCGAAGGTGGTCTTGGCCTCGTGGAAGCCGTAGTCGATGTCGGCGCGCAGGGTGTGCAGGGGCACCCGGCCCTCGCGGTAGTACTCGGACCGGCTCATCTCAGCGCCGCCGAGACGGCCGCCGCACATCACCTTGATGCCCTTGACCTGCTGGTGGCGCATCGCGGACTGGATCGCTTTGCGCATCGCGCGACGGAACGCCACGCGGTTCGACAGCTGCTCGGCGACGCCTTGCGCGACGAGCTGGGCGATGGTCTCGGAGTTCTTGACCTCCAGGATGTTCAGCTGCACCTGCTTGCCGGTGAGCTTCTCCAACTGGCCCCGGATGCGGTCGGCCTCGGCGCCGCGGCGGCCGATGACGATGCCCGGACGGGCGGTGTGGATGTCCACGCGCACCCGGTCACGGGTCCGCTCGATCTCGACCTTCGCGATACCGGCCCGCTCCATGCCCGACACGAGCAGCTTGCGGATCTGGATGTCCTCTTTGATGTAGTCCTTGTACTGCTTGTCGGCGAACCAACGGGAGCGCCAATCAGTGGTGATGCCCAGGCGGAAGCCATGGGGATGGATTTTCTGTCCCATTTACTCCTCGCCTCCCTTCTCGGTCGCGGTTGCCGCAGTTTTCTTGGACTCGGTCTTCTTGGACTCGGTTTTCTTGGACGCGCCCTGCTTGGAACCGGCGACGCGCTTGGCGCGGCTCGGCCGCTCGTTGGCGAGCGCGGCCGCCACCTCGATGGTGATGTGCGCGGTGCGCTTGCGAATGCGGAAGCTGCGGCCCTGGGCGCGCGGCTGGTAACGCTTGAGGGTCGGGCCCTCGTCCGCGAACGCCTTCGAGACCACCAGGGTCGAGCGGTGCAGGTTCAAATTGTGCTCGGCGTTGGCGACCGCGCTCGCGAGGACTTTGGAGACCTCTTCGCTCGCGCTCTGCGGGGCGAAGCGCAGGATGGCCAACGCCTCGTCCACGCGCTTGCCTCGGATCAGGTCGATGACCCGGCGGGCTTTGGTCGCCGAGAAACGCGCGCCTTTGAGCGAGGCGTGCGCGGTCGGGTTGTCTTGGACAGTGCTCATCGGCGCTTCGCCTTTCGGTCCTCTTTGACGTGGCTGCGGAAGGTGCGGGTCGGGGCGAACTCGCCCAACTTGTGACCGACCATCGACTCGCTCACGAACACCGGGACGTGCTTGCGCCCGTCGTGCACCGCGAAAGTGTGCCCGACGAAGTCGGGGAGGATGGTCGAACGACGCGACCAGGTCTTGATGACCTGATGGGTGTTCTTGTCGTTCTGCGCGTCCACCTTCCTCAGGAG
The DNA here is from genome assembly GCF_000092825.1 of Segniliparus rotundus DSM 44985. Classification (NCBI taxonomy): domain Bacteria; kingdom Bacillati; phylum Actinomycetota; class Actinomycetes; order Mycobacteriales; family Segniliparaceae; genus Segniliparus; species Segniliparus rotundus. Next base: position 140,101 of record NC_014168.1, on the reverse strand, counting down.
GTGGTCGTCGACGAACGGGCCTTTCTTCAAACTACGTGGCATCAGTCAGTTCCCTTCTACCGCTTCTTCCCGGTCCGACGACGGCGGACGATGAGCTTGTCGCTCTCTTTGTTGGCACGGCGGGTGCGGCCTTCCGGCTTGCCCCACGGGCTCACCGGGTGACGGCCGCCGGAGGTCTTGCCCTCGCCGCCGCCGTGCGGGTGGTCGACCGGGTTCATGACCACGCCGCGGACGGTCGGGCGGATGCCCTTCCAGCGGTTGCGGCCCGCCTTGCCCCAGTTGATGTTGGACTGCTCGGCGTTGCCGACCTCGCCGACCGAAGCGCGGCAGCGCGCGTCGACGTTGCGGATCTCGCCGGACGGCATGCGCAGCTGGGCGTACGGGCCGTCTTTGGCGACCAGCTGGACAGCGGAGCCGGCCGAACGGGCGATCTTCGCGCCGCCGCCCGGACGCAGCTCGATGGCGTGCACCACCGTGCCGGTCGGGATGTTCTTCAGGGGCAGGTTGTTGCCCGGTTTGATGTCGGCCTGCGGGCCGGTCTCGACGACATCGCCCTGCTTGAGCTTCGCGGGGGCGATGATGTAGCGCTTCTCGCCGTCCGCGTAGTGCAGGAGCGCGATCCGGGAAGTGCGGTTCGGGTCGTACTCGATGTGCGCGACCTTGGCGGGCACGCCGTCCTTGTCCGCGCGGCGGAAGTCGATGAGCCGGTAGGACCGCTTGTGGCCGCCGCCCTGGTGGCGGACGGTGACCCGGCCGTGGGCGTTGCGGCCGCCCTTGTTGTGCAAGGGGCGCAGCAGCGACTTCTCCGGCGTGGAGCGGGTGACCTCCGCGAAGTCGGAGCTCGAAGAGCCACGACGACCCGGGCTGGTCGGCTTGTGCTTACGAATAGCCATTGTTCTCTACCTCAGTCCTATGCGCCGGCCGTCGTGAAGATGTCGATGGTCTTGCTCGACTCGGTCAAGGAGACGAGCGCCCGCTTGGTGTCGGCGCGCTTGCCGACGCCGAACCGGGTGCGCTTGCGCTTGCCGTTGCGGTTCATGATGTTCACCCGCGCCACCTTCACGCCGAAAACTTTCTCGACGGCCAGTTTCACCTGGGTCTTGTTGGCTTCGGGGTGCACGACGAAGCTGTAGGTCTTCTGCTCGGCCAAGGCGAACGACTTCTCGCTCACCACAGGCCGGATCAGCACGTCGTGCGGATCAGCCGGGATGCTTGCGATGGTCATGCCTGCACCTCTTCCTTCTTGTTGACCTTGTGGTGCTCGATGAACGTGGTCAACGCCTCGAGGCTGAAGACGATGTCGTCGCTCTTGAGCACGTCGTACGTGTTGAGCTGGTCCGGGGTCAGGATGTGGGCGTGCGGCAGGTTGCGCACGCTCTTCAGACCGGTCTCGTCGGCACGGCCGAGGACCACCAACAGACGGGGCCGGGACGCGATCGAGTCGAGGAAGGCGGAGGCCTTCTTGGTCGACGGGGACTGCCCGGCGACGAGTTCGTCCACGATGTGCACGCGCCCGCCGCGCGCCCGGTCGGAGAGGGCGCCGCGCAGGGCGGCGGCCTTCATCTTCTTCGGGGTGCGCTGGGAGTAGTCGCGCGGCACCGGGCCGTGGACCGTGCCGCCGCCGGTGAAGTGCGGGGCGCGGGTCGAGCCCTGACGGGCGCGGCCGGTGCCCTTCTGCTTGTACGGCTTGCGGCCGCCGCCGGAGACTTCGCCCCGGGTCTTGACCTTGTGGGTGCCCTGCCGGGCAGCGGCGAGCTGCGCGGTCACCACCTGGTGCAAGAGCGAGATGTTGGCCGGAGCGTCGAAGATCTCGGCGGGGAGATCGAACGTTCCGGCGCTCTTGCCGTCAGCGGCGTGGATCGTCACGGTGAGGCTCACTTCGCCACCCCTTTCTTCACAGCGGAGCGGATGAACACCAAGCCGCCGTCACGGCCGGGGACAGCGCCCTTGATGAGGAGCACACCGGCCTCCGGGTCAACCCGGAACACGGTGAGGTTCTGCGTGGTCGTCTTCGCGTTGCCCATGCGCCCGGCCATCCGGGTGCCTTTGAACACGCGGCCGGGGAAGGCGCACGCGCCGATGGAACCCGGACGGCGGTGCACTTTGTGCGCGCCGTGCGAAGCGCCCTGGCCTTTGAAGCCGTGGCGCTTCATCGTGCCCGCGAAGCCCTTGCCCTTGCTGGTGCCGGTCACATCGACCAAGTCGCCGGCCGAGAACACGGTCGCGTCGATCTGCTGGCCGACCTCGTAGCCGGAGACGTCGTCGAGGCGGAACTCCGCGAGGTGGCGGCGCGGGGTGACCCCGGCCTTCTCGAACTGGCCGGCCAGCGGCTTGTTCACCTTGCGGGGGTCGATGTGGCCGAAGGCCAGCTGAATGGCCGAGTACTTGTCGCGCTCGGGGGTGCGGACCTGGGTGACGACGTTGACGCCGGTGCGGATCACGGTCACCGGGACGACGCGGTTGCGCTCGTCGAAGACCTGGGTCATGCCGAGCTTCGCGCCCAACAGGCCCACGCGGTTCTTGGAAGTGGAAGAAGTCATCAGAGCGGCCTCACTGGATGTTCACGTCGACGCTGGCAGGCAGGTTGATGCGCATGAGCGCGTCGACTGTCTTCGGCGTGGGGTCAAGGATGTCGATCATGCGCTTGTGGGTGCGCATCTCGAAGTGCTCGCGCGAGTCTTTGTACTTGTGCGGAGAGCGGATCACGCAGTACACGTTCTTCTCCGTCGGCAAAGGAACCGGGCCGACGACGCTCGCGCCGGTGCGGGTGACCGTCTCGACGATCTTGCGCGCGGACGCGTCAATAGCCTCATGGTCGTACGCCTTGAGCCTGATGCGGATCTTTTGTCCCGCCACTAGTGCCTCGTTTCTCCTGCGTCTCGCCAACACCGCATCCGGGTTGGCGCGCCCTGGCCGTGGCTCGCGCCAAGCAGGGCTGTCCTTCACGTCGGCGCCCGCGCGGCGTCTCGCCGTCGTGAACGCACGCCAAATGGCCGCTCTTTCGCTTTCATGGTTCTGCGGCCGACTCCCTGGAGCTTTCACTCCTCCGGGCCAGCCAAGCTGGTCCGCTGCGGCAAAATCCCGACATCAGATGTGAAACTTTTGTCAAAGCTCTAGGCCGCGCGCAACCCCGCCGCCCTTGCGAGCAGCGTTGTTCAGTATGCACGAGACCCCTGCGGCTTGGCAAGTCCGCAGGTGGAAAGACTGAGGCAGCACTGCCGACGCCCTCGCGATCACGGCGTCGGCCAATACTACTTTCGGGTAGTATTATGCTCGGTCCGTCCACACGCCCGGCGGAGCCGGCCGATCCGAAGGAGACCCATGGCGGTGTTCAAATCCAAGCCCGTCACGTCGAGGACCGAGCTGGCACTGCGCGGCAGCGCCCTCGGACGGGCTTGGCTCAAGCTCGGCAAGTCCGTCCCCGGCCGCGTCGCCTTCTCCGCCGGGTACGCGCTCAAGGCGCCGTATTTCGCCACCGTCACCCCGTACGTGCGCACGATCGAGCCCGGCCGCGCCGAGGTCTCGGCCCCGTCGTGGTTCTTGACGCACAACCACATCGGCTCCTTGCACGCCATCGCCTGCTGCAACACCGCCGAGGCCGCGATGGGCCTCGTGATGGAGGCTTCCACCCCGTCGACGCACCGCTGGCTCCCCAAAGGCATGACCGTCAACTACCTGAAGATCATCAAGGGCGGCGTGCGCACGATCGCGCACCTGCCTGAGGGCTTCGACTTCTCCACGATCACCGAGGGATCCGAAGTCCCCGTCCATTTCCAGGTGATCGACTCCGCCGGCATCGAGGTCGCGAACGGGACCATCACCACCTGGGTTTCGCCCAAACCACTTGGCGCCGCGCCCAACCAGCTCCGCTAGTATTTGCGCCATGGGCATCCTCAAGAGGGCCGCCCGCGGGAGACCCGCGGGCCGGGCGGTCGTCGCCGTCGCCGTCGCCACCCTTCTGGCCAGCGGTTGCGGCAGCAACACACCCGTCGCGCCGACGACGACCTCGGCGACGAAGATCCCGGTGCACTGGTCGCCCGACTTGCCCGCCGTGATCGCCTACCAAGGCGGCGTGGGCTACGGCTTGGCCCAGTCCGAGCCCACCGTGCGCAACTCGATCCAGAACGTCGGGGTGAGCGTGGTGCACGTCCCGGTGGTGCTGGACAACAACGGCACCGCCATCGCCTGGTCGAGCACCAAGATCTCCGACGCCAAGTGCTCCATCGCCCCGGAGTCCGCCGACCCGAACGGCCCGAAGCCCGCGCCGGACGGCACAATCGGGTCGAACGTGTACGCCCTGAGCGACGAAACCGTCTTGCAGGGGATCGTCTGCGACAAGACCGACCCCGCCTACCCGAACCAGAGCGAGAGCGAGGCCTCCGGGTCCAAGCTGCGCAAGCTGGTCGATCTGCTCAAAGTCGGCACCAGCTACAACAACGCGGTCGAGCGCCTCTGGTTCGACGTCGAACTCATCACCGACCCGGTGCAGAAGGCCAACACCGCCACCCCGGAGCAGTACGTCGCCGCCGTCGTGAAAGCGATGAACGAGGCGAGGTTCGACAATGTCATCATCTCCAGCTACGACTGGCGCACCCTGCCCCTGGTGCACAGCGGCTTCAAAGTCGGCACCGAACAAATCCCCGGCCTGAGCACTGTGCCCACCGTGGCCCTGGTGCGAGCCGACACATTCTACCCCGGCAGCCCGTGGATCGGCGGCCTGAACCTGAGCGAAGTGCACGCCGACCTCATCGAAGCCGCTGTGAAACTCGGGGTCGACGGCATCGCCCCCGACTTCCTCGCCTCGCAGCCGCTGCCACAGCCCGAGGACCAGACCCCGCCGGGGCAGCAAAAGCCCCTCCTGGTCTCCAAACAGTTCCTCGACCGCGCGCACAAGGCGGGGCTGAAGGTCTTCCCGCAGGTCATCAACAACCTCAACGATATGGACCATCAGCTCAAAATCTGCCAAGGGACAGACAGCCAGCTGCACCTGGACCAATGCGTGGACGGGATCATCACCGCCTATCCTGACGTGCTCGACACCGAGCTCGGCACGCTCGGGGCCAACCGGCCCGCGAAGCTTTCCCCCCGCTGATCGGAACATCGAAGCACGGTATGAGCACTCCGCAGACGCCTGACGTCCTCGCTGCCCGCTACGCGACGAAAGAGCTTGTGGCGCTCTGGTCGCCCCGCGCCCGCGTCGTCCTTGAGCGCGATCTTTGGATCGCCGTGCTCAAGGCGCAGATCGAACTGGGCGTCCCCGGCGGGGACGCGGCCAGCGTCGCCGACTACGAGCGGGTCAAGGAACAGGTCGACCTGGACTCCATCGCAGCGCGGGAACGAGTCACCCGCCACGACGTGAAGGCGCGGATCGACGAGTTCAACGCCCTCGCCGGGCACGAGCTGGTGCACAGGGGCATGACCAGCCGAGACGCCACCGAGAACGTGGAGCAATCCGTCATCCGCGCCTCGCTGGCCCACGTCCGAGACCACGCGGTCGCCGCGCTGGCCCGGCTCGCCGAACGCGCGGCCCAATACGCGCCGACCATGCTGGTGGCCCGCAGCCACAACGTCCCCGCGCAAGCGACCACGCTCGGCAAGCGTTTCGCCACCTGCGCCCAGGAACTGCTCATCGCGGTGCGCCGGGTGGACGAGCTGATCGAGCGCTATCCGCTGCGCGGCATCCAGGGCCCGGTCGGCACCGCGCAGGACATGCTCGACCTTCTCGGCGGGGACCGCGACAAATTCGCCCGGCTCCAACGCAGCGTCGCCGAGCACGTCGGCTTCACCCAAGCCCTGGTCAGCGTCGGGCAGATCTATCCGCGCTCCCTCGACCACGACGTCGTCTCCGCGCTGGTGCAGCTCGCCGCCGCGCCCTCCTCGTTCGCGCACACCCTGCGCCTGATGGCGGGCCAAGAGCTCGCCACCGAAGGGTTCCAGCCCGGACAGGTCGGCTCCTCCGCGATGCCGCACAAGACCAATCCGCGCACCAGCGAGCGCATCAACGGACTCGCCGTCGTCCTGCGCGGCTACGCCTCGATGACCGCCGAGCTCGCCGGAGCGCAGTGGAACGAGGGCGACGTGTTCTGCTCCGTTGTGCGACGGGTGGCCCTGCCTGACGCGTTCTATGCGATCGACGGCCTTTTCGAGGGCTTTTTGACGGTGCTCGGCGAGTTCCACGCCTTCGAGCCGGTGATCGAGCGCGAAGTCGCCCGCTACTTGCCTTTCCTCGGCACCACCCGCATCCTCATGGCCGCGGTGCGGGCGGGAGTGGGCCGGGAAGCCGCGCACGAGGCGATCAAAGAGCACGCGGTGGCGCTGGCCAACGACATCCGCGAGCGCGGAGCCGAGCCGGACCTGCTCTCGCGGCTCGCCCAGGACCAACGACTGGGATTGACCCGAGCGCAGCTGGACGAGGCGCTCGCCGACCGCGACCTGTTCCTCGGCGCGGCCGACGACCAGGTCCGTCGCGTCATCGACGAGGTGGAGGCCCTGGTCGCGAAGCACCCGGAAGCGGCCGCCTACCGGCCAGGGTCGATTTTGTGACGCCCAGGGCCGGGGCCTCGGCGAAAGCCGGGACGTCGGGAGGGACGACGAGCGCCGAAAAGTATTTAGCGTTCACTATTTATTTCGTAGAGAGTGATCCTTGATTCGTATAGAGTGATCTTTATGATGATCTCCTCACGCGTCCGCGGCGTCCTCAGCGGACTGCTTCCCTTGCTGTCCTTGTCCGCAGCGTCCTTGCCCGCAGTCGCAACGATGGCCCCGAACGCCGCTGCGGCGCCCGCGGGATGCGCCGACTACGACATCTCCTTCGCCCGGGGGACGGGAGAGCCCGCCGGAGTCGGCGTCGTCGGCAACGCGTTCGCCAACGCCCTGAAGGCCAAAGAGCCAGGCAAGACGTTCAACGTCCACGGGGTGGACTACGCCGCCGACTACGACTTCGTCGCACTCGACTTGCACTCCCTCGCCGCAGGCGCGGACAATCTGTCCGCGCACCTGCAGGACGTGGCCAGCCGATGCCCGGACACGCAGTTCGTCCTCGGCGGCTATTCGCAGGGCGCGGCCCTGGTCGACGCGGTGATCTCGTTCGGGGTGCCGCTGCTCGGCTTCAGCAACCCGCTGCCGGGGGATGTGGCCAACCGGATTGTCGGCGTCGCGTTGTTCGGGGACGCCACCCACCGCGTCTTCAACGGCCTGCAACCGGTCTTCATCACCCCCGACCTCGCTGCCAAGACCACCAATATCTGCGCTGACGGCGACCCGATCTGCGAAAACGTGGAGGGCGGCCTCGACACGCAGAGCGCCGATTTCAACGCGAACCACACCTCGTACGTCTCCCGAGGCCTCACAGCCCAGGGCGCCGCTTTCGTCGCCGACCAGATCAACGGCCAGCCCGCGCAGGCCGCCCCGGCGCCGCAGCCGCCCGCCGAGAACGACGCGCAAACGGCCCCAGACGAAGACACGACCGCAGCCCCGGAGGAAGAAGGATCGGACGCGGACGGCGAGTAAGACAGCGTCGTCACTGGCCAAACGAATCGGCGGACAGGAGCGAGTGCGGATTGGAACAAGCAGTGACCCTTGTGAGAAAAATATGGCATGCTCGAAGGATGGAACACTCGCGCATTCCGAGAAAATCCACCGCTTTGGCCGCCGCCCTTTTCTGCGGCGCCGGTCTCGCCGTCCTCGCGCCGCACGCCGCCCAGGCGCACGCGGACGCCTGCCCTGACGTGGAAGTGGCGTTCGCGAGGGGCACGAACGAGCCGCCCGGCCTTGGCTATATGGGCGAGTACTTTGTCGACGGGTTGCGCGAACGGCTGCCCGGAAAGGCCATCGACGCGTACGCGGTGGACTATCCGGCCGTGCTCAGCCCGGAGAGCCTCGGCGACGGCGGCAACGACCTCAGCCAGCATGTGCAGAACGTCGCCCGTTCGTGCCCGAGCACGAAAATCGTGCTCGGCGGTTTCTCGCAAGGAGCAGGCGTGGTCGATCTGGTGACCGTGTCGCCATTGCCGACCCAATCGATCAATCTGCCGATCTTGGGAGAGGTCTCGTTGGCGGACACCGGGTTCGACCAGCCCCTTCCCACGAACGTCTTCCCGCATATCGCCGCGGTGGCGGTCTTCGGGAACCCGGTCAAGCACGTCTACGACGGCGTCCTGCCGATGCCGGACGGGCTTCGGTCGCGCACCGACGACGAATGCGCGGACGGCGATCCCGTCTGCCATCTGCCGGGCCCGGACGACCTCTCGAACTTCCACAACCACGACTCCTACATTGACCGCGGCCTGACCGACAAAGCCGCAGACTTCGTGGTGCAGCACCTGGGGCTGCGCCCCAACCCGCCGAAAACCCCGACGACGAGCAGCTCGCCCGACGACGACGCTTTCCGCCCGATCCAAACCCCGCCGCCGTCGGACGACGACGAGGAAGACGGGGACAACTGATCGGCGCCCTCCTGCGCCCAACAGGGCAGGGAAGCCACCCGGTGCGGGTCGGCCTGCTGGTCAGCCAGCAGCGGGCCCCGAGCTACTCGTCGTTGCGCGACGTCGCGGCGAGGGCGGAGGAGCTCGGCGCGGACGCCCTGTTCAACACGGATCATTTTTTCCCGTGGAGCGGCGACGGCAACGGAGCGCATTTCGAATGCTGGAGCATGCTGGCCGCCTGGGCGGAGCAGACCAGCCGGGTCCAACTCGGCGCGCTCGTCACCGGAGTCGGCTACCGCAACCCCGACCTGTTGGCCGACATGGCCCGCACCGTGGACCACATCAGCGGCGGGCGGCTGATCCTGGGCCTCGGGGCCGGCTGGCTGGAGCGGGACTACGCGGAATACGGCTACGAGTTCCCCTCCGCGGGCGCGCGGATCGGCCTGCTCGCGCAGAGCCTGCCGCGGATCAAAGCCCGCCTCGGGAAGCTCAACCCGCCGCCAGTGGGCGAGATCCCCATCCTCATCGGCGGCGGCGGCGAACGCAAAACATTGCGGGTCGTGGCGGAACACGCCGACATCTGGCACAGTTTCTCAGCAGTCGGCGAGCTCACGCGCAAAAGCGCGGCGCTCGCCGAACATTGCGCCTCGCTCGGGCGCGACCCCGCCGAGATCGCCCGCGCGGCCTCATGGTCGGGGCCTGAGCTCACCGAACAGCTCGTGGCGGCCGGAGCCAGTGTGATCGTCGCCGACACCTCGGCCCCCGATTACGACCTCTCGGCGCTGCGCGACGCGCTGGCTTGGAAAAATTCGCGCGGCTAGTCGCAATACTGGGCGAGCGCCCGGATCTTGTTCGCGACGTCGAGCGCCGCGACCTTGTACGCCTCGGACAACGTCGGATAGTTGAAGACGGCTTCGATCAAGTAGTCGACCGTCCCGCCGCAGCCCATCACAGCCTGGCCGATGTGCACCAGCTCGGTGGCCTGCGAACCGAAGATGTGCACACCGAGAAGCTTGCGGTCGTCCGTGTTCACCAGGAGCTTGAGCATGCCGTACGAGTCGCCCGCGATCTGCCCCCGCGCAAGCTCCCGGTAGCGGGAGACGCCCACCTCGTACGGCACAGCGGCCTTGGTGAGCTCCGTCTCGGTCGCCCCGACGTAGGAGACTTCCGGAATGGAGTAGATGCCGATCGGCTGCAGCTCGGTCATGCCCTCGGCGGACTCCCCGAACGCGTGGTAGGCGGCGAGGCGGCCCTGATCCATGGACGTCGCGGCGAGCGCGGGGAAGCCGATCACGTCGCCGACCGCGTAAATATGATCCACAGCAGTCTGGAAGTGCTTGTCGACCTGGATGCGGCCCCGGTCGTCCGCGGACAGCCCCGCGTTCTCCAGCGCCAGCGCTTCGGTCTGGCCCTGACGGCCGGCCGAGTACATCACCGTCTCCGCCGGGATCCGCTTGCCGCTGGCGAGCTTGGTGACGGCGCCGTTGGGGCCGACCTCGATGTCGGTCACCTCCTCGCCGAAACGGAATGTGACGGCGAGGTCGCGCAAGTGGAAGCGGAGCGCCTCAATGACCTCGGGGTCGCAGAATTCGAGCATGCTGGGCCGCCGCTCGACCACGGTCACCCGCGTGCCGAGCGCCGCGAACATGGAGGCGTACTCGATGCCGATCACCCCGGCCCCGACGACGACCATGGTGGCGGGGATGGCCTTGAGCTGGAGGATCTCGTCCGAATCGAGAATGCGCTCCTCGTCGTAGTTGACTCCGGGCAGGCGCGCGGGCCTGGTGCCGGTCGCGATGACGAAGAACTCGCCGTGCAGCCGGGTGCTCTCGCCTCGGTCGTCGTCGACGACCTCGACCGTGTGCTCGTCCACAAAGCTCGCGACGCCGGGGAAGATCTCCACCCGGTTGCGCTGCAATTGGGAGCGCACCACTTCGGTCTCTTTGCCGATCACCTGGGCGGTCCGGGCGAACAAGTCCTCGGGGGTGATGTTGGACTTGACCCGGTAGCTCGCGCCGTACAACTCGCGCTGATTCATGCCGGTCAGGTACAACACGGCCTCGCGGAGCGTCTTCGACGGAATCGTGCCCGTGTTCAGGCACACCCCGCCCAACATGTGCTTGCGCTCGACGATGGCGACCGATTTGCCCAGTTTCGCCGCCGCGATGGCAGCTTTCTGGCCCCCTGGCCCAGAACCGATGACGACAAGATCATAACGGGGAGAGGCGCTGGAACTCACATCCCCACCATATACGCGCTTTGCCGCGGCGGCTCGCAAGCGCCCAAGGGCCATTCCGCCCGTCGGGCCGCAAGCGCCCCCGCCGGATGAGCGCCAACCGGGGCGGGGACGACTAGGGTGGTTGCCATGCCGCTTGAGCTTGAGCAAAGCCGGAGCATCCTGCCCGGCCTCGCGATCCCGATCATCTGCGCGCCGATGGCGGGCGGCCCGAGCACGCCGCAACTGGCCGCCGCCGCGAGCAATGCGGGCGGGCTGGGCTTCCTGGGCGCCGGGTACCTCGACCCGGCCGCGACAGCGGCGCTGCTGGACGCGACGCGAGAGCTCACCGTCCACCCTTTCGGGGTCAATATTTTCGTTCCCAGCTCGGACCCGGTGGACCATGCCGCTGTGGCCGCCTACCGCGAACGCCTGCTGCCCGCCGCCGAAGCGGCGGGCGTGGCCCTGCCGGAGGCTGGCTCGGCGGACCCGGCGCACCCCGATGACGACTTTTACGACGAGAAAATAGACCTCGCGATCGACCGGGAGGTCCCGCTGGTCTCCTTCACTTTCGGCCTCCCGTCCGCGCAGGTCGTGGCAAAACTGCACGACGCGGGGATCGCAGTGGTCGCGAGCGTCGCCTCTGTTTCGGCGGTGAGCTCCGCCGACGCGCTGGGCGTGGACGCGATCGTCGTGCAAGGCCCCGAGGCCGGGGGGCACCGCGCGACGCTCTCCAACCATGAGAAACCGGAGCATGTGCCCCTCGCCGACCTGCTGCTCTGGGCGGCCGAGGCCACAACTGCGCCGCTCATCGCCGCGGGCGGCGTCAGCCGTGGTTCGCACATCGCCGAACTGCTGGCGTCAGGGGCGAGCGCCGTGCAGCTGGGGACCGCTTTTTTGCGCGCCGAGGAAGCAGGCACCCGGCCCGCGCACCGGGCGGCGCTGACCGATCCACGGTTCGTGGAGACATCCGTGACCAACGCGTTTTCCGGGCGCCCTGCGCGGGGCCTGCGCAACGCGTTCATGGACGCGCATTCCTCGCACGCCCCTGGGGAGTACCCGCAGGTGCATTGGCTCACCTCGCCGTTGCGCGCGGCGGCGGCGAAACGCGGCGACGCGGAGTCGATCAGCCTCTGGGCCGGAGTCGGCTACCCTGAGACCAAATCCGGCCCTGCCGCGGCGATCCTCTCGGCCCTCTGGGAGGATGCGCTCGCCGCTCGCGCGGAGCACGGGGGGTCGTAGCCGGACATGCGCGTCGTGAGGTCTTTCCTGCTCTGGGCGGTGCCCTTCGTTGTCGTCTTCGGTGCGGCGGCGGGGTTTGCGGTATGGCACGAGCAGCAGCAGGGCCAGCAAGCCCGCGCCGTCGCCGAGCACAAGCTCGACCGTTTCCGGCCCGGCGAATGCTTGACGGCGAGCCCGGGCCGGTCGGGAGCGGAAACATTCGGGCAGGACGACGAGGATCTGCGGCTCACCGACTGCGCGTCCGCCGGAGTCACCCTCACGGTCGGGCTCAAGGTCCGAGGCGAAGACGAATGCCCCAGCCAGTACTACTTCACCTACCGCGTCAACCTGGACGGGCGCCAGGTCGGGGCGCTGTGCCTGGTGGAGAACTTGCGGGAGGGGCACTGCTACACCATGAGCGCGACCCCGCCGCTGCACGAGGAGACGGCCTGTTCCACCACCGCCGAAGAGGCGGCTTCGGTGAGGGACGACCGCGTGGTCAAAGCGGTGGAGGGCTCCAACGACCCTTCGGTGTGCGTGGACTCCTCGCCGGTGACGTACCCCGAGCCCAAACGGGTGTACTGCATGGGCTCGCCGGTCAGTTAGCCGTCCCCGGCCGCGGCGATCGCGGCGGCCGGGAGGCGCGGGAACATCCGTTCAGCCCCGTTCGACCAGTTTCTGCAGCATATGGTTGTAGGCGTCCAGCTCCGCGTCCTCGTAATCCGCGGCATGCCGGTCGGCGCGGCTCGCCGCGCGCCGGTCCGCGCCCGCCCATTGGTAGAGCAGCGCGCCGACGACGAACACGATGGGAATTTCGCCGCTGGTCCACGCCACCGCGCCCGCGACGCGCTGATCCGAGGCAAGATCGCTCACCCACGGCAGCGCGAGCCACCGGTAGAAATCCCCCCCGATGATCTCGTTGTCGGACAACACGGCCACCCCGAAGAACGCGTGGAACGGCATGACCGCGAAGAGCATCCCCAGCCGCGCCAGGTGCGGCAGCCGACGAGCGCCGGGGTCGACCCCGATGATCGCCCAGTAATACGTGTACCCGATGGCGAGGAAATGCAGGGTCATCAGCAGGTGCCCCCAGTGGTACCGGACGAGCAGCCCGAACACCGGGGTGAAGTACAGCCCGTAGAGGGAAACCACGAAGAGCCCGACCGCGACCAGCGGATGCGCGAGGATCTGCACAAGACGCGCGTGCACGAGCGCGAGCGCCCATTCTCGCGGCCCGGCCATGTGCTGCCCGGCCGTGGGCGCCGCGCGCAGCAGCAACGTCACCGGAGCCCCGAGCACCAAGAAGACCGGGGCGAACATGTTGAGCCCCATGTGGGAGATCATGTGGTAGCTGAACTGGCCCGACGCGTAACGGCCGATCCCTGAGGAGGTCACGAGCAGCAGCAAAGCGCAGCCGAAGAGGAAGGAAAGCGTCCGCCACGGCGACCACGCGTCGCCGCGCCCGCGCAATCGCGCCGCGCCGAGCACGTACGCCGCCGCGAGGAGCACGGCAAGGGTGCCGAAAACAACGTCGAACCGCCACGCCGACAGCAGTCGCCACAGCGTCGGGGCCCCGGGGAAATCGAACCCGAGCAGCAGTTCGGGAACGGAGAATCTTTGCCCCGCGAACGCCGGGGCGGGCTGGACGGACATCGCCTCGGCGACAGCGAGCAGCACGACCCCGGCCCCGGCGGCAACGGTCAGCTTGCCGAAGAAGACCGCGGCGGCGGCGAGCGCGAACAGCACGGCGGCGGCGAGGCCGAGCTGCCCGTACCAGGTGCTCGGCATGGCCGAAAGCGGGATCAACAGCGCGCCGAGCACCGCGGAGCCCGCCGCGACCATGCCGAGCGCGACAGCGCTGGTCCGCCGTGCCCGCCGCTGGGCCGCCGCGCGGTCCTGCGTCCAGTCACCGCGCATTTGCGCTCCGACCCCGACCAGCACCGCCAAACCGACGCTCGTCCACACCGCCGCGCCGCTCGCCCAGTCATGGTTGGGCCCGTCGCCAGCGTTCTGCGTCATCCACGGGGCGACGACGGCGAACACGGAAAGCCAGGCCAGCCCCGCGCACGAGGCCCATCCCAGGCAGCATCGCGAAAGGGCGGCCACCGCTGTCGCGAGCACGGCCACGACCAGCCACGCCCCGGAGCGCTCGGAGACCGACACGAGCGAGACCAGCCTGCCGACAGGGTCTTCGACGTGGAGCAGATCCCATGGCGCGCGCCCGGCCTGGACCGTCGCGCTCGTCACCATCGCGAACAGGGCGCTCACCGCCCACAGCGGGCTCGCCCGTTCTGCCGTGCGCAACCCCGCGTAACCGCGCGGGCCCAAGCGCATCTTGGCGTTCGGGCGGGTGCAGCACAATGCGAACACGAGGCCGCCAAGGCACACGGCTCCGGCGAAGCTCGCGACGAACTGCGTCGCGACCTGCACGAGGAGGACCTCTGTGCCAGGGTAGGGCACTTGGACCGCCAGGTAGGGGCCAGGGCCGACGCGGGCGGCGAACGCCACCGCCGCGACGAGTCCGATCAGGAAAAGGAACGACATCGAGTCCATTCTCCCACTTGGCCCGCCACGCGCCCGACCCCTTTGCCCTCGGCGATGTCCGAGCCCGCCGCCGCGGCCGAGGGAACGCGGCGGGGCACCCTCAGACCATGGCGAACAGCATGGCGCCCATGCCCAGCGCCATCGCCACCTCGCAGAGCATTTCCGCCTCCGCGGGAACCGAACGTCCTCGGCTGCGGCGCAATTCGAAATAGCCGCGGACCCACCAGAGCGCCGCCGCCAAGAACATGAAGCCCAGCAGCACGTCGACGGCGCTCATCCACATCGGGGCCGTGTGGCGCGCCCCGCCGTCCGCCTCGGCCTGCATGCTCATGCCGGGCATGTCCATGCCTGCCATGCCCCCCGGACGGGGCGCGGCGGACGCGGGCGGGGCCCCTCCGAGCAGTTGCCCGCTCATCACCGCGGCCATCCACAGCATCGCCGCCATCATCGTGGTGTGGTACCAGGCCGCTCCCCTGCCCGACGCGCAGGCGAAGCCGGTCCGGCCCGCGCGCTGCGAGCTGCGGCCAAGAGCGAGCGCGGCGAACCACAACGTCGCCACCGCGAACACCGCGGTCTGCGCCGAGTAGGGGACCGCAGGCGTTGTCGGCCAGATCATGGCGAGCATCGACAGGCACATGAGCAGATGGAAAACATGGCCGACGCACCCGCGCCACAGCCGGGGCCGAAACGCCCCCGCGCGCAGCAACCGCCACGCGCAGTAGCCCGCTGAGAACCCGAAAAGAGCGGCGAGCGCCAGGCGCAACCACGGATCGGCGATCATTGGGCCTCACGCGCCCGGCGCCGTGCGCGCCAGCCGAGGAGCGCGTCGATGAGGACGAACCCGGCGAGGCTCGCGCCGAACAACGGCAGGAACCATCCGGCGAACAGCAGCGCGCCTGTCAACGCGGCCGCCGCGCTCGGCGGCAGTTCGCCGAGCGCCCCGCGTTGCGGCGCGGGGGCGGGCCATGCGCCGCCGTCATGGCGGGGACGGCGGGCCCACCACATGCGGTAGCCAAGGACGATCATCACGGCCAATCCTATGCCGAGCACGGCGAGGACCAGTTGGTTCGCCCACCCGAACAGGAGCCCCATGTGCAAGGCGATCGCCCACTGTGTGATCTTCGCGAGCATCGGCCAGTCCTGAAACCGGCTGACTGCCACCACGGCGCCCGTCTGCGGGTTGACCGAAGCCCGGTCGTTGCGCATCGGGTAGTGCCGCTCGCGGTCCGAAGCCGTCCACGCGGAGTCCGGTTTGTCCGTGGCCGTGATGACGATCGGATCGACGAGGCCCGCCGACCGCGCCCCGGCGTGCACCCGGTCGACGCGGGCCAACCACTCTGGTTGCCCCTGCGCCGCGGGGGCAACGGGGGGGTCGAGCTTCTTCGCCAACGGCGGGTTGGCCCCGGAGACCGCCGTGCGCAACGCGTCGATGTTCTCCCCTGCGTGCAAGGACCAGGACAGGCCGGAGGCCGACAAAAACAAGAGCCCGAGCGACAAGGCCAACCCCAATGTGGCGTGGCTGCCGCGCAGGCTCAGGCGAGGAGCCTTCGGCCCGCCGCCGCGCGTGCGGCGGCCGAAGAACCAGAGGACAGGGCCGGAGACCACCAAAACCCACAGCCAACTGGCGGACAGCTCCGCGTAATTGCGGCCGAACTCGCCGAGGAACAACGTCCGATGCAGGTCGTCGCTCCATTTCGCCTCGAAGACCTGGCCGCCGTCGCCTGGGGCTTCGCCTCGGACCCGCGCGGTGTGCGGATCGACGAAAACAGTGCACGGACAGCCGGAACCGGACATGACGACGCGCGTGGTGGCGCGCGCGTCGGCGCCGGTGGCGACCGACAGCACGACACGCCCCGGATACGTTTGCTGAGCTGAGCGGACTTGTTGGGACAAGGGAAGCGTGCCCGCGGCGGCCGCCTCGACGGAGAGCTCATGGCGGTGCAGCGCCTGCGTCATGCTCGGCGCGACCGTGTACAGCACCCCGGTCAGGGCGGACACCAGCAGAAACGGGCCGACGAACACGCCGACATAAAAGTGCAGCCGACGAAAAAACGCCAGCACCGCCGTTCGGCGGTCCCGCGCCGGAGGAGGCGGACACACCTCGGGCGGCTCCGGCAAGACAGTCTCCATCATGTTGCACAAGTCGGATATGAGGCCGGGGAAGTTCCCGGCGTCGGGCTTCGTCACGCTAGACTGCGGAAAAGAGCTCCGGAGAATCTCTGAGGAACGGGAGAGAAGGCCCACGAACGGAATCCTGCGAAAGGGGTGGCGGTGCGAACCATATCTCCCCTCTCCGTGCTGAAAACCGACGCCGCGTCGTTGCGGCGCGGTCGCAGGACGACGGCCGACGAGGACACAGACTTCCTGGAACTGCTCTGGGAGCGGGCCCAGACCAGCCCTGGCAAACTCGCCGCCACCGCGCTCGGCTTGATCCTGCTCATCATCATCGCCGGAGCCACTGTGGCGCAGGCCGTCGCCGAACGCACACAAGGTCTGGACACGACGCTGCGGCGCGCGGAACCGCTCACCAACGTCACACTGACCTTGTACACCGAGCTGTCCATCGCGGACGCCATCACCGGGGCTGTCTTCCTGTCCCCCGGACTGGAGTCGCAAGAGATGCGCGACCGGTACGACAAGGCCATCGCGGCGGCGAGCGCGGCGACCGTGCAAGTCGCGGCGAACACCCAAAGCCAGCAACTGGAGACCATCGCCGAAGAGCTCCCGGTGTACACGAAGCTCGTGGAGAGCGCGAAGGTGTACAACCGGGCGGGCAAACCGGTCGGGGCCGCCTACCTGAGCCAAGCCTCCCACCTGATGCAGACGGTCATCCTGCCCGCCGCAGAGCATATGCACCGCGACCAGATCGACGCCTTGGAGGCCGCGCAGCAGCAACAAACCCAGCTGCCCTGGGCCCCGGCGCTGCTGTTGACCCTGGCCTTGGGCAGCCTCGTCCTGGCGCAATTGCACCTTTCGAAACGTTCGCGTCGGCGTTTCAACCCCGGCCTGATCCTCGCCAGCGGATGCTTCGCGCTGCTGTTGCTCTGGTTCCTCGTCGCCTCGGCGTTCCTGGTGACGCTCAGCGGCGAAGGGCAGCGCAAAGGCACCGACCCGCTGCGGACCCTGACAGCGGCCAGGATCGACGTGCAACAAGCCCGCACCCAGGAGACCCTGCAGCTGCTCCGCCGGGGCGACGAGGACCAGCTGGAGCAGAGCTACCGCTCCAGCATGGCCGCCGCGCACAACCAGCTCGACGAATTGGACCGCGCGCAAGGCGAGCCGGGGGCCCGGCAGACCGCCGCCTCGGCGGCGCAAGCTTGGGAGAAAACCCACGAGCAGCTGCGCAAAGACCTCGTCGCCGGGATGTACGGTGAATCCGTGGAATTGGCAATCGGACCAAGCCCCGACGCGTGCGCCGCCCAGTACCGTTCCCTGGACAAAGCCCTCACCTCGGACATCGAGCATTCGCGGCGGACGCTGCGCGACTCTGTCGCCAGCGCGCGCGAGGCGCTCACCGCGCTGGCGCCCGCCACCGCCGTCCTCTCGTTCCTCGCGGCGGCTTTCGTCGTCGCGGGATACTGGCCGAGACTGAACGAGTACCGGGCATGAGCGCCGCAGCGTTGCTCCGCGCCCTCGCCGCCAGCCTCGTCTCAGCGGTGCTCGCGGGCTGCTCGGCGCAAGGCGCGGCGGTGATCGCGCAGCCCAGTGTGTCGCTGCCGCCGTTGCTGCCAGCCGGGGCCGCGCTGCTCGACTCCGCCGCGTTGAGCGAGAGCGAGGAAGGCCAGTGCGCGCCGCCGCTGCCGCTGCGGCCGTACTCGGGCAACCACGACCCGATTCACGGCGGCAGGCTCGACCGCATCCTGCAGCGCGGCAAGCTCGTCGTCGGCCTGGACCAAGGCACGTATCCGTTCAGCTACCGCGACAGCGCCACCGGGCAGATGAAAGGATTCGACGTCGCCATGGCCCGCGAAATCGCGCAGGGCATGCTCGGCGACCCCAACCGAGTGGACTACCGCATCATCTCGTCGGCAGGCCGCACCACAGCCTTGGAGAACGACTCGGTGGACATCGTCATCAAAACGATGAGCATCAACTGCAAGCGCATGAAGGAGATCACGTTCTCCGAGCCGTACTTCGAGACCGACCAACGCGTGATGGCCGCGACCAACGCGAACGCCACCACGCTCGCAGATCGCAAGATCCTCGGCGAATCGACGGTCTGCGCGGCTCGGGGCTCGACGGCGGTCGGCCATTTCCACCATCTTTTCCCCACGGCCAAGATCCTGGGCACCACCACTTGGGCGGACTGCCTCGTCGCGATCCAACAAGGCTCGGTGGACGCGATCAGCTCGGACGAGTCCATCCTGTACGGCTTCTACGACCAGGACCCCAACCTCTATTTCCTCTCCGCGCTGCAACTGGGCCGCGAGGTGTACGGCGTGGGCATGCACAAAGGGGAAGCAGAGCTCGAACGGGTGGTCAACAAGATCATCGAGGAAATCAAGGCTGACGGCACCTGGACGAATTTGTGCCGGGACAACCTGAAGTTCTCCCCGTGCAACCGCCCCCCGGCCACGCCGGAGTACGCGCCTGAGGAGCCGTCGACGCCATGAGCAGGGCATGGGACGCGCGGATCGGGGACGCGGCGGGCGCGGGGCGCCCGCGGCGGCCCCGATCCAGCGCTCGGGGCACGCTGGCGCTGGACAGCCCCGCATCAGGGGGAGCGCGATGACGGAGGCGTTCTCCCCCGCCGACACCACCCAGCCGGCCCCCACCGCGCCGGTGGAGAGCAGCGGCCCCGCCAAACGCGCCGAACGCACCGTCACCGTGCCGTTGTCCGAGCGGCTGATCGGCGGCGGCCTGGTGCGAATCCAACCCGCTCCCGCGTTGGACCCCTCCCTCGCCCTGATGCCGGACCCCCAGGTGCCGGAGAACAAGCGGTTCTGCTGGAAATGCCACGCGCCGGTGGGCCGCAAGGGCCCGGACGACCCAGGGCTGCCCGAAGGGGTCTGCGGCAATTGCGGCACCCCGTTCTCGTTCCTGCCCCAGTTGAAAGCCGGGGAAGTCGTCGCGGGCCAGTACGTGGTCCGGGGCCCGATCGCGCACGGCGGCCTCGGCTGGATCTACCTCGCGGAGGACCGCAACGTCGACAACCGGCCCGTGGTGCTCAAAGGCTTGCTCTCCCGAGGGGACGCGAGCGCCCAGGCCATCGCGCGGGCCGAACGCCAATTCCTCTCAGAAGTCTCCCATCCGGCCATCGTGGAGATCTTGAACTTCGTGGAGCACCCGGACCTTGACGGCGTGCCGGTCGGCTACATCGTCATGCAGTACATCGGCGGGGTGTCCCTGCGCGACCTGCTCTATGGCCGCAAACCCGGCTCCCCGCCGCTCGGGGGGGCCCTTCGCCGCACCAGCCTGCCCGTGGAACAGGCGCTCGCGTACCTCATGGAGATCATGCCCGCTCTGGGGTATTTGCACTCCATCGGCCTGGCCTACAACGACTTGAAGCCAGAGAACATCATGCTCACCGAGGGGCAGCTCACGCTCATCGACCTGGGCGCGGTGACGAGCATGCACGACACCAACCGCCTGTACGGGACGGTCGGCTACCAAGCGCCGGAACTGACCCTCACCGGGCCGACCGTGCAGACCGACGTGTTCACGGTCGGGCGCACGTTGGCGGTGCTGACCGTGGACCTTCCGCTGGACAAGGGCCGCTACGCGGAGGGGCTCCCCTCCCCGCAGGAGGAGCCGGTTTTCGCCAAGTACCCCTCCTACTACCAGCTTCTGCTGCGCGCGACGCACCCGAACTCCAGAGCCCGGTTCCAGTCCGCCAGCGAGATGTCGGTGCAGATGTCCGGGGTGCTGCGCGAAGTGCTCGCCGAACGCAGGGGCAGGCCGTACCCGTCGAGTTCGACCCTGTTCACCGCGAGCCGGGGCGAGTTCGGCACCGACGTGTTGTCGCGCAGGCTGGACGTCTACGCCGACGGACGGGACCGCCGGGGAGAGCTGCGCCGGGACGAGGTCGTCCAGGCGCTGCCGCTGCCGCTGGTCGATCCCGCCCACCCGTCTGCAGCGCTGCTGGCGACCTTGCTGCACACCAAGCCGGAGCACGCGTTGGAGTCGGTGACCGGCGCCTTGGAGTCCGACCCCGACGACACCGAGACAGTCCTCGCCGCCGTCCGCGTGCACATGGGCCTCGGCCAGCTCGACGAGGCGGCCCGTCTTCTGGACAACCTGTACGCCCCGCGCAACTGGCGCCCGTCCTGGTACCAGGGGAATCTGGCCCTGCTCCAAGGCGACCTCGAAGAGGCCAAGAAGTCGTTCGAAGAGGTCTGGGGGATGCTGCCCGGCGAGCCCGCGCCGAAACTCGCCCTCGCTGTCGTGTTGGAGCTCCTGGACGATCCGGCCGCGAAGACCCTGTACCGCTTGTGTTCGACCACGGACGACGGGCTCATCAGCGCCACGTTCGGCCTCGCGAGGCGGCTCTCAGCGGAGGGCGACCCGATGGGCGCGGTCGCGGCGCTGGACAAAGTGCCTTCGAGTTCACGCCACGCCGCCACGGCGACGGTGAGCGCGATCGTCATCCTCCTCAAGGACGAGGTGGACGAGGATCTGCTCCGCGCGGCGGCCGAGCGGCAGCAGCGCCTCCCGAAGGAGGAGCCGCGCACACTCGCCGCGCGCGCGCTCCTGCTCGGCAAGGCGGTCGACTGGATGCAGGGCAGGCCCGCGCACTCGCCCCCGCTCAGCGGCAGCTTCCTCGGCAAACCTTTCACCTTGCACTCGCTGCGCCGTCAAAGCGAGTTCGTGCTCCGCGCGCTCGCGAAACGGGCCGCTCACCGCAGCCAGCGTTACGCGCTGGTGGATCTTGCGAACATCGTTCGCCCGCGCACTGTTTTCTGATGCCGCCCCGGTGGGAAACCCCTCGCGCCGAACATTCAGGAAGCGTGGAATTGGCGGGAAGAAAAGAGCGACCCGCTCAACCCGCCCCAGACGGGGGGAGGGGAAACAAGGGCGAGGAGCGGGTCGCCGAATCGAGTGTATCCGAAGACCGCGCAAAGCGCAACTGACCTCGCGAAACTCAGAGCGAGCGCAGCCGAGGCGCGAGATCCCGCTCGAAGACCTCCAGGAAACGCAGCTGATCATGCCCAGGAGCATGGAAAACTAAGTGGTTCAGTCCGAGGTCGGTGTAGAACTTGATCTTCTCGACGACCTCGTCGGGGTCGCTCGCCACGATCCACCGCTTGGCGATCTGCTCCATCGGCAGCGCGTCGGCGGCCTCTTCCATCTGTTTGGGGTCCGAGAGCGAATGCTTCTGCTCCGCGGAAAGGGAGAGGGGCGACCAGAACCTCGTGTTGTTCAGAGCGAGCCACGGGTCCGGGTCGTAGGAGAGCTTGATCTCGATGAGCTTGTCGATGCCGCCCGCGTCGCGGCCGACCTTGTCCGCGCCCTCCTGCACGGCGGGCAGCAGTGTCTCGGTGTACAGCTCCGCGCCTTTGCCAGAGGTGCAGATGAACCCGTCGCCGGCGCGTCCCGCGTACCGGGCGACCACAGCGCCGCCCGCGCTGACATAGACCGGGATGGGCTCGGACGGCTTGTCGTAGACCGTCGCGTCGACCGTGCGGTAGTACTCGCCTTCGTAATTGACCCGTTCCTCGGTCCACAACTTGCGCATGAGCTCGACAGACTCTCGCAGACGGGCGAAGCGCTCTTTGAACTCCGGCCATTCTTTCAGGCCGACAGCCTGCTCGTTGAGGGCTTCGCCGGTGCCGACGCCCAGGAAGACCCGGCCTGGGTACAGCATGCCGAATGTGGCGAAGGCCTGCGCGATGATCGCCGGGTTGTAGCGGAAGGTGGGGGTGAGCACGGACGTGCCGATCTGCACCCTGCTGGTGCGCTCGCCCACCGCCCCGAGCCACGCGAGCGCCCAGGGCGCGTGCCCGCCGGTGTAGCGCCACGGCTGGAAATGATCGCTCACCACCACGCTGTCAAAACCGTGGCGTTCCGCCGCGACAGTGTATTCGACGAGTTCGCGGGGGTTGAACTGCTCTGCGGAGGCTTTGTAGCCGAGCTTGATCGGAAGGCTCATGCCACCAGCCTAGTCGGATTCCTCATCCGGGCGCCGTCGGCCCTAGCCGCTTCGTTCGAGCGCCGCGGGGCCCAGCGCGAACGGCGGGGCTCCGACGCCGACGACACGGAAACCGCCGCGCGCGTCCTGCCCGGCCAACCGGACCGAGGCCGCCTCCCGGCCGGGGATCTGCAACGTCGCTGTCGTGTCGCCTGATGCTGCGAGCACGCCGAGGGAGGGGCCGCCGACGACACGCCCGTACCAGGGGCGTGCGCCGTCGAGGGGGTCGATGTGGCCGCGCACTTCGGCTTCGACGGGAATGCTTTCGCCCACTAGCACGATTTCCGCAGGCCCGGTGTAGCCCTCTGCGATCTGGCGGGACTGAACGCCGGACAGCTCCCAATCGCTCGCCTTCGCGAAACGGGTCTTGCACCACAATCCGAACGAGAAGCCCGGCCAGGCGATCGCATTGCGCCCTTCGCTGTCGAGGTACCAGCTCTTGCAACCGCCGGTCAGCCACACTGATTTCTTCAGCTTTTTCTGCACGTCCCGGTTGTATCTGCGCTGCACAGACTCACGCAGCTCCACGCGGGTCACGCCCGAGCGCGAGCCGAATATCCAGCGGATCGCCTGGTTGATGTAGTGCATCTGCGCCTCGATGGCGAAGATGACCGACTGGTTGCCGCCGGTCGTGTTCAGGCCGACCAGGGTGAACAGGTTCGGGAAGCCGTGCGTGGAGAGCCCGAGGAACTGCTCCGGGCCGTCGGTGTGCCACGCGTCGGCGAGGGACGTGCCCCCTCGTCCGATGATCGGCAGGTGCAGCACGCCCTCCGTGGTCTCGAAACCGGTTCCCAGGATGACCACGTCCGCCTCGTGCAGGACGCCGTCGGCGCTGCGCACGCCGTGCTCGGTGAACTCCGCGACGCCGCTGTGCTCCAAGGTGACATTGGGCCGTTGCAGCGCGGGGTAGTACGTGCTGGACATGACGACGCGCTTGCAGCCGAACCGCCAGTCCGGGGTCAACAGCTGCCGCAGTGCCGGGTCGGCGATCTGCCGGCGCATGTGCGCCTTGGAGGCGGCTTCGAAGAACCGCGCGAAAACCTTCGGGAAGAAGAGGTTGAAGACGAACCCCTCGTAGAGGAAGTAGGCGATGGCCCGCAACAGCCGCCGGGCTCCGGGGACGTGCTTGAGGACAGCGTGCTGCCAGGGTTTGATCGAATAATCGAGCCGGGGCAGCACCCAGTGCGGGGAGCGCATGAAGACCGTCAGCCGCTCGGCCTCTTTCGCGACCTCGGGGACGAATTGGACGGCGGAGGCCCCGGTGCCGATCACGACGACCTTCTTGCCCTGCAGGTCCACATCGTGGCGCCATTGGGCGGAATGGAACACCGGCCCTTGGAACGTGGAGAGGCCGGCGAATTCGGGGATCTTGGGGACGTGCAGGCCGCCGAAGCCGCCGATCACCACGCGGGCGCGGTACACGCTGCCGTCGGAGAGGCTCACGTCCCAACGGTCGGCGGATTCGTCGAAGACGAGCTGCTCCACGGCGACGCCGAACCGGGTGCGGGGCCGCAAATTGAAGTCCTTGGCCACTTGCCTCGCGTAGGCGAGCAGTTCCGGCTGCGGCGCGAACAGGTTGGACCAGTCTGACTTCTGCGCGAAGGAGAAGGAGTACATCGGGGAGGTCACGTCCACGGCGCAGCCGGGGTAGGTGTTGTGCCACCAGGTGCCGCCGAAATCCTCGGCTTTCTCCACGATCAGGAAGTCGTAGACTCCCGCCTCCTGCAGTTTGACTCCAGCGCAGATGCCGCTGAAACCTGCTCCGACGACGAGCACGTCGAGCAAGGCCGCCGTGCCCGAAGCCTGTTCTTGGGTCTCGCCGGTCTGCGCGCTGACGGTCATTTCCTCACTCCTCCTCCGGAGATTGAGACACATGTCTCAGCGCCAGGATAACATTGTGATATCGGGGGGATCGACACGTTGTCGCCCACAAACAGAGGCCTCTGTGATGTGCGACATGTTTTTGCCGGGCGGGCGGCGGGCCCGCTGTGACATCATGCTTGTGATGAGCACTCCGCGTCCTGCCGTGTTGAGCGTCGGCGTCGCGACGGCGCTCTCGGCGGCCAGCGGGTACTTCGTGCTCCTGCTCGCCGCCCGGAGCCTCACCGAGTCGCAGTACGCGGGCTGGTTCGTCTTCTGGTCCGCGTTCGGCCTGGCCACCGGCGCGCTGGGCGGGTTGCTCCAAGAGACCGCCCGAGGCGTTCGGGCCGCCCCGGCCGAGGCGCGCGGCGCGCGGCCCCTCCTCGCGGGCTTCGGCTCCGGCGTGGTGCTCGGCGGCCTCGCGTTGGCCACCGCCCCCCTGTGGGCGGGGCTGCTGTTCCTCGAAGCCGGCGGGGCGCAACCAGGCTCGGCGCGCCCAGCCGAGAACGGCGTGCTGCCGCTCGCCGGGCTGTTCGCCGTCGGCGTGTGCGGGGTCGCCGCCCAAGCCGCGGTCGGCGGGCTGCTGTCCGCCGCGTACGCGTGGACCCCGTTCGCCGTGCTCACCGTGCTCGACGCCGCGTTCCGGCTCGCCGCGGCGATCAGCTGCGTCGCGTTCGGCGCGGGACCGGGATGGTTCTGCGTCGCAGCCGTCGCGGGCGCGGGCTCGTGGCTGGTGCTGCTGACGGCCTCGCCGCGCGCCCGCGCGCTGGCCGCGGCGAGAGCGGACGTGCCCATGCGGGAATTCCTGCGCCGCTGCGCGGCGGCGGTGGCGGCCGCGTCGGCGAGCGCGGTCCTCGTCATGGGCTTCCCCGT
Organism: Segniliparus rotundus DSM 44985; assembly: GCF_000092825.1. Lineage (NCBI taxonomy): Bacteria > Bacillati > Actinomycetota > Actinomycetes > Mycobacteriales > Segniliparaceae > Segniliparus > Segniliparus rotundus. The sequence continues at coordinate 114,837 of NC_014168.1, read as the reverse complement.
GCTGCTCAAAATCACCACCCCGGGGCGGCTGCCCGAAGGAGCAGGTGCGTTGCTGCTCGCGGTGACCTTGACCCGGGCGCCCTTGCTCGTGCCGTTGAACGTCTTCCAAGGGGCGTTGGTCGCATGGTGCACCGACCGCAGGAGCCGCCCCTGGCGCGCGCTCGGCATTGCGACGGGCGCAGTCCTGCTCGCAGGCGCGGCCAGCGCGCTGGCCGCCGCGCTGCTCGGCCCGTGGCTGCTTGCGGCGGTCTTCCATGTGGCATGGCCATTCGGGCGCGCCACATTGGCCGCGTTGACCTTGGGCGCGGCGATGATCGCGCTGCTCACCTGCACCGGCGTGTCCTGCCTGACCACCGGTCGCGGCCGGATCAACGCGGTCGGCTGGTGGGCCGCGACGCTCGCCTCCCTCGCCCTGCTGCTCGTGCCCGCGCTGCCCCAGGACCAGATCGGCCTGCGGGTCTGCCTCGCCCTGCTGATCGGTCCGCTCGTCGGGATGGCCGTCCACCTCAGCGCCCTGCGCGGCCGCCTGTAAGCTGCATCATATGCGTTTGGCTCGAATGGCTTTGGCCGCTCTCCCCCTCGTGTTGCCCTTGTGCGGCTCGCCCGCGCACGCCTCGCCGGACAACCCCTGCCCGACAGAGCGGATCGGCGACCAGGGCGACGAGCCCTGGGACAGCATGCGCGACGACACCCGCGAGGGCGAGCGCGTCAGCTTGCTCAAACTCTTCCAGGCCGCATACCCCCAAGCCACACTCATGCGAGAAAAATTGCTGCTCACCGCGTACGGCCCCTTCTACGCGAAGTCGAACCAGCCGACCGTCGGCGGCTGGAGCCGCATTCAGCGGCGCTTCCACGAGAAGCTGCCCGGCATCGGCTTCTCCCCGTCCGGCGCGCGGCGGGCGGGCTCCGGCGACGCCGAGGGCTGGGTGGAGCTCGCGAATCCGCCCAAGAACATCCCCCCCGACGCCCAGGCCTGCGAATCCCGGCCGATCGTCCTCGCCATGCTGGACGGGAAGTCTTTCCGCAAAGCCCATCAGTACGGCGACGACTTCGACGGCGACATGTACGGGTATTTCGAGATCAAGCCGTAGTTCTCCCCAGCCCGGCCCCGACAGCGGGGCCTTGCCCGCACGCCTGCGCGAGCTGGCCGACGAGCTCGAGGTGGACCTCAGCCACTCGCCGAAGCGACGCGAACAGCTTGGCTCCCTCGGCGGCGGCAACCACTTCGTCGAGCTCTGCCTCGACGAGGCGGACCGGGTGTGGTTGTTCCTGCACTCCGGCACAGAGGCGTGGGCAACAAGATCGCCCAGAAGCACATCACAACCGCGCAGCGGCTGTGCAAGATATGGCATATCGACCTGCCGCACCCGGATCTCGCGTGCTTGCCCTCGGGCACGCCCGAGTTCCGTCGTGGCTTGGCGGACCTGCAGTGGGCGCAACGGTTCGCCTTCCTGAACCGGGCCGAGATGATGGACCGGTTCGCGTCCGTCTTCGCCGAATGGCTCGGCGCGAAGGACGCGGGCGCGGATGGAAGGCGTCGAGTGCCGGGGCGGCACGGCGTTGATCGACGAGATCCCCGACGCCGACAAGGACATCGACCCGGTCATGGACGACGCCAAGAGCCTTGTCGCCGTCCTGCGCACATTGCGGCAGATTCTCAACGTGCAGGGGACCTGATACCCGTGGAGGCGGGGATTAGGCTGGGCGTATGCGGTTTGTCGCATACCCCCGGCTGTCGTCATGAAGGAAGGTTCCCTTGCCGCAAACCGTCAAAGGTGTCGTCTCCCGCGCCAAAGGCGCTCCCGTCGAACTCGTCGACGTGGTGGTCCCCGACCCCGGCCCCGCCGAAGTCGTCGTGCAGATCCAAGCCTGCGGGGTCTGCCACACCGACTTGGCCTACCGGGACGGGAACATCACCGACCAATGGCCGTTCCTGTTGGGCCACGAGGCCGCGGGGACCGTGGAGGCGGTGGGCTCCGCGGTCACCCATGTGGAGCCCGGCGACTTCGTCGTGCTCAACTGGCGGGCGGTCTGTGGGGAATGCCGCGCCTGCCGCAAGGGCAAACAGCAGTACTGCTGCAACACCTTCAACGCCGAGCAACCCATGACGTTGACCGACGGCACAGCGCTGACCCCGGCGCTCGGCATCGGCGCTTTCATCGAAAAAACCCTCGTCCATCAAGGGCAATGCACGAAAGTGAACCCCGCGGCAGACCCTGCGGTCGCGGGCCTGCTCGGTTGTGGCGTGATGGCGGGGATCGGGGCCGCCGTGCACACCGGCGCGGTCGCGCGCGGCGATGCCGTGGCGGTGATCGGCTGCGGCGGCGTCGGATCGGCAGCAGTCGCCGGGGCTCGGCTCGCGGGAGCCTCGGTGGTCATCGGCGTCGATGTGGACCAGCGCAAGCTCGACTGGGCCAAAGACCTCGGCGCGACGCACACGATCCTCTCCGGCGAGGGCGTCCATGTGCCCGAGGCGGTCAAAGCGCTCACCGGCGGCTTCGGCGCGGATGTGGTGATTGACGCGGTGGGCCGCCCAGAAACCTGGGAACAGGCGTTTTACGCCCGCGACCTCGCGGGGGTCGTGGTCTTGGTCGGCGTGCCCTCCCCGACGATGCGCCTGGAAATGCCGCTGCTGGACTTCTTCTCCCACGGCGGCTCGCTCAAATCGGCCTGGTACGGCGACTGCCTCCCAGAACGGGACTTCCCCGCGCTCGTGGACTTGAGCCTGCAAGGCAGGCTGCCCTTGGAGAAATTCGTCACCGAGCGGATCGGCGTGGGCGACGTGGAAGAAGCCTTCCACGCCATCCACGAAGGGCGAGTGCTGCGCTCGGTCGTCGTGTTCGGCGCGAACAACCCCGGTTAGCCCTGCTCGGCGCTCAGCCCTGCTTGGTGGCCAACGCGCTCACTTTGGTGTTGTCGGAGAGCGGCACGAACGTGCGGCTCGTCCCGTCATACGCGTCGATCACCCCTGGCTCGATGTCGTACACCCAGCCGTGCAGGTCAAGACGCCCCTGCTCCAGCGCGAGGGCGACCGTGGGGTGTGTTTTCAGGTTCGAGATCTGGGCGACGACGTTGTCGTGGACCAACGCGGTCAGCTTCTCGTCGTCCGACCCGTACTCGCGCGCCTGGTTGACGGCTTTCGCCGCGTCCGAATACCGCAGCCAGTGGCTGACCGCGGGCAGCGAGTCCAGGGGCTGCCCGGCGGCGATGGCCTTCATCGCGCCGCAGTTGGAGTGCCCCATCACGACGATGTCCGTCACCTGCAGCACGGCGACAGCGTATTCGACGGTCGCCGTGACGCCGCCAGGCTCGGGGCCGTAGGGCGGGACGATGTTCCCCGCGTTGCGGATGACGAACAGGTCTCCCGGCTCCTGCTGCGTCAACAACTCCAACACGACGCGGCTGTCCGAGCAGCTGATGAAGAGCGCCTTCGGGCTCTGCGCGGCGGCGAGCTTTTTGAACAGCTCCAGCCGTTTCGGATAAATCTCCTGCTGGAAAGTCAGAAATCCCTCAATGATCTCGCGCACGTCGGCTCCTTTTTTATGTTTTATGTGGTCGCCCTTCCAGTATGCCCGAGCTCACGGGCGGCGGCCACGACGCGCCCACGAGCTCCGCCCGCCCGACGTGGCCGAAACCATTCACAGGCAACCCCCAGGCTGCCGGAAGCGGACTGTGACCCTCGTCTGTGAGACTCATCGGGTAACCAACAATTCTAGGAGGCTCCTATGGCTGGGACCAGTAGCAAAGCACTGGCCTTCCTCTTGGCGAAACCGAAGCTCGCCGCGAGCGTCGCTGTCGCCGCAACTGCCGTCGCAGGCACCGGCGTCGCAACGTACAACTCCGGTCCGGGCGACGCCCTGTGGGGCCTGCAGAAGACTGTCTTCTCCAGCCACGCGCAGCAAGTGGCGGTGAACGACGTCGCCAGCGACCTGAAAAACGCGCAGGCGCTCTTGTCCAAGAACCCCATCGGCGCAGACGACCTCGGGCAGGCGCGCAACTACCTGAACCAGGCGAAACAGCTGATCGACGACGCGAGCAACGTCCCCGACGCCAACCAGCGGGCCGGTCTGCAACAGCTCTACCTGCAGCTGACCCAGAACCTCGCGGACAGCGTGCCCCCGCCCGCCGACCTGCCGGCCGCGCCGGACGCAAGCCTGGACGCGAACGCCCAAGGCTCGGTCGCGACCCAAGCCTCGGCCCAGTTGCCGACCTGGGGCTACTCGACGCAAGCGGCCGCGTCAGCCTCGGCTCCCCAGCCGCCCGCCCAGGTCGCGGGCGCGGACATCAGCAATCCGCCCGGCGAGGCCGATCCGGATTGGAGCGACCCGACGCCCGCCGCTGCGACGCTCAACCAGCAGGAGCTCGGCTATTACGACCCGACCTGGGACACCTTCTACGGCTACAACCGGGACGACTGGCACCGTTGGGGCCTGGACGGCTACAACCCGTACGGCTACGACTACACCGGCTACGACCGCTACGGGTACGACCGGGCGGGCTACGACCGTTGGGGCTACGACCGGCGGGGCTACGACCGTTACGGGTACAACTACGCGGGCTGGCGCTACGACCCGATCAGCCGCATGGGCTGGCACCGCGACGGCTACAACGAGTGGGGCCAGCGCCAAGGCCACCCCGACGACCCTCGGAACGCGGGCTGGCGCGACAAATGGTACAACCGCTACCAGGGCTACTACGAGAACCGCTGGTACTACAACGACCCGGTGTACCAACGCCATCAGTGGGACCGGGACCGCTGGCTCCGCCAGAACCCGAGCGGCGCCGACGCCCAATTCAACGTGTACGTCGAGACCGCCCGGCTCAGGCCATTCCTGCCGGTGGTGAACCTCAATGTCTCCTTGGGCCAGTTCGTGGACATCCAAGTGCCCCGTCAGACCAGGGACTTCGTGCGCAACGGGGTCATCGCGACGCTCGCGGCCGCGGACATCGTCGCCCACATCGCCCAGGAGGCCGTCCCGATCGTGCGGGTCCGCCAGCAACAGGAGCAGTTCTTCGACCGGCGGGCCGCTGAGGCCAACGCGAAAGTCGCCCTGGACATCCCGGTCGCCGGGAGTTTGAACGCGCAGTTCAACGCTCAGGCCTCCGGCGGTCTTGCGACGCGGCCGGACCCCGGTCAACCGAACCCGCGGCCTGGGCAGAACGGCCAAGCGAGCCTTTCCAGTTCGGTGGAGGCCGCCGCCGCGATCACAACGCCGCCGATCTTCGGCGCCGGGGCCAATGTGCAACAGTTGCTGCAGGTGCAGCAGTCGCAACAACAACAGCGGCAGCAGCGCGTGTCCGCAGAGGCGAAGGCCCAGATCCAGGCTGAGATCGCACAGGAGCAGAAGTCGCGTCCGACAACCCCGCCGAAGCAGCCTGTTGCGCCGGCTCAGGGCGGCCAGGTCGGCGGGCAGGTCAATGGCCAGGTCGGCGGACAAGCCGGCGCTGGCGGTGTGAACGGCCAGATCGGCGGACAAGCCGATGGAAAAGCCGGCGGCGCTGGCGGTGTGAACGGCCAGATCGGCGGACAAGCTGGCGGACAGGTCGGCCCCGGCGGCGCTGGCGCGAACGGCCAGGCCGACGGACGCGCCGGCGCGAGCCCCGCACCAGAACCGCGTCAGGAGCGGCCGCAGCCGCAACAAGGCGGCCAGGTCGGCGGACAAGCAGGCGGACAAGCTGGCGGACAAGTCGGCCCCGGCGGCGCTGGCGCGAACGGCCAGATCGGCGGACAAGCAGGCGGCAAAGCCGGTGGCCCCGGCGGTCCTGCCGGCGGCGCTGGCGCGAGCGGACAAGCAGGCGGGCAAGCAGGTCCGGGTGGACCTGGCGGCGCGACGATTCCGGCCGGACCCGGCGGCCGCTGAGCAATGAGAAGTGTGGGCTCCGACCAGATTCTTTGGTCGGAGCCCACACTTTTTATTTGGGGGGCGCAAGCATCAAACCGAACCCACCGCCAGGACGAACGGCGCGACTTCGTCCGCGCCTGCCTTGCGCAGCAGCCGCGCGGCCACCGTCAAGGTCCAACCCGAATCCGACCAGTCGTCCACCAGCAGCAAGATGCGCGAGCAGCTTCGGACGAGCCGAGGAATCGACGAACACCACCGAATCCGGCGCGCCAGCATCAGACGAGACCGGGGCGAACCAGCCCTTGAGCACCTCTGCGACCGGGTAGCGCAACGGCACAGGCAACTCGCCGTCCGGGGAATCCAAGCCCACCACCGTCTCCAATTGCCCGATGGACAACGGTTGTTCCGCCAGCGCGAGGGCGACCGTGGGGTGTGTTTTCAGGTTCGAGATCTGGGCGACGACGTTGTCGTGGACCAACGCGGTCAGCTTCTCGTCGTCCGACCCGTACTCGCGCGCCTGGTTGACGGCTTTCGCCGCGTCCGAATACCGCAGCCAGTGGCTGACCGCGGGCAGCGAGTCCAGGGGCTGCCCGGCGGCGATGGCCTTCATCGCGCCGCAGTTGGAGTGCCCCATCACGACGATGTCCGTCACCTGCAGCACGGCGACAGCGTATTCGACGGTCGCCGTGACGCCGCCAGGCTCGGGGCCGTAGGGCGGGACGATGTTCCCCGCGTTGCGGATGACGAACAGGTCTCCCGGCTCCTGCTGCGTCAACAACTCCAACACGACGCGGCTGTCCGAGCAGCTGATGAAGAGCGCCTTCGGGCTCTGCGCGGCGGCGAGCTTTTTGAACAGCTCCAGCCGTTTCGGATAAATCTCCTGCTGGAAAGTCAGAAATCCCTCAATGATCTCGCGCACGTCGGCTCCCGACCCGCGACTCTCGTCTATGAGAATTATCTCATCTGATAACTTGTGAGACTCATATCATCGGGTAACCAACAATTCTAGGAGACTCCTATGGCTGGGACCAGTAGCAAAGCACTGGCCTTCCTCTTGGCGAAACCGAAGCTCGCCGCGAGCGTCGCTGTCGCCGCAACTGCCGTCGCAGGCACCGGCGTCGCAACGTACAACTCCGGTCCGGGCGACGCCCTGTGGGGCCTGCAGAAGACTGTCTTCTCCAGCCACGCGCAGCAAGTGGCCGCGGACATCGTCGCCCACATCGCCCAGGAGGCCGTCCCGATCGTGCGGGTCCGCCAGCAACAGGAGCAGTTCTTCGACCGGCGGGCCGCTGAGGCCAACGCGAAAGTCGCCCTGGACATCCCGGTCGCCGGGAGTTTGAACGCGCAGTTCAACGCTCAGGCCTCCGGCGGTCTTGCGACGCGGCCGGACCCCGGTCAACCGAACCCGCGGCCTGGGCAGAACGGCCAAGCGAGCCTTTCCAGTTCGGTGGAGGCCGCCGCCGCGATCACAACGCCGCCGATCTTCGGCGCCGGGGCCAATGTGCAACAGTTGCTGCAGGTGCAGCAGTCGCAACAACAACAGCGGCAGCAGCGCGTGTCCGCAGAGGCGAAGACCCAGATCCAGGCTGAGATCGCGCCACCAGAGCCACCAGAACCGACAATCCAGCCGAATCAGCCTGTTGCGGCGGCTCGGGGCGGCCAGGTCGACGAGCAGATCAATGGCCAGATCGGCGGACAAACCGGCCCCGGCAGCGCGAGCGACCAACCAACCGGCAACACCAACGGCCCCGGCAGCGCGAGCGACCAAGCAAGCAACCAAGCCAACGGCCCCGGCAACGCGAACGCGAACGGCCAGATCGGCGGACAAACCGACCCCGGCAGCGCGAGCGACCAAGCAAGCAACCAAGCCAACGGCCCCGGCAGCGCGAGCGACCAACCAACCGGCAACACCAACGGCCCCGGCAGCCCGAGCGACCAACCAACCGGCAACACCAACGGCCCCGGCAGCCCGAGCGACCAACCAACCGGCAACACCAACGGCCCCGGCAGCCCGAGCGACCAAGCAACCGGCAACGCCAACGGCCCCGGCAGCGCGAGCGACCAAGCAAGCAACCAAGCCAACGGCCCCGGCAACGCGAACGCGAACGGCCAGATCGGCGGACAAACCGGCCCCGGCAGCGCGAGCGACCAAGCAAGCAACCAAGCCAACGGCCCCGGCAGCCCGAACGCGAACAGCGGACAACCCCGCCCCGGCAGCGCGAGCACCCCTCCCGACCCCAGCGTCGAGAGCGACCACGCCAGCGGCAACACCAGCGACCACGCCAGCGGCTCCAGCGGCGCGAGCGCCCCTCCCGACCCCAGCGTCGAGAGCGACCACGCCAGCGGCAACACCAACGGCCCCAGCGGCCCCGATGGCGTAAGCGACCAAACAGGCGGCGCGAGCACCCCTCCCGACCCCAGCGGCGCGAGCACCCCTCCCGACCCCAGCGGCGCGAGCGCCCCTCCTGACGGCTCAAGCGCCCCTCCCGACCCCAGCGTCGAGAGCGACCACGCCAACGGCAACACCAACGGCCCCAGCGGCGCGAGCGCCCCTCCCGACCCCAGCGACGCGAGCGCCTCTCCCGACCCCAGCGACGCGAGCGCCCCTCCCGACCCCAGAGTCGAGAGCGACCACGCCAGCGGCAACAGCGTCGAGAACGACCACGCCAACGGCAACACCAACGGCCCCCAGCGGCGCGAGCGCCCCTCCCGACCCCAGCGACGCGAGCGCCCCTCCCGACCCCAGCGACGCGAGCGCCCCTCCCGACCCCAGCGTCGAGAGCGACCACGCCAGCGGCCCCAGCGTCGAGAGCGACCACGCCAGCGGCAACAGCGTCGAGAGCGACCACGCCAGCGGCAACAGCGTCGAGAACGACCACGCCAGCGGCAACAGCGTCGAGAGCGACCACGCCAGCGGCAACAGCGTCGAGAACGACCACGCCAGCGGCAACAGCGTCGAGAGCGACCACGCCAGCGGCAACAGCGGCGCAAGCGGCCCCAGCGGCTCAAGCGGCCCCAGCGGCAACACCAACGACCCCAGCGGCTCCAGCGGCTCGAGCGGTCCCAGCGGCTCGAGCGGCCCCAGCGGCGCAAGCGACCACGCCAGCGGCCCCAGCGGCGCGAGCAGCCATACCAGCGGCTCCAGCGGCTCCAGCGGCTCGAGCGGTCCCAGCGGCGCAAGCGACCACGCCAGCGGCTCCAGCGGCTCCAGCGGCGCGAGCAGCCATACCAGCGGCTCCAGCGGCTCCAGCGGCCCCAGCGGCCCCAGCGGCTCGAGCGGCCCCAGCGGCGCAAGCGACCACGCCAGCGGCCCCAGCGGCGCGAGCAGCCATACCAGCGGCTCCAGCGGCTCCAGCGGCTCGAGCGGCCCCAGCGGCGCAAGCGACCACGCCAGCGGCCCCAGCGGCGCGAGCAGCCATACCAGCGGCTCCAGCGGCTCCAGCGGCTCGAGCGGCCCCAGCGGCTCCAGCGGTCCCAGCGGCGCAAGCGACCACGCCAGCGGCCCCAGCGGTCCCAGCGGCGCAAGCGACCACGCCAGCGGCCCCAGCGGCTCCAGCGGCTCGAGCGGCTCGAGCGGTCATGCCGGCGGTGCGAGCGGTCATACCGGCGGCGCGAGCGGCCTCTGAGCAATGAGAAGTGTGGGCTCCGACCAGATTCTTTGGTCGGAGCCCACACTTTTTATTTGGGGGGCGCAAGCATCAAACCGAACCCACCGCCAGGACGAACGGCGCGACTTCGTCCGCGCCTGCCTTGCGCAGCAGCCGCGCGGCCACCGTCAAGGTCCAACCCGAATCCGACCAGTCGTCCACCAGCAGCACACGTCGGCCCAGCGGCGCGGAAGGCTCCAGCGCGAAGCGCTGCGCGACGGAGCGCAACCGGAATGACGAGTTGACGTCGTGCGGCGCGGCCGGCGAGTTCGGGACGAACCGGCCTGCCACTGGAACACCCAGCACCTTCGCCGCACCAGCAGCAAGATGCGCGAGCAGCTTCGGACGGGCCGAGGAATCGACGAACACCACCGAGTCCGGCGCGCCAGCAGCAAACGGGCCAGCATCAGACGAGACCGGGGCGAACCAGCTCTTGAGCACCTCTGCGACCGGGTAGCGCAACGGCACAGGCAACTCGCCGTCCGGGGAGCCCGAGGCGAACACCGCGCGCAACTGCGGCCCCCACCCCACTGCGTCCAAACGGGCGACCGCGCGACCCGGCGAAGCCTGTTCATCCGGCGGTATGCGCTTGGCGGAGCCCCCCGCGCGCGCGGGGTTGAGGCCCGGGGCTCCGGGCGCCCACATCTTCCTGGGCTCCACGGCGACCCCCGGCCGTCGCAGATGCTCGCGCGCGGCTTCGACCTCCTGCGCCGACGGCGCTGGCGCGACCTCCAGCCCCCCGCAGTTGTCGCACCGCCCGCAGTCCTCGGACACCTCGTCGTCCAAAGCCTCACGCAAAAACCGCATCCGGCATTGCTCGGTGTCCTGGTAGTCGAGCATGAGCCGCTGTTCGGCCAGTCGCGTCTGCGCCACCCTGGCGTATCGCTCATGGTCGTAGCGCCACGGCGAGCCCGTGCCCGTCCAGCCGCCCTGGACCCTGCGCGCCGCCCCGTCGACGTCGAGCACTTTGAGCATGGTCTCCAGACGGCTGCGCCGCAAGCCCACCACCGTCTCCAATTGCCCGATGGACAACGGCTGCTCCGCCTGGGCGAGCGCGTCGAGGACGGCGCGCACATCGTTTTCCGGAGGAAATCCGAGCGAGCCGAAGTACCGCCACACGTCTTTGTCCTCTGCCCCCGGCAAAAGCACCACCGAAGCCTGGTCGACGCCGCGCCCCGCGCGGCCGACTTGCTGGTAGTACGCGACCGGGGACTGCGGAGCCCCGAAATGGACGACGAAACCGAGGTCCGGTTTGTCGAACCCCATGCCGAGGGCCGACGTGGCGACGACCGCCTTGACCCGGTTCGCCAACAGGTCCCGCTCCACAGCCTCGCGCTCACCGGGGTCGGTCTGCCCCGAATAGGCCGCCACCGTGTGGCCCGCCTGGCGCAAATGCTCCGCGACCTGCTCCGTCGCCGCGACAGTGAGGCAGTAGACGATGCCGGAACCGGGAAATGCGCCCAGCCGTGCGGCAAGCCACGCCAGTCGCGCCGCATGGTCCGGCAGTTTCAGCACGCCGAGATGCAGCGACTCGCGGTCCAGCGCTCCCCGGAGCACCAGAGGCGCCTGGTCCGAGCCGGACAGCTGCTCGGCGACGTCGGCGGTGACGCGGGCGTTCGCGGTGGCGGTGGTGGCGAGCACCGGGACGCCGTCAGGGAGGTCGGCGAGCAATGTGCGGATACGCCGATAGTCGGGGCGGAAGTCATGCCCCCAATCCGAGATGCAGTGCGCCTCGTCGACCACGACCAGGCCCGCGCCCGCGGCGAGCGCGGGCAGCACCTCGTCCCGGAATCCGGGGTTGTTCAACCGCTCCGGGGAGACAAGGAGGACGTCCGCCTCGCCAGCGCGCACTTGGGCGTGGACGAGCCCCCACTCGTCGACGTTGGTCGAGTTCACGGTGAGCGCGGAGATCCCGGCGCGGGCCGCGGCGTCGATCTGGTTGCGCATGAGCGCGAGCAGGGGCGAGACGATGACCGTCGGCCCGGCTCCGCGTGCCCGCAGCAACGCTGTGGCCACGAAGTACACCGCCGACTTGCCCCATCCGGTGCGTTGCACGACCAACGCGCGGCGTTTGCCCTCGACCAGCGCTTGGATCGCGGCCCATTGGTCCTCGCGCAACACCGCGTCGTCGCGTCCGACCAACGCCCTCAGCGCGTGCTGTGCCGTTTCCCGCAATGCTGTGGTCATCTTCTTCATCCTGCCAGGGCGGTCTGACGTCTGGGCGCGGCAGCGGCCGGGACGACGAAGGACCGCCGAATTCGATTCGGCGGTCCTTGTCTGTCGGACGGGTCAGCAGTGGTGCTTGCCTCCGGCGGCGTCCAAAGTGTCGTTGAGCGGCTTGGTGCCCTTGTTCGGGCCTTGGCCTGTGACTGGGTGGCCGCTGTTGTCGAGCTTTGTCGCGTTGCGCGGGAAGTGGGTCTTCGCGCCGGGACGGTCAGGAGCCGCGTCGTCGTCGTCGGGCGCAACCGTGTCGTCGTCGTGGGTGATCCCGTTGCGCGGGAAGTGCGTGTTCCCGCCGGGACGGTCAGGAGCCGCCTCGTCCTCGTCATCGGCGTCGTCCGCCGTGTCGTCCTCATCTGGGTCGTCGTACTGGGCGCTGCTCACGTTCAGGTGCGCGCTGCTGGCCGACCAGATCGCAGGCTGGGCCTGCGCGTGGGCGGCGAAGCCGAACATGCCCGCCAATGCCGCCGGGAGGGCGAGGGCCGTGTGTCTCATCATGTTTTTCCTCATCTGCTCAAGCCGTCGGATCTTTCGTGTTCTGACCCTTCGCCTCCTATTCTACTCATCAGAGGGCCTTTTCCCGAAAGCCGTCCGGACACGTTCCGCCGATCCGGCCAAGCCGTGCCCCCGGCGCTCGCCTGCGCCACAGCGCGCCCGCCGCCCCACAGGCCAACAACGCCGCCCAAGCGAGGTGGGCGGCGACGACGACACGGCGCGCCGCGTCCGGGACGGCGGGGACCGGCCACGGGGTCAACGGATTTCGATACAGATCGAAATGCTGGTCAGAGCGCACCAGTTCGAACCGGGCGAGCGCGGCGAGCGCCGCCGGCGGCAACGCGGAGAGCTGATCTCGTTCGACCAGCACCCAGCCGATCGAGTCCTCGGCAAAGCGCTCCGGCCCGGCGCCCGCCCGCACATGCGCCGCCGCGCGCCGGGCCAACGCCCCTTCGCCGGGCACCACAGCCCCGGCGACGACCAGGTCGCCGCTCTGCGCCACCGGGACGGGCAGCAACCTCGGAGCCGGGTCGATGCTGGTGCGCCGCCCGGCCCAATCGTATTGCCGCGTGATCCCCACCGGCACGGTGAGCAGCGCCCCATGCGACGGGTCGGCCGCGACGAGGCTGCGCACCTCGAACCAGTCGTTCGGGTAACGCACCGGGGCGAGCCTGCCCCCGGCGCCCCACAGCGCGTCCGGGACCAGCAGCAGCACGACCGGGACCAACGCGCACGCCCACTGCTTGGCGCGCATCGCGATCCAGGAAAGGGCGAGGGCGTAGGCGGGCCAGGCCAACGCGGCCCACTTCTGGCCGTCGCGCAACACCCCGAGCGCAGGCGTCGTCGCCATCGCCTCCGCCAGCGACGACTGGGCGAACCCCGTGGCGGAAAGCCCGACGAGGGCCACTGCGGCGAGCCCGAGCGCGAAAAGCAGCGCGAACGCCCGGTCCTGCCGGAGCCTGCGGCGGAGCAGGAAAGCGCCTGCGGCCACCAGCGCCACCAGCGCCAGATCGGCGGCCAATCCCCACGCCCCCCGCTGCGAATCCGGTGTCGAGCCCGCGTTCCAGATCCCGCCGAGGGCGAGCCAACCCGCGCGATCGGGCCGGGTCGCGAACGCATGGGCCCCGGCGGCCCCCCCGTCGGCGAGCTCGGGGCCGCAAAGCCCGAACAATCCCGCAGCCGCCCACGGGCTCGCAGCGACGATGGCCAACCCGGTGAAGGCGGCTGTCCGCCGCCACCAGCGCGCGCCCCCCGGCGCAGCCAGCACAAGTCCGGCGAGCACCGCGACGAGCAACGCCCCGGTCGGGACCAGCCCACCGGCCGCGAGCCAGAACCCGAGCTCCGCCCACCCCGAAGCCGAGGGCGTGTTCCGCAGTCTCGCCGCGACCACGGCGACATGCCCGAGAGCCCCATAGCCGACGAGCAAGCTCCATTGGCCTTGCAGCAACCGTTCGACGACCCAGAGATTGTCGATCGCGAAGGTCGCCGCGACAATGTGGACCGCCCACGAGGATTCGGGGAGGAATTCGCGCACCAGGCGCGCCGCGCCGGTCCCTGCCGCGAACAACGCGAGCACCGTGATCGCTTTGACCACGAGCCCGCCGTCGAGAATGTTCGACACCGCTGCGAGCGCCGCGTCCTGCGGGGTCGCCCTTGGCGCCGCGTCCGCCAGGCCGAAAGCCTGGTCGACGAGGAATGAGCGCGGGACGCTGACCGCGTCCGCCCACAACCAGTGCCCCCCGCCCAGCAGCGGTCCGAGCGCAACCAGGCTCAGGGTCAGGGACCAGAGCCAGACCAGGGGCATTGGCTACCGCGTGAGACGGTAATAAATCACGCCGCCGCCAGCGAGGAGGACCAAGCCGAGCACCGCCGAGCCGATGGGGATGGTCCGGCCGTACAGCGCGATGTCGTCTTGGTAGGACTTCGCCTGCTTGACCGTCGCCTCGATGGTCTGCTGGTTGTAGTCGAAGACGCCGGACAAGATCGTCAACGTGAAGTTCCTCAGGTCCGGGCTGGCCGCTTCGCGGGCCGAGAACGGCTCGGCGAAGTATTGGCGCAGGTCTTGGCGCTCGCGCACGATGACGCCGCTCTCCGGGTCCACGTAGAGGTCGATGCCGTTGCGGTAGAAGCGGTGCATCGTCTGGTCTTGCCCGCCAGGGCTGTTCGGAATGTTCCACCAGTTCAGCGGCTTGGTGAGGGTGGTGCCAGGCGGAGCCGTCCACTCCTTCTCGTCATACCCGACCGGCATGTTCACCAGCGCGAGGTCTGTCTCTGGGACGTCGACGTGGAAATGCAGCGTCTTGATGTCCGAGATCTCGGTGTTCTCCACGTACGTCACCGGGAACGAGGTTCCCGTGGTCACGTCGAAATACTGGTACTTGCCTTTGCTGCTGGTGTCGAACGGGAATCGGTATTGCTGGCCGGAGCGGTTCGGCAACAGGTGGGCTTGCTGTTCCGGCTCCACTTGCACCTCCGAGAGGCCCTTCGCGGTGGGCAGCCCGTTGTGCCTGCCCACCGTCACCCTGTCGACCGTGGCGAGGAGCAGCCCGTTGTCGCACTGGCCGTCCGACCAGGGGGTCTTGGGAGCAGGAGCGCCAGACGCGGAACGCTGCAACGCGGTGGGGACCAAGGTCTTCGGCTGGCCGTCGCCTTGCGATTTCACCTCGGAGACGAGGACGCTGGTGCCGGCTTGGTAGGTGACCGTGCTGTCCGTCGACGGCTCCTCGACGGTCACATACGTCCGGATTGTCGCCTTCGCTTGGAGCACGGCCGCTTTCGCCGCGTCGCTGGAAACCGAGCAGCGGTCGATGACCTGCGCGGGGAACTCCTGGCTCAGGCCGGGGCCGTCCTCGCCGGTGCTCTGCGCCGGAGACACCAGCGTGATCCGGTCGGACAGCGAGGCTTTGACCAACTCGTCCTCGCTGTAGAGCGGGACAAGGACCGCGATGGCGAGAAGCGCGGCTCCGAAAGCGATGAGCGCCAAAGGAAGAAGGTTCTGAGCCTTTCCGGGCTGCGGCTGCGTCATGCTGGGGGCACCTCCCACGAGCCCCGCGCATCGGGGGCTGCGTTCTCTTGTTCTTCGTTCTGACCGGATGGACCGTCTGCCAACCGGGAGATCGTACCGGCCCCCGCCGAGGGGTCGGCGGCTGGGCCGCGCGTCGACGGCGGGGAAGCCGTGGACAGCGCGATCACCCTCGCGAGCGAGACATAACGGCCTTCGAGCTCCTTGAACCGCAAATATGTCGAGACCGTCGTGAACGCGAAAGCGATGACCAGCGCGTACAGCAAAAGGTTCATACCAGCTCCGACGCCGAGCAGCCGGGCGAACGCGGACACGTCGTCCGGGCGCAGCACCGCCAATGCCCCGAACGCGAGGAACCCGAGGAAAAGCAGCTTGACCGCCGCCGAAGCACGGGCGGTGCCTCGGGCTCGGGCGAGGTAGAACGCGAGCGTCGCGCCTGCGGCGAGCAGCACGAGTTTGATCGGCAGCTGCGTGAGAAGGGGGCTCATCAGCGTCCCCTCGCGGGCCGGAGCGCGTTGTCGACGAGGATGTTCACGCCGTTGAGCAAGGATTGGCCCTTGGCCTTGGAATAGTCCGTGTACAGGATGACGACGGGCTCTTCCACGACGCGCCAATGGTGATGCAGGGCGAGTTTGACGAACTCCGAAGCGTGGCCCATGCCGTTTTGGAGGATGTCCAGCCGCTCGGCGACGACGCGGTTGAACGCCCGCAGGCCGTTGTGCGCGTCGGTGAGCTTGAGCCTGCGGCCCTCGGGGCTGATCGCCGCGACCACGCGCAACAGGACGCGTTTGACCACTGGCACCCCTTTGCGGGCCTCTTCGGCCAGAAAACGGCTGCCGAGCACGAGGTCCACCGGCTCCCCTTCGCCCCGGTCCGCGGCGCGGAGCCGCGCCACCATGCGCGCCGCGTCCTCGGTCCGGTGCTGCCCGTCCGCGTCGAAGGTGACGAAGTACGTCGCGCCCGGCTGCGCCCGGGCGTATTCGACTCCGGTCTGGATTGCCGCGCCTTGCCCGAGGTTCACCGGGTGCCGCACGAGGTGCGCCCCGGTCTGCCCGATCTGCGCGGCGGTGTCGTCCCGGCTCCCGTCGTCCACGCAGACGATGTTCGGGAAGACCGCCAACGCCTGGCCCACCACCCTTGTGATGACCGAGCCCTCGTTGTACACCGGGATGACGAGCCACACGTCGTCCTGGGTCGTCATACTGCACACTCTAGCTGCTGATCCGCAGGCGTCATACCCGCGCGCCGAGGACGTCGAGGATCCACGCCTGCTCGAACGCGGCCTCTTTCCACCGCTCGTAACGCCCCGAACGGCCGCCGTGCCCGGCGTTCATCTCGGTCTTCAACAGCACCGGCTCGCCGGACGTCGTGGCCTGCTGCAGCCGCGCCACCCATTTCGCCGGTTCGGCGAACCGCACCCTGGTGTCGTTGAGCGAGCAGATCGCGAGGATCTTCGGATACGCCTTGGCCGTGACGTTCTCGTACGGCGAGTACGCCTTCATGTAGTCGTACACGGCTTTGTCCTCGAGCGGGTTGCCCCACTCCTCCCATTCGGTCACCGTCAGCGGCAGGCTCGGGTCGAGGATCGTCGTGAGCGGGTCCACGAACGGCACCACCGCGAGGACGCCCGCGAAAAGCTCCGGCGCGAGGTTGGCGGCCGCCCCGACCAGCCAGCCGCCCGCGCTGCCGCCTTCGGCGACCAATCGGCCCGGGGCGGTCTCCCCCTGGTCGACGAGCGCTTTCGCGCATGCGATGAAGTCGGTGAACGTGTTCGGCTTCGCGGTGAACCTGCCCTGCTCGTACCAGTGGCGGCCCAGTTCCCCCCCGCCGCGCACATGCGCGAGCGCGAACACGACGCCCCGGTCGAGCAAGGACAGCCGGGCCACGGAGAATCCGGGGTCGATGCTGGACTCGTACGCCCCGTACCCGTACAACAGGGTCGGGGCGGGTTTGGCGACGGAGCGTTTGCGCACCACCGAGATCGGCACCTGCGCCCCGTCATCGGCAACAGCCCACAACCGGTAGGCCTCGTACTGGCTCGGATCGAAATCGCCGAGCACCGGTTGCGTCTTCAACAGAATCCGCTCGCCGGTCGGCACGTCGAGGTCGTACACCTGCGCGGGCGTGGTGAACGAGCTGCGCCCGAACCGCAGCCTCGGCGAAGCCCACTCGGGGTTCGCGCCGAGGCCTGCCGCGACAAGCTGCTCGCTGAACGCGAGCTCCTGGAACTGTCCGCCGTGGAACTCGCCGAACGAGAACGCCTCGGCAGGAGCCGCCTGGTCCGCGGGCCGCACGCTGTCGCCGTATGCGCAGACCGCGAATTTCGGCAGGCCCTCGCGCCGGTAGGAAAGCGCGAGATACCCGTCGAACGCGTCCACCCCCTCCAATCGCAGCGCCGGGTCGTGCTCCAGCACCGAAGTCCAGTGCTCCCTGCCCCAACGCGCCGGGTCCGATGCGGGGACCTGCGCGAGTGCGAAATTCTCCGCCTCGTCGTTGTGCAGGATCAAAAACACGTCCGTCCCGTCCACGACGGCGTGCTCCACCTCGTACTCCACCCCTTCGCGGCGCTCGGCCACAACCTGGAACGCGCCGGTCGGGTCGCTGGAGTCGAGCGCCCACATCTCACTGGTCGCCTTCGACGAGGAGGCGATGAACAACCAGCGTTCGCTGCGCGAGGAGCCCACGCCGACCCAATAGCGCTCGTCCGGCTCGTGGTAGACCCGGACATCGTTCGCGCTGTCGTCCCCGAGGCGGTGCCGCCACACCGAATCCGGGCGCCACGCCTCGTCCACCCGCTGGTAAAAGAGGTAGTGCCCGTCCAAGGACCACACCGCGCCCGGCGCGACGCCGGTCAGCTCGTCGGCAAGCAGCTCGCCGGTGGCGAGATCCTTGACCCGCAGGTCGTAGCGCTCGTCGCCCTTCACGTCCTCCGAGAACGCCAGCAGCCGCCCGTCGTGGCTCACCTCGTACGCCCCGAGCGAGTAGAA
Organism: Segniliparus rotundus DSM 44985; assembly: GCF_000092825.1. Taxonomy (NCBI): domain Bacteria; kingdom Bacillati; phylum Actinomycetota; class Actinomycetes; order Mycobacteriales; family Segniliparaceae; genus Segniliparus; species Segniliparus rotundus. The sequence goes on along the minus strand of NC_014168.1, from coordinate 96,623 downwards.
CTCGTGGCCCTGGGCGCGCTCGTTCCCGTCAAGGAGCACCATTTCCCCAGGCAGCGCCGCATCTGGTGAGACTTGCGGCGGCGTCCAATCCTCCGGGGAGGCGACCGGGGCGCGGCAATGGGCCCCGTACTGCTCGCCTGCCTGCGTCCGGGTGAAATACCACCAATCGCCGATCCGGGTCGCGACGGACATGTCCGTCTCCAACGTCCGGGATTTGATCTCGTCGAAAATCGCTTCCCGCAGTGGCCCGAGGTGCTCCGTCAACGCCTCCGTGTGCGCGTTCTGCGCCTCCAAATAGGCGATTGTGTCCGGGTCTTCCTCGTCGCCGAGCCAGGCCAGATCGTCGGTCACCACCTCCCCGTGATGCGCGCGCGTGGTCGGGACGGTTTTCGGGACAGGGGGCGGAACAGGGCTACTCATCGCGACCATCATGGCAGATCCTCCTGTGGCTCCGCCTGCAGCAGGGGCCGCTGAGACAGAACAGCGCGTTCGAATCAGGTCAGCCTGTTTGCGAAAGGGTCGCCCCGGTCGCGACGAAGCGCACCCGCCTGCCGATCTGCACCGCGTGGTCGGCGAAACGCTCGTAATACCTGCCGAGGAGCGCCACGTCCACGGCGGGGCCGACGCCGTGCTGCCATTGCGAACCGAGGAGCAAGGAGAAAAGCTGCTGGTGCAGCGCGTCCATCGCGTCGTCCTCGGCCTGCAATTTCGCAGCGGCGACCGGGTTCTGCGTCAGCAAAGCCTGCCGCGCGGCGGCCGAGAGGGCGACCGCGATCTCCCCCATCTGCTCGAATTGGCGGTGCACGTCGACCGGCACCGCGTGCAACGGGTGGCGGCGGCGGGCCACATTGCCGACGTGCCTGGCGAGGGCGCCCATGCGGCGCAGATCGACGACGACCTGCATCTGGCCGACGGCCGCCCGCAGGTCCTCTTCGGTCGGACCTGCTGCGATCAGGGCGAACGCCCGCTCTTCGCTGTCTTTGGAAAGGGCCGAGATCTCATCGTCCTTGCTGATGGCGGTCTCCGCGAGGACCAAATCCGCGGACAGCAGCGCCAGGGTGGCCTGACGCATCGCCTCACCGGTCAACGCGCAGGTCAAACCCAGCTGACCAGTCAGGTCGCTCAGCTGCTCGTGAAATACCGCCCGCATCACTCCACCATACGCTTCCCGGTCCCCGCCGGCAGAGCGAGCCCGATGAAATCGTGATGAATTCCCAGCCAGGAGCGCCCGCGCGACGCCAGCCGCCGCCGCGGCGTCAGCACGTCGTGTCGGCCCCGTTGGTCACCGTGAGGTTTTCCGGGAGGCGCACGACGCCGTCGACCGCCTTGACCTCGTTCGCGACAATGCCCGCGCCGGGCGCGGCGGGCTCGACGACCGTCGGGACGTCGCCGCCCGACCCGACCACCAGCTCGACGTCCGCGTCCGGGGTCGAGCCCAGTTCGATGATCGCGCCGGGTATCGCGGAGGCCACGGTGGCGGCGGCGTCACGGCTCTCGGGGGAGAAGCGCGCAATGGTCGCCACCGTGTCGGAATGAGCCACCCCGCTCGACGTCATGTCGACCTTGAACCCTTGCTTGGACAGCGCCATCGCCACCTTGTAGAGGATGGTCGAAGTGGGCGCGACCACCTGCACCGTGAATCCTTTCACGCTGACCGCTTTGACGCCCTCGGCCGGTTGGGTCTCCGGCGGCGGGCCGGGCTGCGGGGTGGAGCTCGTCGTGGTCTTCGTCGCCGGTTTGCCAGTGGTCTCCACCGTCCACGGAGTCACCACCGACGCGGAGGAGGTGTTCGAGCCGCCCTCGCCCGGCAACGGCTTGTCGTAGATGATCGCGTCGAAGATCGCACGCACGCCGTCGTCGTTGGGCACTTCGTTGTTCATCCCGTCTTCCGAGGTGCCCGTGGTCGGGATCGTGATGAAGGTGACCTTGTTGGTCTGGATGCTCTGCATCGACTGGGCCAGCTTGAGCAGGTCGTCCACCTTCACCCCGTCCATGACCGCGCGGTCGGTGAAGGCTTCGAGCAGGCCGTTGAGCTTCGTCGGGTTGGCAAGGATTTTTTGGCTCAACATGCTCCGCAAGAGCGACGAGATGAATCGCTGTTGCCGCTTGATCCTGCCGTAGTCCCCGGTGCCTTCGGCCTCGATCTGGCGGGCCCGGACGTATTGCAAAGCCTGCGCGCCGTCCAGGGTCTGGCTGCCCGACTTCGCCAGGACCGTGCCGAGCTCGTCGTCGTAGAGCGGCTTGGTGGAGCACACCTGCACCCCGCCGACCGCGTCCACCATCTTCGAGAAGCCCTCGAAGTCCTCGCCGATGAAATGGTTGACCTTGAGCCCTGAAAGCTTCTGGACCACCTGGACCAGGCACCTGGGCCCGCCGTACATGTACGCGCTGTTGATCTTCGAGTGCGTCTCGGCGGGCTGGATCTCTTTGGAGTACTGCTTCGTGGTGGAGTTCCACTTCGCGCACGCGGGCCGGTCGACCTGCAGATCGCGGGGGAAGGAGACCGCGACGACGCGGGCGCGGCTCGCGGGGATGTTCACCAGGATAATGGTGTCCGAGCGGGAGCCCTCCACATCGTTCACGTCCCCGGCTCCGAGCTTGCCGTTGTCGCCTTCGCGCGTGTCCGCGCCGATGAGCAAGAAGTTCTCATCGCCCTGCTGTTGGCCTGGGTCTTTGATGTTCGGATCGTTCAGCAGGAGGGCCAAAACGCCCTTGCCCTCCAGCGCGCCTCGGGACACGCCCCAGAACGCGCCGGTGGCGGCGAGGCTCGACACGGCGAGCAGGACCACCGCCGCGCGGGCGACGAGCCGCGAGGCGGCTTCCCAACGGGCGCGGGCTGGCTTGCTCGGGACCGGCGGAAGTTCCGCCTTGCCGCTGAGCGGGCGCAGAATGGAAGAGGACGACCGCTCCGCAGCGGCTGCCCGTTCGGGGATTCGGATCCGGTTGGCGCGGGCAGCCTTCGCCGCGAGACGACGCCGGGTCGTCTCGTCAGAAAGGTCTGGAATCCTCAAAGTGCTGTGTGCTTCCCGTGATCCGCATGGTCGCCTGGGCTGCCCTCACGACTGACTCGGAGGAAATTGTACCTGGGCGCGGGCGACATCGGTAACGCGCGAACGCCCCGCTGGGCGCCAACGCGAGGAACCGCAGGAGGAGGCGCTTTTTCGCTCGCCGCGCGTCAGCCCCCGGAGTGCTCGACGTCGTCGAGGCGCACAGCCCAGTCCTGCGGGTCGTCCAACCAGCCCTGCGGCAGGGCCACCTTTTTCTGCGGGGAGCCCTTGCGGCCCCTCGGCCCTTCCGCTTCCTCGGGGAACGGCTCCTCCTGCGGCAGCTGGCCGAGCAGGTCTTCGATTTCCGCGAGAGAGCCAACGGTCGAGAACTTGCCGCGCAACTCCGACCCCACGGAGAAGCCCCGCAAGTACCAGGCGAAATGTTTGCGCATCTCCGCGACCCCGTGGCTGCCCGCGTGCAGGACCAAGAGCTGGGCGTGCCGCAGCACGATCCTGGCCACTTCGCCCAAGTTCGGCGGGGGCGGGGCGGGGATCGCCCCGCCGGAGAGCGCGGCCGCGAGTTCCGCGAAGAGCCACGGCCGCCCCAGGCAGCCACGCCCGACGACCACACCGTCGCACCCCGTCTGATCCATCATCCGTTTCGCGTCCGCGGCGGCGAAAATATCTCCGTTGCCCAACACCGGAATCTCGGTGACGTGCTCTTTCAACCGTGCGATGGCCGACCAGTCCGCGGTGCCGGAATAGAGCTGCGCCGCCGTCCGGGCGTGCAAGGCCACCGACGCGGCGCCGCTGTCCTGCGCGATCCGCCCGGCGTCGAGGTAGGTGTGGTGCTCGTCGTCGATGCCGACGCGGAACTTCACCGTGATGGGCACCGCGCCCTGCGCGCCGTTGACCGCGGCCTCGATGATGCGCGCGAACAACCGGCGCTTGTACGGCAGCGCCGCCCCGCCGCCGTTGCGGGTGACTTTCGGAACAGGGCAGCCGAAATTCAAATCGACGTGGTCGGCGAGGTCTTCGGCGACGATCATCCGCACCGCCTCCCCCACCGCCTCGGGATCGACGGTGTAGAGCTGCATCGACCGCGGGCGCTCCTCGGGGCCGAACTCGATCATCCGCATCGCTTTGGGGTTGCGGTTGACCAGCGAGCGGGCCATGACCATCTCATTGACGTACAGGCCTCGGGCCTGGCCGGTCAGCCGCGTCTCCAGCTCCCGGCACACTGTGCGGAACGCGAGGTTGGTGACCCCGGCCATCGGCGCGAGCACCACGGGCGACGCGAGCTCGAACGGCCCGATGCGCAGCGCGGGCGCGGCGAATGTTGTGGTCATTGTTTCAGAATACGCAGTCCGGGCGGGACGACGCGGTTCCAGGACCGGGAGCGCTCAGCCCAACCCGCGGGGGAGGGTCAGCTCGCGCGGGCCGCGTCCCGCGCGGCGAGGCGCTCGGCTCGGCGGGCCTGGCTCTCCTCGATCTGCTGCACCTTGCCGTTGAGCATCCGCAGGAACTCCGCGAGCCGGTCGCGCTCCCACTCCCCGTAGCCGGAGAAGTCGTCGCGTTCGAAGATCTTCCAGTGGCGCAGGACCGGCATGACCACGTCTTCCATGTGCTGCTTGAGGTCGTAAATGCCGCTCTTGGAGATGATGACCGCGTTGCGGCGGAAGTTCTTCATGCCCGCGCCCGGCATCTGGAACATCGTCAAGATGTCGGCGATCGCCTTCATCGTCTGGTTGGGAGAGACATTGAGCGCCTGCTCGACCAAGTTCCGGTAGAAGATCATGTGCAGGTTCTCGTCCGCGGAGATGCGTTGGAGCAGCTTGTCCGCGATCGGCTCCTTGCAGGCCTTGCCGGTGTTGCGGTGCGAGACGCGGGTGGCGAGCTCCTGGAACGTCACATAGCAGACGGTGTGCAACATGTCTTGCGCCGCCATCGGCGGATTGAACCCGGAGACGGTGCTCGCGACGCGGGCGCGCTCCAGCTCGACCGGGTCCACAGCGCGCGTGGTGAGCAGGTAGTCGCGGATCGCGATGGAGTGCCGGTTCTCCTCGGCGGTCCACCGGCCGACCCAGGTGCCCCACGCGCTGTCCCGCGAGAACGCGTCGGCGATGTCGCGGTGGTACGCGGGGAGGTTGTCCTCGGTGACGAGGTTCGTCAGCATCGCGATCCTGGCGGGCTCGTCCAGCTGGGACTGGCCGAGCTCCCAGTCCTCCCCGCCGAGCATCTTGAAGTTCTTGCCCTCGCTCCACGGGATGTAGTCGTGCGGGTTCCAGTCTTTGGCCATCTTCAGGTGGCGGTTGACGTTGTCCTCGGCCACGCCGTACAGCTCGTGGAGGAGCTCCTTATCGGAAAGTTCGCGTTGAACCATGTGCTTGTCTCTGCTTCCTTGCGCGTCGTTCTTTCCCAATGGGCGATGGTACGCAGCTCATTGGCATGTATCAAGACCTTGGGCACTGCGAGCCCCTACGGTGCGGCGAACCGAGATCATAGCGCATTCCGCTGTGCCATTTAAGTAAGGGTACCCTTACTTAATCTCGCTGTCAAACATTCCGGCCCCTCCATAGTCCCTCGTCAAGATAACGATTAGGCCTCGCGCAGCGCACGAAGCGCAGTCGCCGAATCGAAACCCGCCGCCTGGAAAAGATCGAAAATAGTGGATTCCAACTGGGCGAACACCACCTCCGCGCTGAGCGCCACGCCCGACAGCATCGTCGGGTCCAGCCGCGCGGCGCATTCCTGCAACGCGGCAAGCACTTCTTCCCGTTGCGCCTGATCCGGTTTCTTCGCCAACCAAAGAAGCCGGACCTGGGCGACCGCGTCCGCCGTCGACTCGATGGCGCGCGTCAGCCCGGCCCCTGTCTTTCCGCCGCTGTTCACCAAAATCCACGCTCTGCGGGCGAGCACCCGCAGGTCGCGGATGATCCGGTCGATGTGGTCGGCCGACGCGCTCACCTCATGCACCCGGTCCCGGTAAGCCCAGAACAAGGGGGATATCCGAACGATCTCATCGCCCGCGCGCAAATAATTCTGCAACGTGTCGATCTGGGGCTGGCTCGACCGAGCGAGCGAAAGGACTTCTTCGATGCGGTCCGCGTCCCGCGCCGCAAGCCCCTCGGCCACCCCGCGCAACACCGACTCCCCTGTCGCCAAAACAGCCGCCGCCGCCTGATGCGCCCGCAGGAACGGATGCGCGGGCAAAAGAGCAGAGATCAGAATCCCGATCACACCGCCCACAAAAGCGTCCACCAGCCTCCCCGGCCCCGCGATGCTCGCCCCGCCCACTGTGGGCGGGAACAACACCACGAGCAGCGCGGACGACGCCGCCTGCATCGGGAAGATCAAGCCTTTGTCGATGAACGTCGCCAAAACCATCGCGGCCGCCACGAAAAAGGAGATCTGCCACCAGCCATGCCCCGTGACGCGCACCAACAGATCACCGATCACGATGCCGAGCATCACGCCGCACACCAGCTCCACCGCGCGCCGCCACCGGCTGCCGAGAGAAACCCCGAGCGAGATCACAGCGGCAACAGGGGCGAAGAACGGCGAGGCGTGGCCGACAATATTCTTCGCCACGAACCAAGCGAGACCTGCGCCAACAGAGCATTGCACGATCGGCAGCGCGGTGAGCTTGAGCCGCTCCACCCCGGCGAAGAAATGCTTCCGCGCCACCGAAGCCTGACGGCTCGCCCAGCTCGGGCGCTCCTCAGCAGCGGTTCTCTTCACCTGATCACTGTATCGAGCAATAGTCACCGCATCGAGCAATCGCCCCGAAAACAGCTCCCGCCCCCACGCCTGCGCTGCTCCTGGATTGAAGTGTGGAGCCAATCGGACTCGAACCGACAACCTTCGCCTTGCAAAAGCGCTGCGCTACCAATTGCGCCATGGCCCCTTGATCCCGGCCAGCCTAGCAGCCGCGGCGCGGCCTTGCGTCCGAAATCTCTTTTCTCACGGGTGGGCCTACCTGGACTTGAACCAGGGACCTCTTCGTTATCAGCGAAGCGCTCTAACCGCCTGAGCTATAGGCCCGGATGCCGCCGTGGCGACCGTGAAACTTTACTACAACCGCACGGTTTTCCACAATTGGCTGCTGACCGGCGCTACTCCGGGTCGGCCAAGGTGATCTCCACGCCACCGACGAGGTCGACGCAGAGGTTGAAAATGAACGCGCCCACCGTCGCCAAGGCGGTGACGAGGACGATGTTCACGATGCCGACCAGGGCGGAGAAGCCGAACACCATGCCGGGGGTGACGATATCGCCGCCTTGGTCCGCAGCGGCGGTGGAGAAGTCGCCGAGCCCCGAGTTGATTTTCCCCATCACCCCGATGGCCTCCAACAAGGCGTAGAGGACGGCGACCCCGATCATCCATGCGACGAACAGGACGACCATCACGGCGGCAGTGACTTTCAGGACTGTCCACGGGTCGATCCAGCGCACCTGCACTTGGGCCCGCAACGGGCCGCTGGGCTGCTGCGACGGGACCGCGGCGGCTTTCGGCGCGCTGCTGGGCGCGGGATCTGGGGCAGGTCTCGAGGAGCCACTGCGGTCCGCGCCGGAGCGGCGCGCGTCCGCGAGGCGGGCAGTCACCGCCGACACAGAGTCCGAAGCGGGGGAGATGCGCTCGGCCGGCCGGCGGGCAGGAGCCGCGACCTTCGGCAACGCCGTGGTCGGCGGCTCTTGCTCCGGAGGGTTGCTCATGGGACAGTCACACTACCAAACGTTCTTTTCGGCCGACGTTCACTCCGCGACCTCTGCGGAGTCTTCGTCGTTGCGGGCGACCGCGATGAGCCGGTCTCCTTCGCCGAGGTTCATCAGGCGCACGCCCTTGGTTTGCCGTCCGGCCCGGCGGACCTGGCGCGCGTCGGTGCGAATGACGCCGCCGCCCTGGGTGATGGCGTAGAGCTCGGTGTCGTCGTCCACGATGACCGCGCCGACCAGCCCGCCGCGCCTGCGGTCGTACTGGACGGTGAGCACGCCCTTGCCGCCGCGGCCCTGGACGGGGTATTCGCCGAGCGCGGTGCGCTTGGCGTAGCCGCCGCTGGTGGCCACCAACAGGTACGCGCCGTCCCGGACCACGTTCATGGCGAGGAGCTGGTCGTCCTCGTTGAACCGCATGCCGAGCACCCCGGAGGTCGCGCGGCCCATCGGGCGCAGCTGCTCGTCGTTCGCGTGGAACCGGATCGACTGGCCGTGCTCGGACACCAGCAGGAGGTCGTCGTCGGAGGAGCAGAGCGCGGCGCCGACCAGCTCGTCCTCGTCGCGCAGGTTCACCGCGATGAGGCCGCCGGAGCGGTTGGAGTCGAACTCGGTGAGCTTGGACTTCTTGGTCAACCCGCGCTTGGTGGCCAACACGAGGTAAGGAGAGTCCTCGTAGGTCTGCAAGTGGATGACCTGGGCGATCTTCTCGTCGGTCTGCAACGCGAGGAGGTTGGCGACATGCTGGCCGCGCGCGGCGCGGCTCGTCTCGGGCAGCTCGTACGCCTTGATCCGGTAGACCCGTCCCCTGGTGGTGAAGAACAGTATCCAGTCGTGGGTGGAGCAGACGAAGAAGTGCGCGACGATGTCGTCCTGTTTCAGCGTCGCGCCCTGCACGCCTTTGCCGCCGCGCTTCTGGCTGCGGTACAGGTCGGTCTTGGTGCGTTTGGCGTAGCCGGTCTCGGTGATCGTGACGACCACGTCCTCCCGCGCGATGAGGTCCTCGTCGCGCACCTCGCCCTCGGCGGCGATGATCCTGGTGCGGCGCTCGTCGCCGTGGCGGTCCACGATCTCTTTGAGCTCGTCGCGGACGATGGCGCGCTGGCGCTCGGGCCTGGCGAGGATGTCTTGGTAGTCGGCGATGGCCTCTTCGATCTCGGCGAGCTCGTCGATGATCTTCTGCCGTTCCAAGGCGGCGAGGCGGCGCAGCTGCATGGCGAGGATCGCGTCGGCCTGGATCTCGTCCACGTCGAGCAGCTCCATGAGGCCCGCTCGGGCGATGTCCACCGTCTGCGAGGCGCGGATCAGGGCGATGACCTCGTCCAGCGCGTCGAGCGCTTTGACGAGGCCGCGCAGGATGTGCGCGCGCTCCTCGGCTTTGCGCAGGCGGTACTGGGTGCGCCGGACGATGACTTCGATCTGGTGGGCGATGTAGAGCCGGAGGATTTGGTCGAGGCGCAACGTGCGCGGCACCCCGTCCACGATGGCGAGCATGTTGGCGCCGAAGTTCGTCTGCAGCTGGGAATGCTTGTACAGGTTGTTGAGCACCACGCGGGCCACGGCGTCGCGTTTGAGGGTGACGACGATGCGCATGCCGATGCGGTCGGAAGTCTCGTCGTCGATGGCGGAGATGCCGGCGATCTTGCCGTCGCGGACCTGCTCGGCGATGGAAGTGATCATGTTGTCCGGGTTGACCTGGTACGGCAGCTCGGTGATGACGAGGATGGCCCGGCCCTGGGAGTCCTCTTCGACCTCCACGACGCCGCGCATGCGGATGGAGCCGCGCCCGGTGGTGTACGCGTCGTGGACGCCGTCCGTGCCGACGATCAGGCCGGCGGTGGGGAAGTCCGGTCCCTTGACGATCTCTTTGACCGCCTCCAAGGTGCTCGCCTCGTCCGCGTCATGGTGCTCGAGGGCCCAGAAGATCGCGTCGGCGACCTCGCGCAGGTTGTGCGGCGGGATGTTGGTCGCCATCCCGACTGCGATGCCGCCAGAACCGTTGACCAGCAGGTTCGGGATTCGCGCGGGCAGGACGGACGGCTCTTCGGTCTTGCCGTCGTAGTTCGGGACGAAATCGACGGTCTCCTCGTCGATGTCGCGGACCATTTCCATCGCGAGCGGGGCGAGCCGGGCCTCGGTGTACCGCATGGCGGCGGCGCCGTCGTTGCCGCGCGAGCCGAAGTTGCCCTGCCCGTCCACGAGCGGGTAGCGCAACGACCAAGGCTGGGCCATCCGCACAAGGGCGTCGTAAATCGCGGTGTCGCCGTGCGGGTGGTAGTTGCCCATGGCTTCGGCGACGGGGCGCGCGGACTTGACATAGCCGCGGTCGGGGCGGAAGCCCTGGTCCTGCATGGCGTGCAGGATGCGGCGGTGCACCGGCTTGAGGCCGTCGCGCACATCGGGCAAGGCGCGGCTGACGATGACGCTCATCGCGTAGTCGATGAAGCTGCGCTGCATCTCTTGGCCGAGGTCGACCGGCTCGATGCGGTCGCGGGACGGCGTGGGGTCCGTGGGGTCTGTCATTGGGGGGGAGCTCCTTTACAGGCCTGGACGAGACGTCCAGGAGCCTCGCGTTTCATCGCTGCGCATCGAGGAAGCGCTAGACATCGAGGAACCTCACATCCCTCGCGTTGCGCGCGATAAATCCTCTGCGGGCGGGCACATCCTCGCCCATGAGGATCGAGAACAGCTCGTCGGCAGCGGCCGCGTCGTCCATGGTGACCAAGCGCAGGGTCCGGGTGTCGGGGTCCATGGTGGTCTCCCACAGCTCCTTGGCGTTCATCTCGCCGAGGCCCTTGTAGCGCTGCACGCCGTCGTCCTTGTTGATCCGCTTGCCGGCGGAGAGCCCCGCTTCGATCAACGCGTCCCGCTCCCGGTCGGAGTAGGCGTACTCCGGTTCGGCGCGCTGCCACTTGAGTTTGTACAGCGGCGGGGCGGCGAGGTAGACGTGGCCGTGCTCGACCAAAGGCCGCATGAAACGGAACAGCAAAGTGAGCAGCAGCGTCGAAATGTGCTGGCCGTCCACGTCCGCGTCGGCCATGAGCACGATCTTGTGGTAGCGCAGCTTCGCGAGGTCGAACTCGTCGTGGATGCCGGTGCCGAAGGCGGTGATGATCGACTGCACTTCGGTGTTCTTGAGCACCCGGTCGATCCGCGCCTTCTCGACGTTGATGATCTTGCCGCGGATCGGCAGGATGGCCTGGAACTCGGAGTTGCGCCCGCTCTTGGCGGAACCGCCCGCGGAGTCGCCCTCCACGATGTAGACCTCGGATTTGCTGGGGTCCTTGGAACGGCAGTCGGCGAGCTTGCCGGGCAGGCCGCCGATATCGGTCGCGGTCTTGCGGCGCACGGTCTCGCGGGCGCTGCGCGCGGCCTCGCGGGCGAGGTAGGCCTGCTGGGCTTTGGTGACGATGAGCTTGGCCTCGGACGGGTTCGCCTCGAACCAGTGGGTGAGCTCCTCGTTGCAGATCTTCTGCACGAAAGAGCGGATCTCGGTGTTGCCGAGCTTGGTTTTGGTCTGGCCCTCGAACTGCGGCTCGCCGAGCTTGACCGAGATGACCGCCGCGAGGCCTTCACGGACGTCGTCGCCGGTCAAGTTCTTGTCCTTCTCTTTGAGGATCTTTTTGTCGCGGGCGTATTTGTTCATCGTCGAGGTGAGCGCCGCGCGGAAGCCCTCTTCGTGCGTGCCGCCCTCGTGGGTGTTGATCGTGTTCGCGAAGGTGTAGACGGACTCGGTGTAGCCGGAGTTCCACTGCATGGCGATCTCGACCTCGTGGCCCTCGCCCTTGCCTTCGAAGCTGACGATGGAGTTGTGGACCGCCGTTTTGGTGCGGTTGATGTGCCCGACGTAGTCGTGCAGGCCGCCGGGGTAGTGGTATTCGCGGCGCTTGACCGCCGGGGCCTGGGCCTGCGCTTCCTGCTCGGAGCGCGCCACCTCGGCGGTGTCGAGGGCCTCGCCGTCCTCCGCCGCGTCGATTTGGCCCTCGCGCAGGTCGGTGAGCGTGATGATGAGGCCCTTGTTCAGGAAGGCCATCTCTTGCAGGCGCCGGGCGATGGTGTCGAAGTCGTAGTGGGTGGTCTCGAAGATCTCAGGGTCGGCCCAGAACCGCACGGTCGTCCCGGTCCGCTTGACCGGGTCGCCCTTGGTCAAAGGCCCGGGCTTGGCTTTGTCGTAGGACTGGCTCCAATGGAAGCCGTCCACGTCGATCTCCACTTCCAGTTTGTACGAGAGCGCGTTGACCACGGAAATGCCGACCCCGTGCAGACCGCCGGAAACGGCGTAGGAGTCCGAGTCGAACTTGCCGCCCGCGTGCAGCACGGTGAGGACGACCTCGACGGTCGGCGGGCCGGAGGCGTGCGGGGCGACGGGGATGCCTCGGCCGTCGTCCACCACTTCGACCCCGCCGTCGGCGAGGAGGGTGACGTCGACGCGCGTCGCGTACCCGGCCATCGCCTCGTCCACGGAGTTGTCCACCACTTCTTGGACGAGGTGGTGCAGGCCGCGCTCCCCGGTGGAGCCGATGTACATGCCGGGGCGTTTGCGGACGGCTTCGAGCCCTTCGAGGATGGTGATCGAGCTTGCCCCGTACGAGGACTTGTCGGCGTTCTTCTTTTCGCTCATTGTCCTCCTATAGTAACCCCTCGGTCTGACAAAGCCCGCGCACTGCCACCTCTCATGGCCGTGAGTCGCGTAACGCGCCCCGCCCGGAGTCAGTCGCCCGAAAGCGGGGTTGCCGCGCCGAACGGCCCGCTGGGCGGCCCACACGTTGCCGTGTGCGGCGCGATCGGCCTTTCGTCAGGTCCGCAGGCCCCAGTCCCGCAGGAATTGCTCGACCATGCCGTACTCGCGTTCGTCGCGAACCGCCACATGCGGGGCCGCCGCCGCGATGTACCGTGCGACCTCGTCGAACCCTGGAACGGTCCACCGGGGGTAGTCAAAGCGCTCCACGGCGCCGCGCCCAGCCCGCGGGTCGGGCTGGCGCGCGAGCAGGAGCGTATGGGAGGAACGGGCCGAGACGTCAGAGCCCAAGGCGCGATACGTGACATCGGTGACCGCGCTGAGCGCCGCGATCTGCTCCCACGGCACAAAGGCGTCCTGTTCCGGGTCGGGGGAGCCGGGGGCAAAGCCGTCGGGGCGGAACACGAACACCGGCTTGGCGTCCCACAGCTGATTGGCCTGCGACCAGATCACAAGCAGCGCGGCGGCGCCGAACAGCCAGGAAGCCACCCCGAAAACCGCCCACCAGACTCCCCCGTCCTTCAGCCCCCACGCGCCGCTGAGGCCGCACAGCCCGACGACCAGCACGACCGAGCCGACCAAGCCGAGGTTGTTGACGACGCCGTTTTTGCGCACCACCCTCAGCTCGTCCGCAATGGTCATGCGCATGCCCGCTGCGCCGAAGCCAATCCCTGACGGACCGCCTCGGCCACGTACTGCGCGAGTTTCACCGGCACCGCGTTGCCGATCATCTGCTCGGCAGCCGTCTTGGTGGCCCCGAACCAGAAATCCGGGGGGAATGTCTGCACCATGGCCCGCTCGGCGGTGGTCAGGGCGCGCAACCCCGCCGTCAGCGGAGCGGTGTCGCCGGGATGGCCCGGGTATCCCCTGGGCACCGGCCGGTTCACGCCCCGGACGGTCGGCGAGGGCTCGTCGACCGAGAACACCGCCCGGCGCGCGTAACTGCGCGGATGGCGGTAATAATGGTCCACATCCAGCGCGGAGCCGAAGTAATCGCGCAACGTCATCGGCGCCGCCGCGAGGTTCCCGGTCAGCGCCCCCATCGCCGCGCGGGTGCTGCCGGGGTGGAGAAAACCAATCGTGAACAGACGTTTGCGTCTTTGCGGCACCCCGCAACGCGACGCGTCGAGCACAATCCTCGCAACGCAATAACCGTGCGCCTCCAAAAGCGCCACCGCCCGGCGCGGGGCCGCCGCCTTCGCGGCGCGCTCGACGTTCTCCATGACGAAAAAGCTCGGCAGGAACGTGGCGACCAGTTGCGCGAATTTCTCCGTGAGATCCGCCCGGCCCGCTTCGACCCGTCTGCCGGCGGAAGAAAAGTCCTGGCAGGGCGGCCCACCGATGATCCCGTCGACCTCCGCCGCGCATTCGCGCAGGGCCGAGCTGGCGAGGTCCACATCGCCGAGGTCGAGCTCGACCGCGCGGTGGCGGAAGTTGCGCCGATAGACCGCGAGGGCTTCGGGCCAATTGTCGACGGCGAGGGCGACCTCGAAACCCGCCGACTCGAAGCCGAGGGACAATCCCCCGCAGCCTGCGAAAAGGTCGAGCAGTCGGGGCCTGCCCACGATGTCGTGCGGAGCCATGACCGGACAATAACAGCGGCGAGGGACGAACACCGGGATTTCGATGGTCCGCCGCCATGATCGCGACGAGCCGCTTGTTACAGTGTGCGGGTGCGCACAGCCGCTCGTTTCGGAATCGTCCCCGCCGCCTTGGCGTTGCTCGCAGGCGCGCTCGGCGCGTGCGGTTCGCCGGAGCCGACCGCGACGGTCAAGATCGGCACCACGGACGACAAGGGCGAGGGGTGGAAGGCTTTTGTCCAAGAGGCCAAGCGCCAGGGGATCAATCTGGAGACAACCCCTTCGTGGGACTACCTCGGCCCCAACGACGAGCTGGAGAACAAGCAGGTGGACGTGAACCTCGCCCAGCATCTGCGCTCGCTCGCCAGGTACAACGTCGAGCACGGCACGCAGCTGGCCCCCATCGCCTCCACCTACATCGTCCCGCTCGGGCTGTACTCGAAGAAGCACAGGACGCTCGCCGAGATCCCGCAGGGGGCGAAAATCGCCATCCCCGACTACCCGCCGGACACCGCACGGGCGCTGTTCGTGCTGCGAAGCGCGGGGTTGGTCGTCCTCAAGGGCGACCCGTGGTCGCCCACCAAAGACGACGTGGACCCGAGTTCGAAGGTCGCCGTCGAGACGATCAAAGCGGACTTCCTCGTCCGGGGCTACACGGAGGACGACGGGGCGGTCGTCAACAACACGTGGCTCGCCTCGGCGGGGATCGACCCCTCGGCCGCCTTGGCGAAGGACGACCCGAGCGCCATCAACTCCCCCGATCCGCAGGAACGGGCCCGGATGGAGCAATACATCAATGTGATCGTCGCCCGGAGCGAAGACAAAAACAACCCCCTGTACAAGCGGCTCGGCGACATCTACCACGCCAAGCCCGTCCAAGACACCTACGCGCGGCAGTCCAAAGGCTCTCAGATCGACGTGAAGAAAACCCCCGAAGAACTGCAAAGCGCCCTTGTCGCGCTGGAGAGCCGCATCCGGGCCGACCGCAAGTGAGCGCCGCCGGAACCGAAAGCTCGGCGCGGACAGGCTAGGGTGGGGCGGCGCGCGCAGCCGAGCAGAACGGCGCGGGTGTGCGCGGAACACGACAGACGGACCACGACAGACGGACAGCGGCATGACGGATCAGGACACGAGGAGCACTCGGTGAGCGCGACAGCCCCGAAGAGATCCGCGAACGGACTGTTCCCAAGGTCGTTGGCGCAGGGGCTCGTGCTGCTGGGCACCGCCGCGGGTTCGATCGTGGTGGTGCTCGCAGCGCTCGTCGCGCTCTTGAACTTCAGCGCGAAAACGGCCACCGGCGGCGCGAATGTCGTGGTCCTGGGAACCACGGACGCGGGCAAGGACAGCTGGTCCGCCTTCGTCGCCGAGGCGAAGCAGCAGGGCGTGGAAATCGCCACCGTCAACTTCTCCAACTACCAGCAGCCCAACGACGCGCTCGCCCAAGGGCAGGTGGGCGCGAACCTTTTCCAGCACCTGCGCTTCCTCGCCGAATACAACGTCGCGCACAACACGAACCTCACCCCGGTGGCGGCGACGTTCATCGTGCCGCTCGGCCTGTACTCGCACAAGCACAAAACACTCGCCGAGATCCCCAAGGGCGGACAGATCGCAATCCCGAACGACCCGTCCAACCAGGGCCGCGCTTTGTTCGTGCTGCGCGCGGCGGGGCTTGTCAAGCTCGTCGGGGACCGGCTGAGCCCGACGACGAACGACGTGGACACGGCGGCCTCGAAAGTCGTCCTGGTCCCCGTCGACCCCGCCCAGACGGCGCGCTCGCTCGATTCGGCCGACGGGGCGGTCATCAACAACAACTATTTGAGCGACGCGGGCGTGGACCCCGCCACAGCGCTGGCCAAAGACGACCCGAACGATCCCAGCTCGGCGCAATACATCAACGTCGTCGTCGTGCGCCCCGAAGACAAAAACAATCCCTTGTATTCGAAGCTGGCAGACATCTACCACTCCCGGCCCGTGGTGGACGCGTACAACACAGAGTCCAAAGGAACGCAGGTGCCCGTGCAGAAATCCGGCCCGGAACTCCAGGCGATCCTGGCGGACATCGAGGCGAAGACCAGGGCGGGACAGTGATGACGCAGAACACCGCGGCCAGCGGCGGCACAAGCATCCGGTTCGAAAACGTCAGCAAAACCTTCGCATCCGGCAAACGGCTGGTCACAGCCGTGGACAATGTCAGCTTGGACATTCCTTCCGGCGAAATCTTCGCGATGATCGGCTATTCAGGGGCCGGGAAGTCCACCTTGCTGCGGATGATCAACGGCTTGGAGCGGCCGACTTCAGGGCGGGTCCTCGTGGGCGGCGCCGAGGTTTCGTCGCTGCCGGAGCGCCAGCTGCGAGCCATCCGGGCCGACGTGGGCATGGTCTTCCAGCAATTCAACCTTTTCCGGTCGCGCACCGTGGCGGGCAATGTGGCGTATCCGCTGAAAGTGGCCGGATGGCCCGCCGCGAAGCGCGCGGCCCGCGTCGCGGAGCTGCTCGACTTCGTCGGGCTGGCCGACAAAGCCAAGCACTACCCCGACCAGTTGTCCGGCGGGCAGAAACAACGCGTCGGCGTCGCGCGGGCATTGGCGAGCGGCCCCTCGGTCCTCCTCGCCGACGAGGCCACCAGCGCGCTCGACCCGGAGACGACCAAGGACGTGCTGGGCTTGTTGCGCTCGGTCAACACCGAGTTCGGCGTGACCATCGTGGCGATCACCCATTCGATGTCCGTCGTGCGGGCGCTCGCCGACCGGGTGGCCGTGCTGGCCAACGGCGCCGTGGTCGAGACCGGGACGGTGTTCGACATCTTCGCCAATCCGCGCAGCGACATCAGCCGCAATTTCGTCAGCACCGTCCTGCGGCACGCCCCGGACAGTCAGGACTTGGCGAGGATCGCGCGGCGCCACGCAGGGACCATTGTCTCGGTCGAGATCCGAGACGATGTGCAGATCGGGCGCTTGCTGAGCGAGGCGGCCCGTGGCGGGGTGGGCTTCGAAGTGGTCCACGGCGGCGTTTCCAGCTTGCAGTCGCGGGTGTTCGGGAACTTGAGCCTCGAATTGCAGGGGCCGCCTGAGGGGGTCGCGCGTCTGGTCGGCGAACTCAAAGCCGCAACGAAAACCATCGTGGCGCAGGAGGCCTTGCCGTGATCGACCATCTTGTCCGTTGGTTCGGGGCAGACCCGAGCTGGAACAGACTCGGCCCGCAACTGGGCGAAGCATTCGGGGACACACTGTGGATGGTGCTCGTGACCATCGTCTTCGGCGGTGTCCTCGGCCTGATCCTCGGCGTCGTGCTCTACTGCTCCCGGCCATCCGGGCTGTTGGAGAACCGGCTCGCCCACATCGTGCTCAACGTGGCCGTGAACGTTGTGCGGCCCATCCCGTTCGTGCTGCTGGTCGCAGCGCTCGGCCCGATCACCCTCGGCCTGATCCACACCACGATCGGTGTGCAAGCGGCCGTTTTCGTCATGGTCGTCTCCGCCGCCTTCGCCATCGCCAGGATCGTGGAACAGAACCTGGTGACCATCGACCCCGGCGTCATCGAAGCCGCCCGCGCCGTGGGGGCGGGCCCGCTGCGGATCATCGTGACCCTGCTCATCCCGGAGGCGTTGGGGCCGCTCATCCTGGGCTACACCTTCGTGCTGGTCGGCGTCGTCGACATGTCGGCGATGGCAGGGGTGGTCGGCGGCGGCGGCATTGGCGATTTCGCCATCACCTACGGGTACAACCGCTTCCGCTGGGACGTCACCTTGGTGTCGGTGCTCATCATCATCGTCTTCGTGCAGCTCGCCCAATTCCTCGGGAACTATCTCGCCCGAAAAGCTTTGCGCCGCTGATCCAAGCCCCAGCCCTCGCCGCGCAGTGATAGCATATGCCCTGCGACAGCATTGCGATTGGAGTCACATGGGAAAGGCCACAAGCCCTCGGGCGGGCGGAGCCTCGCAACGACACGGCCGCAGGCTCACGGGCCTCGGCCTGGCAGCGGGTTTGATCGCCGCCAGCGTGTTCGCCATTTCGCGACCCGCCGCGGACGCGACGCCGGGGACGGCTGGCGGCCCGGCGCGCATGAACCCCACGTCGTGGAACCCGACGGACGACCGTGAGCCCTTCGAGTCCCACGGCCCGTACGTCTTCGACTCGCGCGAGCCGTACGCCAGCCGCACCGGGCCGGCCGAGTACCGCACCGGCGTCGGCAGCTTCGGGGAGGCCTGCCGGCGCGCCATCAACACCTGGGGCCCTATCGAACCGGCCTATCTCACCTGGCGGGTGAAGGTGGAGAGCACGGACGACTATTACGCCGCGGAATACGAGGCCGACAAACTCTCCTTCTACGTCGACACGGCGCACACGTCGATCCAGCGGGGACTCGCCGGAGTGCCGGGCTACGAGACCAGGGCCGACCCGATCCGCAAACTCGACAACGCGCTCGTGCTCATGCACGAGATGATCGGCACCGGCGGCGGGCAGGCCCCCCTGTTCCCGGACGTCGGCATCCCCTGGGAGCACTGGGACAGCATGTGGGATGTGCTGGACCAGGCCCACGACGAAGTCCTCGCGGCCTGCCCCGCACAGTCCTGACCGGCGAACCCGCGCACCGGGCCAGTCTGCGCTCGACCCGTCTTCGCCGAGCCCGCGCTGGCTTGGCCAGGGCCCGGCAGCGGCTCCAAGCACAACCTCGGGACATTCACAACTGATTCACAGACTTCTCTCACCCTACTCTCGGGGTGGCGCCACACAATAAACACCATGACTGCAACGTTGGCGTCCAACTCGGCGGCCCACACCTCGTCCATTCTCATCGTTGACGACGAGCCGAACATCGCCTACCTGCTCCGCGAGTGCCTCCTGGCCCAAGGGTTCAGCGTCAAAGAAGCGCACAATCCCACCGACGCGCTGGCCGTGGTGACCAAAGAGCCGCCAGACGCGATGATCCTCGACGTCATGCTCCCCGGAATGGACGGGTACACCTTGCTGCGCCGCGTGCGGGAGATGGGCACGGAATGCCCGGTCCTTTTCCTCACCGCGCGCGACTCGTTGGAGGACAAGCTCACCGGGCTCACCATCGGCGGGGACGACTATGTCACCAAACCGTTCAGCCTTGAAGAGGTGGTGGCACGGCTGCGGGTGATCCTGCGCCGGGCGGGCAAGAGCGACGGCGCGCGGGAATCCCCCACGCTCGTCTTCGAAGACATCGAGCTCAACGAGGAGACCCACGAAGTGTGGAAGGCGGGCGTCCTCGTGCCCCTGTCCCCCACCGAGTTCACCCTGCTGCGGTATTTCATGGTCAACGCGAGGATCGTGCTGTCCAAACGCCAAATCCTCGAACACGTCTGGCACTACGACTTCGGCGGCGACATGAACGTGGTCGAGTCCTACGTGTCGTACCTGCGCCGGAAAATCGACACCGGCGAGAAGAAGATGCTGCAGACGCTCCGGGGCGTTGGGTACGTGCTGCGTGAGCCGCGTTGACCGCGAAGCCGCGTTGACGCCGCAGGAGGGGGAAAGCCGCCGCCGGAGCCCCCAAGCCCGGAAACTGCCGCTGTGGCTGACACTCGTCTCTTTGATGCTGGTCCTGGTCGGGGGCGGCGTCCTGGTGAGCGACGCGATCGTCACCATCAGCTTCCAGCGTTCCGTGATGGACCGCATCGACCAGGACATCACCGGCGTCGCCCAACGAATATCGGATCGCCCGCTCAAACCGCCCATTCCACCGGGGATGCCCATCCCGTCCATCAGCTACCCCGGCGTGCCTTCCGAATCAGGCGCCCCTTCCGAATCGCCGCCGAGCACGACCAGCGCGCAGGCAACGCCGCCGAGCACGACCAGCGCGCAGGCAACGCCGCCGACGCTGCGCACGGAGCAGCAGCCGAGCCCGGAGCTTTCCCAACCCGCCGACGGCGCCCCTGAGCCCTCCGTCGCGCCCATCTCCTCGGAAGGAGCCTCGTCCGCGCGGTACTACGTCCGGGTGGGCGACCGGGTGTACGGCCGTTTCCGAGGGGCGGACGGCACAGTCATCGCGCCGAAGATCCCCGCCGACCTCTGGGAGCTGCGGACGCCGCAGACCGTGGCTTCCGAAGGAGACTCGCAGGTCCGTTGGCGCGCGGTGTGGGTTCCGAGCCTGCACGGCGACATTGTCGTCGCCAGCGAGCTCTCCGACGTCGACGGCAACCTGTCCTCGCTGCTGACCCTGCAATTGGCCATCGGGACCGGGGTGCTGCTCGTGCTCGGGCTCGCCGGGTACTTCTTGGTGCGGTGGAGCCTGCGGCCCCTGGTGGAGGTGGAGCGTACCGCGAATCAGATCGCGGCTGGCGACTTGGAGCGCCGAGTGCCGGACTGGGGGGAACGCACCGAAGTCGGCAGGCTCTCGAAGGCGCTGAACTCGATGTTGGCGCAGATCCAACACGCCTTCGCCGCGACGTTGGCCTCCGAGGAGAAAGCGAAAAGCTCCGAGCGCAGGATGCGCCAATTCGTCGCCGACGCGAGCCATGAGCTGCGCACCCCGCTCACGGCGATGCGCGGGTTCGCGGAATTGCACCGCACAGGCGCGGGGGTCTCGACCACAATCGCGATGTCCAGGATCGAAAGCGAGGCGATCCGCATGGGCAAACTCGTCGAAGACCTGCTCGTGCTGGCCCGCACCGACGAGGAACGCCCGCTGGAGAAAGAGCCTGTGGACATGCTCCAGCTCATGACCGACGCGGTGCATGACGCCAAGGCCATAGCCCCGAGCCGGACCATCCGGTTCGAGTTCCAACCATCCGGCGGGGCGCCCGTGGTCCTCGGCGACGACGCCTCGTTGCGGCAGGTGCTTTCGAACCTGGTGAGCAACGCCCTGCTGCACACGGGGGAGGACGCGACGGTCACGCTCTCGCTGGGCGGGGACGCCCACGACGTGCTTGTGGAGGTCTGCGACACCGGGCCGGGGCTGGCGCCGGAGGACGCCGAGCGCGTCTTTGAGCGGTTTTACCGAGTCGATCCCTCGCGAACGCGCTCCAGCGGCGGTTCCGGGCTGGGCCTGGCCATTGTCAACGCCATCGTGCGAGCCCACGGCGGGCATGCCTCGGTGCGCAGCGAGCTCGGCGTCGGGACGACGTTGCGCGTCACTCTGCCCCGCCTCGCCGCCGGCCCGGAAGAGGACGACGAGCTGTATGTGGCGGACGAGTGACCGGAGCCAAAGGCTTCGGACTCCCGCCGAAAGAGCCGTCCCCGACGACGGGATGACCTGTTCTGAGACGTTTTTGCCCGGCCCCGACAAGCGCCGGGGCCGGGCAAAAACGTCTCGGAAGTCCGCCAGCGCTCATACGACGCAGCTGTTCCCGATGTCCAGGTAATCGCGGCCCGCCTGGTTGCTCGCCGCAGACAGCTTGTCCACCCACGCGTACGGCGCAGGAGCCGACAGGTTCTGCGTCTTTCGCTCAGCAAGGACAAGGCTGAGCTGGCCGAGATCGTTTTTGTACTTCGTCACCTTGGCGCGCTGGACCGCGTCTTGGACGCCCGTCTCCGCGCCGACGAGGAACGGCAGGGCTTGGTTCAGCAGGTCGAGGTCCAGCGACACGGCCTGTTCGCCTTCCTTGCCCGTCGGGAACCCCTGCGTCACCGAGACTTGGCGCTGCAGGAGGACGTCGACGTGCGCGACAAGGTGTTTGATGACGACGCAGTCCTGCGGCGAAGCCAAACCGTCGGCGGGGGCGTTGTCGTCCTCCGGCGCTGTGGCCTGTCCGGCTGTGTCCTCTTCCGCCGTGCTCTGCTCCGTGGAGCCTTGGCGCTGTTGCGCCGCGCCTGACTCTTGGGACACGTCCGCATTCGCCTGCGGGATGTCCGGGAAGTCGGGGTCGGCCGCGGAATTGCCCGACCAGCCCGCCACGAGCAGCGCGCCCACAAGGAGCGCGCCGCTCGCAGCAGTCCGCAGACTCTGCCCCGTCATTCGTCGTCGTCCGAGTTGAGCTGGCTGGCGAAGGACTGGTCGCCGGTGGGCTCGTCTTCCTCCTCGCCCGCCTCCGGCTCAAGTTGGCGGGCCATCGAGGCGTCCGGGGCGGACTCGGTGTTCTCCGGGTCCTCGGGGTTCGAGTCCCCGCCCTGCGCGATCGGGCCCCACTTGTGGTCCGGAGCCGGTTGGGTCAGCGCGGGCGTCACCTTGGGCGGGGGCTGGCCCGGCAGGCTCTGCGCCGGGCCTTGGAAATAGTTGTCCGGGAAATCAGGGGCAGGGTTGTGGCTCAACGACCCTGGGACCAGGGCGTTCGTCCCTGGCCGCACACCGCTGGTGCCGGTGCTCAATTCCGTGGCCAACGGAGCGTTCGAGCCGGGGACCGTCCCCGAGATCAAACCCGGCTGTGGCAACGCCGCGCCCGGATTCGGCCCTTGGGCGTACGGCGAGGTCTCGCCGTAGATTCCCCCGCCGCCGTACGGGTCCGACGGAACCGGCAGAACCGGGTCGGCGGCTGCGGACGGAGCGAACAGCAATCCGACGAAGATGGAACTCAAGGCCCATTTCCTCATGTGAAGTTCTTCCTTTCTGAGTATCCCCGCTTCAGCGGCGAAGCCGCGCGTGGGATGAAGACATGATCTTTCTCTGGCGTATTCCCACATCAAAAGTGGTTTCTGATTTAGATGGGGTACTCGGTGCCGTAGGTGGCCAAGGTGGAGTGCGAGTAGTCCGTGGTCAGGCTCAGCAGGGCGAACGAGCGCACGTTGACCGGGCCGCCGCAGGCGTCGATCTTCACGTTCACATTCCGCACCCGCAACCTCGCCTCGCTGCCCTTGAGGGGGATGCGGTCCATCGGGATCGCGACGATTCCGCCGGGACGCAGCGTGAACTGGACGCTGCCGCCGATGCTGGCATTGGCCCCTTCGTGCAGGATAGCGCCGCCGACCGCGCCGCCGCCGCCGATGATCGCGCCGCCGATCGGAGGAACGAGGGTGCCCGCGCCGCCGATGCCGCCGACGCCCACGCCCTGGTAGGCGTCGACTCCCGCGCTGGCTCCGAGGCTGCCGCCGAGGGTGACGCCTTGGCTCACGTCGATCTGGCAACCGATCTGATACCCGATAATCAGCTCCGCCGCCGTCACTGGGTATTTCCCTTTGCCCAGGATCTTGCCGACGCCGGTCAATTGGACGAAGCCCTCACGGGTGAACGCCGTGTCCGCCAAGTTCGCGACCGGGTTCACTTCCTCGTCCAACGTCTCAACGACCATTTCCCAGCCATCTTCGGACACATCGTGCAACACAGTGTCCGGCAATCCCTGTCCGTACGACGAAGAAGCCCCCAGGACTGCTGTGAACAAAGCGGCGGACAACGCTCCCAGAGTAGTGTTTTTGCGAACTCGATACCGTTTAGTTCGCCCGGAAACCTTGGACACAGCACCCACTTCATTGCTACGGAAGATTGCGTCAAACATATCGTTTTTCCTCACTTTTTCAATTAAAAATTGAACAACTGTCACTTTCACCAATTGAACTGAAATTCACATTCCCCCAGCGGGCGCCAACAACGAGCCCGCCCGGCCTCGCAACGCAAAAACCCAGGCAAACGAATAAATTTCAAGTCCTGTTCAGACATTTTGAGCACCAAAAAACGTCTTCTGGATAGCTCAGAAAAGAAACGGTCCGACCCCCTTGGTCGAGCACGTCAGTAATCAACGCAAATCGTCACTGATTCGCCAGTGCAAATCCCCAGTGATTCGCGAGTCGTCGTTGACAAAACCCTCGATTCCAATTAATTCGGGCTTTCACTTATTCAACCCGTTAATTAATGGATGCTTGACGATAACCACCCCGCGACCGCTTGGCAAGCTCAACGCGCGGAAAGTGTCCTGAATCACTTTCGGCGATGTAGATTCGTTCTTCCTATCCGTTTC
This sequence comes from Segniliparus rotundus DSM 44985, assembly GCF_000092825.1. Taxonomy (NCBI): domain Bacteria; kingdom Bacillati; phylum Actinomycetota; class Actinomycetes; order Mycobacteriales; family Segniliparaceae; genus Segniliparus; species Segniliparus rotundus. The sequence goes on along the minus strand of NC_014168.1, from coordinate 72,756 downwards.
ACGCATATAGAAATACTATGTATTTTTGTTATAACGATGTGCAATTCCTGGTGCGCCCGGCGTCCGGGGCAAGGACGACGAGCGGGGCGAGAAAAGCCGCTGAGCTGCGGCAACGGGCAAGAACACACCTCCTGCGCCTCGTGAAGGGGCCGGTCGAAAAGGCGGAGCTGGTTCTGCGCAACACGTTCGGCGGCCTCGCTGTCATCGAGATCAGGCCGTTCGCGAAGCAGCTGGCCGAACGCCATGAACGAACCCGCGGCCATCGCCACGGCGAGTTCGGGCCGGGCACATGGAACCTCCCCTCCTTTGCCACAGCGGTTGTCGTGCGCGGGACGAGCCCGCCCACGCCAGGAACGGCTTTTCAGCCGCTGGTGCGGGTTTCCGGCATCCGCACGGCCAAAAGCAGGAACGCGGCGGCGGCGATCCCCGCGAGGGAAAGCATCGCCGCGTCGAACCCACCGTGGTGGGCGATGGAGCCCGCGACGGTCTGGCTCAGCGACGCCCCCACCGCGACCGCCGTGCTCATCAGGCCAAGGACCAAGTTGAACCGCCCCGTGCCCTTGGTCAGGTCGGCGATGACCAGCACAGAAACCACGCCGAACACACCTGCGCCGATCCCGTCGAGGACCTGGATCGCGACAAGCGAGACCGTGCTGTCCGTCAAGGTGTACAACACCCCCCGGACCGGAAGCACAGCGAAGGCGACGAGCAGCAACGGTTTGCGCCCCCATGAGCCCGCGAGCGCCCCGACCGGCGCGGCAATGCAAGCGATCACCAGCTGCGTGGTGATGACGCAGGCGGACATGAACATCATGGAACTCGCCCCCTGGCCTTTCGCGAGACGCTCGCCGAGCAGCGGCAGCATCGCCGCGTTCGCGAAATGGAACATCACCGCGCACACTAAGAACACGCCGAGCCGCCAGTCGGAGAACATGCCCCGGCTCCCGCCGGAACCGCTGGCCGACGGCGCGGAACCACGCGCCGCCGCATGGTCGATCTCCTCCGCGCGGATGGCGCGCAACGACAAAAACACCGGCACCGCGCACGCCGCCGCGAAAAAGAAAACGCTGCGATTCGAGACGTAATACCCCAGCAAACCCATGGACACCGCCGCGAACACATTGCCAGCGGAGTTCAGCGACTGATTGCGGCCCTGCCGACGGTCGAACCCGGCGGGGCCGACCACCCCCAGCGCCAGCGCGCACATCATCGGGCCGAACACCGTGCCAGCGGCGCCGATCACCGCCTGCGCCCCCAGCACCGGCCAAAACCTGGGCACGAAAGCCACCGCGAGCGCCGCGCAGGCCAAGGCCGCGACCGCCGCCGCCGTCAACGCCCGCTTCGCGCGAAGCCGGTCCACCAGCGCCCCCGCCGGGGCCTGGAACACGATCGCCGCAAGACCCCCGACCGTCAGCGCGATCCCGACCCGCTGCTCGTCCCAACCCCGCGAAGCCAGATACACCGCGAGGAAAGGGCCCAACCCGCTTTGCACATCCGCGAGGAAGAACACCAGCCCGTCCAACCCCCGCACCGTGCGCGCAGACGCAACAGCCGTCATCGCACACCCCCGACCCGCAGCGAAAGCCACAGCCCGAGCACCCCGGCCGCCAACGCGGCCGGGGTGGACAACGCCCCCAAACGCGTGAACTCACGCAACCGCACCGCATGCCCGTTGCGCTGCGCGACCCGCCGCCACAGCAACGTCGCCAACGAACCCGCATAGGTGAGGTTCGGGCCGATGTTCACCCCGAGCAGCACCGCCAGGACCGCGCCCGGCCCCGCCGCCGCCGCCAGCGGCACCAGCGCCAAAGCCGCTGGAAGATTATTGATGACATTCGAAACCAACGCGGCCACCAGGGCGAACCCCGCCAAAGCGGCCAGGCCTTCGCCGTGGGGCAACGTCCGTGACAACAACCCGGACAGCCCGTTGTCCGCCACAGCGCGCACCACCACCCCCAACGCGAGCACAAACACCAAAAACAGCGGCTGCGCCGAACCAGCGATCTTCGCGACACTGGTGCGGCCCGCCGCGAGCGAGCGGACCCCGAGGGCCACCGCCCCGGCCAGCGCCGCCCACGCAGGACTCGCCCCAGCCGCCTGCACCGCCACGAAACCCGCCAACACGCATCCCAGCACCGCCAACGCGAACACCGGAGCGCGTTGCCCCTGCGGCTCCTCCTGCCCCCGGGGCACAGCGCCCGCCAAGCCCGAACCCGCCAAATCTTTCGAGAAGAACAACCGCAACACCGCGTACTCCGCCGCCACGGCCGCGAGCTGCGGCGCCGCCATCACCCCCGCGAAGCCCGCGAAACTCAAGCCGCACGCGGAAAAAGCCAACAAGTTCGTCAGATTCGACACCGGCAACAGCAACGAGCCGGTGTTCGACAAATGCGCGCACGCGTAGACGTGCGGCTTCGGGCGGAAACCGAGCCGGGCCGCCGTGGAGAACACCACCGGAGTCAGCAGCACCACCGTCGCGTCCAGGCTCAACACCGCCGTCACCGCGCAGGCCGCCAGGAACACCCGGCCGAACAACCCGACCGGGTCCGCCACCCCGCGCGCCATCACCGAACCGCAATACCGGAACACGCCTTCCGCGTCGCACAGCTCCGCCAGCACCAACACCGCCGCCAGAAAACCCACCACCGGCAACAACCCCGCCGACTCCGCCACCGCCTCCGACCAGGACACCGTCCCCGCGAGGACCGCGAGCCCAGCGGCAGGGACCGCCGCCGCCGCCTCCGGCAGCCCTTTCGGACGCGCGACCGCGAACACCAACACCGCGAGCAGCAGCAGGAAAGCCACCGCCTCCGCGCCGAATGCGCTCATCGTTCCTCCGATCCATCCGGCGCGCGCTGATGGCGCTGCGCACGAGCATAGCGCGGTCGTCCTGGGTGTTCTTACCGGCTGCACCGGACCAGAAATAACGCAGAGGAGTAGCTGGCTTATGAAAGCTTGCTCGTGAGCTGTCTTCTTGTGGTTACTGATGCGAACCGGACGACTGCAAGCCTGCAGCAAAACGTCTACGGATCGCCGTCAACTCACGACCACACCGTCTTCGAACATTTTGGTAGTTGCCGTCTCAGCACTCTTGGCCTCGGGCATGCGCACTCGGGCAAGAAGCACTGCTGTGAAGAGAACTGGCAGCGTCCCGCCGAGCACGAATAATGATGTGGCGTAGGTAGGGCTTTGGCTCGCACCCGCGAGCACCGCCGAGGCGGGCACGAGCGCGAGAGACCCCAACCAATCGACGCTAATCACTCGTCCACGCACTTCGTCGGGCACATGGATTTGGAGGAGCGTGAACCAGTACACGTTGCCGATGGTGGAGAAGAAGCCATACACGCCCATCAGCGGCAGCAGCCACCAGAACGAAGGGACGAAGACCATCGCGGCCAGCGGCACAGCCCCGGCCATCCATGCGAGCAGCATGCGTCGTGGATAGTTCGGCGGCAGCGCACGTGACCCGATGTAGAGCGAGGCCAGGATCGCGGTGACTCCGGATGCCGCGATGAGGATGCCGTACGAGCTGGCTCCCTTGTCGAAGCGGTCATGGACAAGGAGGGGGAGGAGCACTTGTCTCGGCCCTGTTTGCAGGAGTAGCAGCACCCCGGCCCAGAGGATGAGCACCCAGAGCCAGCGCTCGCCGTAGAGGTAGCGCCAGAACTGCCGACCAGAGACTTTCGTCTCCCCGCCTGCTTCCGTTTCTGCGGATGCAGCGGGGTTCGCGCGCGCGGTGCGCAACAGCGCCACACAGCAGGCAGCCGCGAAAAAGCTCGCCGCGTTCACGGCGATGACCGAGACGGACGGGAGGAGCGCGACAAGGAGTCCTCCGAGCGTCGGCCCAGCGATCCGTAAGGCCACCGAGCGTGCCATCGACTCCAGCGCGTTCGCCGCATGGAGGTCGTCTGACGGAACGATGTCGGGCACGAGAGCGTCAGTTGCGGGTCCGCTGATCGCTGCGGCGGCTCCGAGCAGAAACGCCGACAACGCTAGATGCCATAGTCGCATGCTTCCGGTGACGGTGATGGCGCCCAAGGCGGCGAGGACGATGAAGCTCGCGCAATGCGACCACCCGACCACAAGCTTTCTGGAAAAACGATCAGTGAGCACGCCGCCGATGAGCACGAAACATATGAGCCCCACGGACTCGGCTCCGACCACGGCGCCAACCCCTGCTGAGTCGGCGCCGTTCTGGATCGCCAGCCAAGGAACCGCGACCAGCCATACTCCGTCACCGAGCATGCTGATGACGCAAGAGAGGAAGAGCAGTCGGTAGTCGCGCCCCTTGAGCGGCGCGATCGATCTGGCGAGCGAGGTCATTCAGCCTCCAGTGTCATATGGAAGTGCAATCCTAGAGGTAGGGCGAAATCGGTCATTTGGCGATCAGCCAGTCGATCATGTCATTGCCTGGCTTGTACTCTGATCCGTCTTCTGGCAGGAAGGTTTGTGGCCGGTTGATGGTGAAGACGTTCTCCAGATGCTCGAAAGCATGGCCGACGCCAGGCGGAATACTCGAACAACATGCCCGCTGAGAGCAGCGCGGCGGTCCCAGACGCAGCGGCCGCGAGAGACAGGTTTCGCTCGTGTCGCCCTATCCAGAAAAACAAGGCGGGCATGGCGAGGTCCGTGACAATAGAGAGCGAACACAGCCTGTGTCCCCGTGCCTTCCCCTGGTCGGCGAGAGCATCGCGCTGACTCACGTTGACAGCGAACGGAGGCGCTGTGCTCATAGCCTGCACCACCGAAGCGGTGCGTCGTCTCTGCAGTTCGTCATCTGGTTTCGATTCTTCGGCGTTGAGGGAGTCATACGTTTGGCAGCGATCTTACGGCGATGAACCAGGCATCGCGACGAGAAATCTTCGGACAACCCCCCCTCGAAGGGGACTGTAACTGCACCATCATCGCACTCTCTGCGCAAAGACGACTTGTCCTTCGACAGCCCCTGCCTGGCATGGCCCAGACCATGTGGAGGACCTTCTCAGCGAGCCAAATCCGCAAGTCACACGAGCGACTCCCGAGAGCCGCGCTCGTCGCGTGAAGCCACCGAACGAACAACATCTCAGCACGTCGACGCGCGTTTCGGTTTCCCGGCGAAGCGGCCCTGGATCTTCGGAGCCGCTCGTGGTGCCCCCTCTCGGGCTCGAACCGAGGACCTGCGGATTACAAGTCCGTATGTTCGCCAATCGACCTACGGAACTTCAAGAAGGCGAGGACAGCGGCATGAGCGCCAACGAATCAACACGGCATGGGGCGAAGCGGTATGCGAGCGAGCAAACCGGAAAAAGCCTCTGAACAGCGGATTTATCTTGTGCCCCCACTAGGACTCGAACCTAGGACCCATGGATTAAAAGTCCACTGCTCTACCAACTGAGCTATAGAGGCATCCGCGCTGCGCGCAGCGCGAGCACCAACAATACCCCACCTGCCGATGTTGGCAAACCCGAACAAGGAACGACCATGGCACCCCGACAGAATGAGCGCCGACTGCGAGCGGTCCCCCACCCTCTGCAAGACGATAAAAAATCCGCACCCTGTCCGTCTCGGATAGATAACCAAGGTCAACAAGAGGTTAATAGCTCCTTAACGGACGCTAATATTCCCGCCGTGCTGTCCCCCGTCAACGTCGCCGGAACCCACCACGCACACAACGTAGCCATGCTGCTCGTGCAAGAGTGGGAACTTTTCATGCTCGCCCGCAGGCTCTCGCAACGGACGATCACGGAAAGGATACGTGTCATCAAGTCATTCGCCAGCTCCATCGGGATCGAGCCAAGCCAAGCGAGCGCCCTAGACGTGGCACGGTGGCTCGCTCAGCAGTCCAGCCTCGGCCAATCCAGCCTTGCGACCTACTCCCAATACCTCAAAGCTTGGTTCAAATGGCTACAAGTCCATGAGCACCGGACAGACGACCCCATGGTGAAGGTCGGCACCGTGCGATACCCCGACCGCGCGCCCCGGCCCGTCTCGGACAGAGACTTGGCACGCCTCCTTGAGACCGTGAACCGCAAACGGACCCGGCTCATGGTGCTCCTGTACTGTCTCGCGGGCCTACGGGCCTTCGAGATCGCGAAACTGCGCGGCGAAGACATTGTGGACGGCGTTTTCGTCCGAGTCTTGGGCAAAGGCAACAAGGAACGCCTCGTCCCGTTGCACCCGATTTTGCAGGCAATCGCACCCACGATGCCCGAGCGCGGCTGGTGGTTCCCCCGTGATAGCCGCTGGCCCGGAATGCACATCAGCGGCAAATCGGTGTCTCAGACGATAAGCCTCACCATGCGCAGAGCCGGGGTCAGAGCCACGCCGCACCAGTTGCGGCACTGGCAAGGAACAACCCTCCTAGACGAAGGCGTTGACATACGGGTCGTGCAAGAGATCATGCGCCACGCCTCGATCTCGACAACGGCGCAATACACACAGGTGCCGACCCATAAAACTTCCGAGGCCGTGAGTCGGCTAAATCCGTTCAGAGGAGCAGAAACCAAGCTCACCGTGGCCTTAGCGGGCTGAACGGACACAGCCTTCGCGTTTTTGGAATCCCACCGGAATGCTACAGTCCACTCACAATCCCCTGTACAGGAATCGGAGCATCATGGGCCAACCCTTGAACGCGAGCCAAGAAACCATGCTCGCGCACGCCGAGCAGACAGAACAAATGGCGCTCATGCTCGACGGAACCATAGCGTTCGACCCCAGCGTCTTCCAGGGCATGATGACAACAGCCCTCGGCCCCATCGGAGCCCCGTTCATCGCGGCGTTCATGGCCGCGATCACCAACCAGCACATCAACGCACAAGAAGCCGCAGCGGCGTTGCACGCCCACGCCCAAGCCACCCGCGAATCCGCCCTCCAATACGAGACCACCGACGAACTGAACGCCGCAGAACTCGCCGCAGACAAAGACCTCGCTGAGGAACTGGGCGACCAACTCGACAGCGTGAAGAAAGAAGCGGACAAATTCGAGCCGTTCAAGCAAGACCCCGGCGAAATCCCGGATCGTGGATCACACCACGGCGTGGACCCGGACCAGTTCCAGCATGTGTACGGCAGGCTTCCGCAGAGCGACGCCGACTGGAAGATGGCCGCGATCATGGACACCCACAGCATGGTCGGACGCAACCACGGCGTGCCAGCCCGCGTCGACGTCGGCCGCATCAAGGCCGTCCCCGGCCAAGGAATCGTCCGGGTCGGCCTGTACATCCCCGCCACAGACGTGTTCAACATGCCCAACGACCTTGGGGACGCGCGCGGCCCGAAAGAACAATTCGACCCGCGCCAGACCCGAGTGTCCCTGTACATCGACTACGAGAACGGCGTCGTCGCCGCCAGACAAAACCCATCAGTCGATATCCAAGGAAAAACGGAAGTGCAAGACCCCGTTATTGACGTGCAGCAAACAACGGACGGACGTGTGCGCATCCACTACGACGCGACCAACCCATTGGCGCCCTTCTTCTCGCATGCTGCTGGCCTGTCGGTCAACGGCGAGATCACCTTGACACCGACAGCGAACGGGGTCCACATTGACGGGCAAGTGGGCGACTACCCTTCGATGGAGGTCTACCAAGACAGGAACGGCACGACAACGACCGCATACGCCTATCAGGCGACGGGAAGCGAGTTCGGCCCTATGGAAAATCTGCCGAAATCGCACCCTGTCGGCAATGGCCCGACGGGTTCCATACAGGAGTATCAACCCGGCTTGCAGTGGGATGGCCCCGGCATCCCGAGCAATCGACCGCAGGTTCCCGTTCCCGACGAGTCCATGACCCTCGCCCCAGAGGATGGGGACTCGCCGCCACAGCTCAACCCGGTAGCGCCGCAACAACCTCCAGCGATGAGGGGAGACATCTGATGCCATCCATAAAACTCCCCGCTGTGTCGTGGGCGGCTGCGACGTGGAGCGCGCCCGTGGCAGTATGCGCTTGCTTGACGGCGATAACCTTCCTGGTCAATTTGCAGCCGCCAGGGAGCAAGTCCCTAACATTCCCGCTCTTGTGCGGCATCGTCTCAACGCTGTCCCTGTTGTTGTGGGTCTTCGTTCGGACCCCTACCGCGCGCGGGGTGGCGTTGGGCATATTCGGGGTGCCCTTCGTGTTGGCCTGGTTCGTGTGGTTGACGCAATGAACCAGCGAGACCGCGAGAGCGACGACACAGCACCTGCCCAGCGGCTTCACGGCCCGGAAAGTTTCGCGGCCCTGGTCTTGACGTCCGCAGCGCTTATGGCGGTCGCCGCCCTGCATATGGCTTGGTACGTGCCAACAGTGCTGATTCTGTTTTTGTCGGGACTCGCTATGTCGCTCACAACCGGTAAGCAAAGAAAAATCGGTATGGGCATGTTGGCCGCGACAGTCTCCGCTTTGCTGCTCAGATATGTTTTTTGGCTGTTTCTCTACACGATCCCCGGAATGTTCCTCGCCCTCTTCTCCACCAAAGACGCGACACATATTCAGTGGTGAACTGATGCCGACTATAAGATTCCCCGCTGTGTCATGGAACGCCGCGACATGGAGCGCTCCTATCCTGACCGCAGTCTGCGAGATCCTGTACTCGCTGATCCGTTACTTCCTTCCGCATGAAGCGGCAAGCCAACGACCCGCGCTGATCATGACATGCTTGATCATGGCTTGCGCGGGGTTGCTGCTGCCCCTGATCAAGAGAACCCCTCTATGGCGTGGCGCGGCCATCGGATGCCTTATCGTGCCAGTCGCGCTTGCCGTGCTGAGAGAGAACGTGACATTTTGAACGACAAGACAAAAACCGAGAAGACACCACCAGCGGACAGCCCCATTAGCTTTTTCTGGTGCCTGCTCGCCAGCGGGACACTCATACTCCTGGGGTTCACCCTGGAATCAAAATTCGGGTTCATCCTCCTTGTCTCGCTCGGAGTCGGCGTCTATCTGTTCAGGGTCGATGAGCGATGGCGGAACGCCGGAAGAGGTGTCATAGCGGCTTCGCTGGCCGGTATGGTCTTCTACTTCGGCTGGCCGGTCTTCTACATCAGCATCCCCGCAGCGTTCTTATCAATCCTCCACCACTGAGACGAGAAGCGCCCTTGGCTGTTCAACATCACCGCATAGCGGCCACGGGAAAGCCCTTGGTGTGTGAGGGCCGCGCGCCCTATGGATGAGGGACGGGCGCGCGGCCGGATGAGAGTGTAGACGGTCTTAGTGTTTCTTGCGGTACGCGAGGGCGGTGGCGGTCAGGCGGGCGAGGGTGAACAGCAGCGCCCCGTAGAGGACTGTGCGGACGAGATCGCGGCCTGGGTAGTCCTGCTCGGTCCACACGCTGAGGGTGTTTTGCGCCAACACCGCCGACAGAGCGGCCAACACCCACAGCACGGCCCTCCCGGCGCGGTTCATGTATCCCCGGGCCTGCCGCCAGTACATGAGGCTGAAGAGCACCGACGCGAGGGCGGCTGCGGTCAAAAGCGCGTCGTCCACCCTGCCCCATCCCAGCCAGCGCCAAGACGCCGCCGCGACCGCTGCGGCCGACGCCGCGCCGACAGCTGATTCCCTGCTACGCATGCCGTCTCCTCATCGTCCGTTCCACGGCCGCGCCGAAACCGTTCTCCCGCCGTTGGCGGCGCGCGAGCGCGACCAGCGGCGCGGCCTCCTCGCGCAGCTTGTCCGCGCGGTCTTTCGCGTGCTGCGCCTCACGCACCCTGCGGTCCAAATCCTCGCCGTCGAACTCCACGGACTCGCGCAACTGCCACGGCCAACGCATCACACGCCCCCCGAGGTCTTCATCGCGGACACCAGATCCGTGGACAGGCGCGCTCCCTCCATCAGCTCCCGCACCGTCTCGTGCTGCTGCTCGATGGTCTCGGCCTGAATCGCGTTGGCCCGCTCAAGCCGCGCGATGTGCTCGCTGAGCATCTGCTCCATCCGCCGCACCTCCCGCAAGGGCAGCATGCGCCCGGTCATGATCAACACCACCATGACAGAGAGGAGCCCTGTCGGCCCGAGAGGCGCGATGTCCGCGAGGATCTGTTTGAGCATCACTCGCCCTGCGGCTTCGCCAAGCGCTCCAACTGTGCCAGCACGCCCTCAATGGTCATTGCGACGGTTTGCGCGGCGACCGCCATAGGGTCCGGTTGCGGCGCCTGGGCGCGGGGGTCCGGGAGCGGCCCGTCCGTGGAGATCTTCGCGTGCTCTGTAGCGACCGAACCCGCCCCGAGCCCCAAGAGGCTGACGACGGCGAATACCAGTTGGTCGAGGGCGTCGAGTTTCGTGTTCGGCAGCTCCCACCCGAACAAGGGCGCGATCACGAACAACGCGCCGACAGCGGCGCTCGCGAGTTTGAGCACCTGGTAGAGGGCGACGCGCCACTTGTAGGGGAGGGATATCACGTTCACTGGGTTGTTCCTTTCAGGAGAAGCGCCAAAGCGTCCGCCATGGCTTTGTTCGCTGTGCGCTGCTCCTCGCGCCACGAGGCGAGGAAGTCCACGACGGACTTGTTGTCGAGCTGCGGCCAACCGTGGAATCCCGGCCCGACGAGCTGGTCAAGCACCAACTGGTCGAGGCTCGCTGTGGGCTGCGCGGGAGCGGTGGCGCCCAACAAAGACAGCAGCTCCTCACGGGCGCCCCGGAAGGCGTTCACGTCCACGCTCTTCCCGGCGACGTGGGCGCTTGAGCTGAACTGCAAGATTTTCGGCTCACCCCCGCCGTAGGGCTGCCAGCCCGACCATTCGTCGCCCGGATACAGCACGGAGGCGTAGCCCGTCCCGTTCACGTACGCCGACGCCCACAACCCCGGCGCGTCCGAGATGTCCGGGGAGCCGATCCGCTGCCAGTACCAGCGCGGGATGTAGGAGAGCGCGACCCGCATCCCCCGCCGCTCCACCGCTGATTTCACCGCCTGGAAGTTCGCGTACCCCCCGGAGCCGGACTCGAAGTCCAGGGCGACCGGCACGCTCGTGTCCCCGATGTGCGCGGCGAGGTTCGCGGCCTGACCCTCCGCGTCCCCGTCCCGCACGTAGTGGTAGCCGATCAGGATCAGGTCGTTGGCGCGCGCGGCGTCCCGGTTGCGCGGCCAATACGAGTCCTTGAACCCCGTGCCTTCGGTGACCTTCGCCGCGACGAAATCGAAGCCTTCCGCTTTGACCTGCGCCAGATCAACGGCCCCGTTGTTGTTGCTGATGTCCACGCCCCACAAAGGCATGCTGTTCCCTTCCTGTCCGATGTCGTCGGGCGCTGCGAGCGCCCGCACAATCCTGGTGTGCACGTGCCCGGTGTGCCCGGACCAGTCGTCGCGGTAGTACCCCGGCTGCGCGGTGCCCGGACCCACCCGCTCCCCCATGAAGAACCCCGTCTTCACCCCGGAAACCGGGTCGCACCAAATCACCTGCTCCACCCCCGGCTGAGTCCCGGCCCACAGGGCGAACCGCCCCAACGCCAAACGCTGCGCCGGGGTGTAGGAGGCCCCCGTCATGTCCGCTCTGCCTTTCGGCCACCAGTCGATCCCCTGGTTGAGGCCCGCGCGCTCCTGGTGCCCCGGATACGTGGAGGCGTCCAAACCGAACGCCGCGCCGAGCGCGTACACCCATTCGGGGAACCCCCGCGCGCCCTGGCGCACGTCCGAGCCGACCGGCAGCCCATACGGATCCGTCATAATCTTTTTCTCCTTCCGCGCCGCGATGCGGCGATTGCCCGTCTGCGGCGCGAGCCGCACACGCTCAGGCGAGCGTCAAGGCCCCCCACACGGCGGCGTTGTAGTTCCACGCGACGTCGGAGAGCTTGATCGTTGCCGGGATGGACGACTGCCCGGTGATCTTGCCGAGGATCGTTTTGACCGGCGCCCCGGTGCGGGGCTTGACCCCCACTTGCGGGATGCCGGCGAGCTTGCGCGTGGCCCCGAAGAGGTTGACCTGCTGCCACACGCCGATCGCGAGGACGTGGCCGGGGAGCACGTCGAAGGTGCTGCCGAGCCCGATGGCGTACTCCTGCGCGGCGGTGGTGATGACGTCTTTCTGGTTGCTGGTGGTCGCCAACAGTTTCAGGGCCGCGTCGGGCTGGCTGTAGGCGTGCAGGCTCAACTGCACGGTGCTCACGCCGCCGAGGGACCAGCCCGTCACGGCGGTGATGACCTTGACCGCGTTCACCGATTGTTTGCGGTCGGAGCGGATGAAGACCAGCACCAGCTCCTTGTCCTCCGGGGCGTACCCCCACGCGTCGGAGCCGATGGCGTGCGTGTGCGCCCCCGCCGTGGAGGTGGTGCCTTGGCCCGTGCCGCCGCTGCTGTACGTGTGGGTGTGCGCCCCCGCCGAGGCCGTCGCCGCGATGGGGACCATCAGGATCCGGTCGAAGGCGGGGATGTCGTTCGGGTCCGTCGAAGACGCCAAACTGGTGACCACGTTCGTCGGGGCGATAGTTGACAAAGCCGTGATCGCGGCCGTGTTGTCCTGGGTCTGCTGGTGCGTGCCCGCGAGCAGGTCCACCACCGACCCGATGGTGTCCGCGAGGGTCTGCCCGACCGTCTCCGCGCCGTGCGCCAACTCCCCCACGAGCGTGTTCACCTGCGCTATCGCGTCGTGCGCGGCCTGCTCCGCTTGCGCGGGCAACGACTGCGCCCACGCCTCCAAATCCCCCGCGCCCCCGGCCTTGCCCGTGAGGGCCTTCACGATGTCCCCGAGCACCGGCACTTCCTCAAGCGCCTGCTCGAACTCGCGGAGCTTGGCCGACAAATCGAAGCCGAGCGCCGAAGTCAAAGCGTTCAGGACCGCGCCCGCGAACCCCGCCGCGCCGCTGACGACGGACTCCAACAGCTTGCCGGGGTCCGCGAGGTCGAGCCCGGTGAACAGCTTGATCGCGTTCAGCAAGCCTTGGACTTGCATTTGCGCGATCTTCTGCAAATCGACAGGGTCTTTGTGGGCGTTCACCCCCAGCCGGTGCTCCGGGTTCTTGTCGATCTCCACCGGGGCCGTCTGATGCGCGCGCGGCACCCTAGTTCACCCGCTTGCACTCGACATGGAACTCCGTCCAGTCCGGGTTGTACGAGTACACCCCGCCGATGCCCTGATCCATCGCGATCACGACGTGGAACACCGCGTCTTTGCCCGCCTCGCAGCGCATCGCGTCGTTGTTCGCGTTCACCGCCGCCGTCTTGTTGCCCGGCGAGGAGAAATGCGGCGACACCACGGTCATCGTCGTGGGCGTCCCGAACCCCACCGCGCACAACGGGCCGTCCATCGAGTCCTTGCGGACCTCGATGCGCGAGGAGAACGGGTCCAAGTCCAGTTCCGCCCCGGTGATCTTCACGCACCCCGACACCCACGGCTTCCAGTCGAAGGACTGCTTGGGGATCGTGAACGACCCGACCGGGACGTTCGCGCCCACCACCAGCGATTGCGCCTTGAACTGGCTCTGCGGCACCGTGTAATAGGCCACGTCCTCCTTGCCCAAAGATCGCGGCGCCCATTTCTTCTCCGGGGTCCACGTGAGCAGGTCCCCGACAGCGGGCGGCGTCGCGTCGTCGTAGTCGCTCGCAAGGCGGATGCTCCCCGAATCGCCTTTCGGACCCTTGGGCACCTTGAGGCGCAACTGGACCCCCGGAGCCGCGTCCGAGCCCGTGACCTTCACGTTCGACTCCTCGGAGCCGTCCGGGTCCAACAAGACCACCGACCACGAGATGATCGGCACCGGGCCACTTGGCCCCGGCACGCCCAGTTGGATTCCCCGCCACTGCCGCCCGTCCCACCAGTGGCAGAGCGAACCGATGACATACCCCTTCTGCACGTCCTCGGGGGTGTTCGTCAGCTGCGGCAGCTTCGAGGCGTCGTCTATCTGCGGGTCGTAGATCAATTTGATGATCGGGCGGTCCACCCCGGGCGGGCCTTGCCGCCCCACCAGCACCGGGAAGGTCACCACCCCGTTCATGCCGACCATCTGCATGGTCGCGGCCATGTTCAACGGCACGTCCGGGTCGAGCACGATCCCCTGGAAGTCCATCCTCGCGTCCGCCGAGAACATATACACCTTGTCCCCCGGCTGCGGCACATCGGCCATCAGCGTTCCTCCGATCTCTTGTCCACCACTTCGCACGGCTGCGACCAGCCGCCCAACAACTTGTCCGGGACCGCGAGGAACCGTTCCGGGAACTCCCGCTCCACCCGCTCGGCTCTCTTGCGGCAGCCCTCCGCGAACAGATGCTCGGCTATCTCTTTCGCGAACAGCCGCAGATCCAGCACCGCCCCCGACGCCAGCGGCACCGCGCGGCACGCGGCCTCAAGCGCCTTGACCTCTTCCTCGTCGTCCACTAAATGCCCCCGTCCGCGCCGCCGAACGCCCCGATGGCGCCCCAAATCCCTTGCACCGCCCGCAACGCCGACGCCACGGGGTTCTCCTCGTCGTCGTCCTCCCCGATCTGCACCGGCCTGGTCACCAGCCCGTCCGGGTCCATGCGGATGCCCAACGCGCCGGTCTGGTCCGCGAACAGCACCCCGCCGTGCTCGTGCAGCACGCGCGTGCCCAGCGTGTAGTCCCGGCCCACCCAGTGCGGGGCGCCGTTGCGGACGCGGACGTGCTTGGTGGTGCGGGGCCGGTTCTTGTGCAGACCGGACTGGATCGCCAAGGCCCCCGCCACGCTGTACCCGACCGCGGACTGCTCGTGCGCGGCGATGTAGGCGTAGTCCCCCGAGCGCAACGCCCGCAGAGCGTCCGTCCACGCCTTGTGCGTCAAAAAACGGTTGCTCAGCTGGCCCTGGTACAGCTCGTCCAAACCCGGTGTGCCGGGCACCTGCCAGGTGCCGCCGAGCTGCCCGCCCTGCAAAAGATCCTGCAAACGGCTCAAGCCATATTTGACCCCGAACGAAATCCCGTCGTTCAGCAGCGGCGGCGAGCCCTTCCCAGTCGAGACGGTGTGCGCGGTCGCGGGGGCGTGCGAATAGCTGGACTCGATCACCCCCGTCTGGTCGCCGTCGCGGAACACCACCTTCGGGCGAGCGGGCGCGGTGAGGGTGAGCGCGCGGAAGAACGGGTCCGTGCGCCCGTCCCCGTCCAGATCCAGCGGCAGCAGCACCTCGGTCAACGAGTCGTCCAAGAGCTTCGCGCCGAAGGAGAGCACCGAGTCAAATATCGTCCCGGTCGGCCCCGTCACCCCGGACAAATCCTCGCAGGCCAGCACCACGCACGCGCGGGACGGGCGCGCCAAGGGTCCGATCAGCGCCTCCAGCTCCGGGTGCGGGGAGTCCTTGTCCTCGGGGAGCCAGGTGTAGGCGCGGATGTGGCAGCCCGACGCCTTGAGCACATCGGCGGTGGCGGCGTGCGCGTTCTGGAACGAGGCGGTCAGCACCGTGAACATCGACTGATCCAGCAAGGGGTTGACGAACTGCGGCTGCACCGGCCAGTTCAACGGGGAGAGATCCAGGGGGTTGATCGTCGCCCACCGCAGCGGGTCCGCGAACGAGTCCACCAAGGTCAGGGGCGGAAAAAACTGTTGCGCCAATGCCAGCAGCGTCGTCCAGTACACGACGCTCCGGGTCGGCCCAGGCAGAAGCCAAAACCTGACCCCCTGCGCCTCCGGTGGGGTAATTGGATTATTCCTATAGATAATATGTTTCAAATGTTCGAAGTGGTGCGCGGCTTTCACCTCGCACCACTCCCGCCCGTCCTCGGCGCGAATGAACGACACCAAGGACGCCTTGCCGCCCCAACGGTCCCGCCACGTCCGCTCCGTGGGAATCGGGTCGATGGTCACATGCACGTCCGAGTCCGGGCGGCGACCGTTGCGAAGCCACCGCGCCACATGCGAGTCCAACGGGAACCGGAACTGGCACGTCCCGGTGTCGCGCAGCAGCTCGTCCGCGCTCAAGGACTCCACCTGCACCTGCCCCACAAGACGCATTTGGTGGTCCCAAATCCGCACCATCGGCGCCTGCGAGAGCTGCGCCAGGCGCGCGTCCCTGCGCGCCGAGAGCTTCAAATAATCGCAGCGGGGAGCCCCGTCGTCCTCCGGTCCCACCACCAGCGTGGTCATCACGGAGAGCGCCGTGGAGGCCAGAGACTCCGGGGAGACGGCCCAGGACGGCATCAGATCCCCGGCCCGTAGTGGCGTTGCGGGACGCGGGCGGTGATGACGGCGTTCTCGTTGGAGTGCCGCACCGGCAATTGCACGGTGGTCTTCGGGGGGATCGGTTTGGTGAAAAACACTTCCGCGCCGCGCCGCCACAACGGCTCCGTGGCCTCCAAGAACGGTTTGAGCACCAGGTCCAACAACTGCGAGCGGGCCACCACGCCCAAGAACCCGATGTCCACCGGCTCGTTCTCAGCGGTGAAGGTCTTCTTGGAGGGGTCGGTGGACACGAGCACTTTCCCGTCCGTGGGCAACAGCCTCGGCAGCATCACCATCCGGTCCCCGTCCGGGAGCCAGCAGAACCCCCCGGACCCGGAGTGGATCACGTATTCGGGCCACGCCGGCACGTCGCCGTCGTTGCGAACCGCGATATGCCCCTGCCCCACGTCGATGCCCGGTATCAGGTTGCCCAGCGCCTCCGCGACCAGAGCCAGCGCGGTCTTCGCGAACGTGAAGTCCGCGTCCGGGATCACCTTTCGCACCAATTCTTCCAACGCGTCCAGCGGCGTGGCGGTGTCCTCGTTGTTGCGCCACGTCCCCATCGAGGCGGGCGAAGCGAAGAACGGGTCCGAGGCGACCAAGGGCAGATCCACGGTGATCCGGTTGTTGCCGAACGCGGCGGGGTCCGTCTCCAACGTCCCGGCAGGGGCTTTCGCGAGACGGACCTTGAGATTGCGGAAGCCCGTCGTGCGGGTGAAGCACAAAAGGTCGCCGTCCGCGTCCATCGAGAACGAGTTCCACCACAACTGGTGCGTCAACCGGTAGCGGTCAGCGCTGCTCGACGCCACCAGCCGCTCCAGGCGCCCGTCCGCCGCCAGAATCGTCCTCGGCAGGCGCGGCGCGCTGATATGCACGCCGAGGTTCAAGAGCCGCTTGGGCCACGACAAATGCCCCGGCACGGCGCCGGTCATCCACGCCGACTCGTGCCACGCGCGCTCGAACTCGGGCATGACCAGCCCGGAGAGGTCCGTCGCCAAAGCGACGCCCTCCAAGCCCCGGCGCGGCCCCGCCAAATGCCACATCGCCCGCACCCCGCGCTCGTCGGGCACACCGACGTAGATCACGGTGAGCTGGTCCGAGCGCAGCACGGGCGGGACGTTCTCCCAGCTTTGGAAGTACTCGGTGAGCGGGCGCCCGAACGGCGGGTAGTCCCCTTGCGGGGTCCGCAGGTCCGGGTGCTGGCTCGGGTACTGCGTCATGTCCGTGCGCTGGTAGGCCATCACATCCTCCCCGCGTTCATGGAGAACGCCCGGTTGCGGTTGTCCATCTCCGCGCGCATCGCCCGCGCCGTGTCGTTCGGGTTGCCGAACTGGCCCGTGAGGTTGATCGACTGGTCCACCTGGGCCGGGGAGGGCTGCGAGCCGGAATCGGCGCCGAAGCCTTGCGAGAGGCCCTGCGCGCCGAGCGAGGCGAGTTGGGCGGGGTCGGACGCGGGGGGCCCGAAACCGGGCAGAGCGGCCCCGTCCGAGCCGTAGCGGCCCTGCTGGCCCTGCGCGGGCTTGGTGAAACCGTTCACCATCGACGTGAGCCACTTCACCCCGGACCACTCCAACGGGTTGTCCAAGAGCGAGCCGTCCAAACCGAGCCCGGAGAGCGCCCCCGAGACCAGGGAGTGCCCGAAGTCCTCCGCGCCGTCCGAACCGCCCCGCTGCCCCTTCTGCCGCGCCTTCGCCATCGTCTCCGCGCGCTTGTCCTGCGCGTCCCGCAGCTTCTCGTGCGACTTCGCCAGCTCGCGCTCCGCGACGATCAGGGCGTGCTCCGCCATGTCGCGCTGCTGCTGCGTCTTCGCCTCGATCATGCGCCGCTTGGCCTGGTCCACGCGCCACTGGTGGTCTTTCACCGAGTCCTGCGCGTTCTGCACCGCGCGGTCGGCGGTGCGCGAGCGCCAATCCCCCGAAGCGCCCGAGAGCGCGGGCGCGTAGCCCGCAGCGGTGGGCACGGAGCCCAACAGCTCCTTCGGGATGTGCATGTGATGGTCGAACTGCTTGTCGCCCGCACCGGCCGCGCCCGCCCCCACGGCAACGACGCCGTGGCTGCCCCCGGACTCCACGTTCTCCCCGTTCGGGAGCGTCAACGCCGTGTGCCCGTTGTTGCCGCCAGAGGAGCCTTTGTTCCACCATCCGATGCTCAGATCCCCAGGACCGCCCATCCCCTCCACCGCGCCGTGCGCCTTGAGCCATTCGCCCTCGTTGACGGTGGACATGCGCGAGGAGAACGGGTCTTTGCCTTCTGCGGCGTTCACCGTCGCGGACACCATCCCCGAGCAGTCGATGCCGATCCGCCCGAACACCTGCTGCGAGTACGCGGTGCCGGTCATGGAGTGCGCGAAGTCGATTCCCTGCTGAGCGCCCGAGCCGCCCCCGGTCTGCCCCATGCCGGTGTACACGTCCACGCCCATCGTCGCGGGCACGCTCTGTTCCGCGCGGGCCGGGGAACCCGGCGCCACGGTCACAGGGGCGCCGGTCTCCAACCCCGGCGTGTCGTACTTGTCCAAATCCGCCATCGTGATCGGCGCCAGCGCGGGCGCTTTGCCGCCCTTGCCCGCTGACGGCGCAGGCAGGACCGGGGCGGCAGGGACCGGCAGCGGCGCCGGAACAGGCGGCAGCGGGACGGCAGGAGGCGGCGGGTCCGAGTCGGGTACATACGCCCCGCCCTTGGACGCCTGGTCGATGAGTTCCGCAGCCCGCGCCACCGCGTCCTGATCGCCCTTCCCTGTCGCGTAGTCCGCCAGCAGGCGCGAAGCGTCGGCCAGCAGCGACCCGTTGGCGTCGGGTGTGGCCGATGCCGCGAGCGACTGGCCCAACCGCCCCGCCTCCGCGCGGTCCATGCCCTCCGGCGTTCCGGCCGAACGGCGCAGGCGGTTCGCGAGCGCGGAAGGCTCCCCGCCTCCCGGAACCCCGCCGCTTGTCTGCGGGAACGCGAAAGGCGCGGGCGTGGCGGACGCGAACGAGCTCACCGAGCCCGAGGCCTCGCCCGCCGCGTCCTTCACGCCGCTGAACCAGCCGATGAGGGATTTGACCTTGTCCCCGAGCCACCCGAAGCCGTCCGCGAGCTTGCTCACCCACGGCACCACGAAGTTCGCGATCTTCGTGGAGAAGTCCACCATCGCCTTGACCACCGAAACCGCGAGCGGCAGGGTCGCGGCCATCGCCTTGACCAGCGCGCCCGCGATGACGGCGGCGACCTTCACCACGGCGGGCAGCAGCGGCAGGACCGCCGCCAAGAAGTCCGCGAACGACTTCACCAACGGCATCAGCGGCGGCAGAAGCTCCTGGATCGCCTGCACCAAAAGTCCCGCGAGCGTCTGCGCCACCTGCGCGAGGACGGGGCCGAGCTGGTCGAGGACCGGCTTGAGCGCGTCCATGAGCTGCTGTATGACCGGGGCGAGGGCTTGGAAGACTACAGAGAGCGCGGGCGCGACGGCCTGGACGAACATGGACGCGAGCTGCGCTATCGGCGGGATCAGCGGCGCGATAGCGGAGAGCAGGTCCGCGAACGCCTGCGCGAGCGGCACCAGCGCCGGGGCGAGGATCGGGAGGGTCTTCGCCAGCACGTCCCCGATGACCTGCCCGATCTGCGAGAGCGGCCCCGACAGTTGCTCGAACACCGGTTTGATCGCGTTCAACCCCGCCCCGAGGCCTTGCAGCATGCCGTTCAGGGCGGGCGCCACAGCGGTGCCCAAATTCGACAGGGCCGGGACGATGGTCGTGCCGACGATCTGCGCGAGCGTGCCGAGGATCGGGGCGAGCGCCGCTGCGGCTTGGCTGATGCCGGTGAAGAACCCCGACAGGGCTGCTTGCCCGTCCGCGCTCTTGAGGAAGTCGTTGAACTTGTCGGCAACCTGCGTGATCGTCCCGAGCATGCCGCCGCCCACAGCCGAGCCCGCTTTGAACACGGTGGCGAACACCGAGCCGACCGCGCCGATGGCGTGCCCCAATTGGGTGAGCGAGGTCAGCCCGGCGTCGATCCACTCGGTGATCCGGCCCGACTCCGAGGCGTTTTTCACGAACCCCGCGAACCTGTTCGACACGTCCGCGACGGCCTGGGAGAGGCGCGGGAGGGAGTCCGAGCCAGCGGCCCCGAGCCCCAGCACCGCCTGAACCGCTGGGCGCGCGGCGGTCGCGAGGATGTTCATGCCCGCCGTGGTGTTGCCCAAAAGCTTGTTGACCTGCCCCACCGCCTCAGGGGTCTGCGCCCACGCCGCCACGGACTTGCCCGCCTGGTTCGCCGCCCCCGCCACGCCCGCGAACCCCTGCTGCACCACTGGCAGATACGTCCGCCCGAGTTGGGTGATTTGCGGGGCGAGACCGGCGAACAGCGAGTCCTGCACCGTGTTCTTCATGCTGTCGAACGCCGGTTTGAGGGCGTACACGGCCTTGGCGGACTCTTGCGCGGCCGGGGAGAGCTTCTGCAAGGCGTTCGCGAACTTCTGCGGGTCTTCCATCGCCTTGAACGCGTCCGACAGCCCCGACACCCCCAGCTTGAGCGCCGACACCGAGGCCGCGGCGCCCATCGCGGCGGCGGGCACCAGCGCCAACGCCCCCGATGCGCGGGAGGCGACCCCGACGATAGAGGCGAGGGAGCCGCCGAGGCCCGACAAAGCGAGGCCCCCTGCCGCGCCGAGGGACGCGAACTTCACCAAGCCCAGTTGCGCCGAGAACATTTTCCCGAACGCGAGCCCGGTGGCGGTGCCCATCGCCTCCCCGGCGCGCTGCCCGTGCGTCTTGAGCTCGTCCACCTCGCGCCTGGCGCGCTTTGTGTCCGCGCCGACCTTCACCGTGACATGCACGTCCCCGAGTTCGCGGTCCAAGTCGCGGCCCATGCGCTCGGAGGAGAGCTTGGCCTCGCGCTCCGCGTCCCGAAACGCCGCCCGGATCGCTTCCCCGACGCGGCGGGTCTCCGGGATGATGGTCACATAGACGTCAGAGAGATTGGTCGCCACCGCGAGCCCTCCTGTCTACAGCGTCGTGGAAATTCTCGAAATCGGCCTGCGTCGGGCCGTGCTCGCGCGCCGCGCCGGGGCGCGGGACGGGTTGGGGCTTGTGGCGCGGGAAATCGGATTGCGCGTCCTTGGTGCGCGCCCACAGCCCCAGCTCGGAGAGGTAGACGAGATCCGCCGTCAAATGCGCGTTCACGTCCCAGCCCTCCGTGAGCGCGTGGAACAAAGCGGAATGAGGCGGGGCGGCGACGGCGAGCGCGGCGACGTCGAGGACGTCGAGAGTGCCGTCCCACAGGTTCTCCCATCGCAGCCCGAGCGCGAGCAGGTCGCGTCGGGCCGCGAAGGGATGCCGGTGCAGCGTTTCCACCGCCCACGCTATTTTCCCAGTTGGGACATCATTTCTTCGCCCCAGGCGGTCAACCACGCGGCGTACCCGTCGTGGCTGAGCCGGTCCGCCGCCTCGAACGTCTCCGGTTTCGCGGAGCGCTCCAAATGCAGGTAGAACCTCTCCTCGTTCGACAGGCGCCGGTTGCGGCGGTACCAGTCGGCGCTGAACTTCTCGAAGACCGGGATCACCACCTTGACCCCGCCCGACTCGTACTCGAACAGCTCGCCCTCCGGGTACACCTTCGACCAGTCGAAATCCAGGTCGCCGGGGACAGGGGCGGGCTTCTCGGCCTTGGCGCCCCTGCCCTTCGCGGCGCTCACGCGGCCAACCCTGCGGGCAGCTTCATGCCGTCGTCCACGTTGCGGTGCAACACCGCCCCCTGGTACGGGAAGCAGCGCGCGGTGAGCGGCGTGGACACCAGCTCGTCGTGGACGTGCTTCTCCTCGCCCACCTCCGTCACCCGCGCGAACGGGGCGAGGTAGCGGGCCTGCTTGTCGCCCTGCACCAAGAGGATGAACAAAGACACCTCGTCCAACTGCTTCGCGGTGATCTTCGTGAGGGTGCGCTTGCCGTGGCTCGTGGTCGCCGGGGTCACCGTCACGTTGTTCTTGCCGTACGCGAGGCGCTGCGCGTCGTCGTTGAAGTACTCCAACACGTCGAACGCCACCGTCAGGGAGAACGAGGTCTGCCCGTAGTCCAGCTCGTCGCCGCCGAACGCGTTGATGGCCTTGCCGGGCCGGTCCTGCTTGACGCGGATGCCCTCCACGGTCAAATACCCGGCCTGCTTGAGCGATTCGAGCACCGGGGCGTCCAAGTCCAGCGCCTCCGCGACGTCGATGAACTTGGGGCCGACGAACAGGCCGCCCACGGTCTTCTCCGAGTCCGGTTGCGGCTTGAAAATGTTCCGCACGTCCCCGTACCCGAAATAATCCTTCCCCGTCGCCGGGGTCGTTGGGTTGGTCATCTCGATTTCCTTCCTGTGTTGCACCCGCCCGCGCGTCTCACGCGAACGGCTCGCCCGCCCTGGTGACGGAAAGCCTCATGACGTGCCCGAACACCCTCGGGTCGTCAGGGTCTTGGTAGCGGGCCGGCCCGCTGTAAAGCTCGTGGAAGCTGAACGCCGCCGTGCGGTGCGCCGCCTCGATGAGCGCCAGCGCCAACGACGCCGAGCGCTCCCCGCGCCGCTCGTCCGGGTCGATCACCACCAGCCGCAACAGCGACTCGGACTCCACGCGCTGCACGTCCCGCAACTCGATCTGCGAGCACACGCCCCACCGCCCATCGGTCGGCCTCGGATTCGGGTTCGATGAGAACCACCCGAACGAGGCGCCGCGAGCCGAGAGCCCCCGCGCGAGATGGGCGCGGACCTCGCCCGCCACCGGAGGCCGATAGACCGCCACAGCTCAACCCTTCCTCTTCGGAGACTGACCGCCGTTGCGGAACGCCCACTTCAAAAGCGAGTCGTGGGCCTGCTCGTGGGCCATCGCCCGAGCCGTCTCCGTGCCGACATACCCCCGTGCGCGCGTGCGGCCCACGGCCACGTCGGCGCGGTAACCGGACGCTTCCCGCTGCCCGCGATTGGTTTGCGCCCCATGCAGCTCCGCGTCAAGGTCGCGCTTCGCGTCCTCGGCAATCGTCTTCAAATGGGCGACGAGAGCGGGGTCTTTGCGCAGCTCCCGAAACCCTTCCCGGTTCCAGTCGATGCGCCCCATTCACCCGTCCCTCCGCACGCACCGCACCTCCCCGCCCGGTTTGAACCCGAACGGCCCCATACGCCAATCGCGCGGCCCGATCACCCTGTACTGCAAACCAGCGGCCTCGATGAGATCCCCGTCCCCATACGCCTCCGGTTCGCCGGTGAGAACCACCAGCTCGTCGCGGTCCCGCTCCGGGGAGTCCCCCACCACCGCCTCGGCGGGCCGCTCCCAATACACCGCGATCACGCGGCGCTCCACCGGCTCCGAGAAACCCGGCTCGATCTGGTACCCCTGATCGTCGTACCCGCCCTTGGTCTTGCGGCGGTGCTGGACCGTGTGCGGCTGCGGGAGGCTCACGCCGTGCCCCACAGCGGGCCGTCGCCGGTGAGGTTCGCCCCGCACGAGCACCACGAAGCGCCGAACGCGAGGTTGCACGCGTCGTCGTGCCACACCCCGCCCCCGTTCGGGGCCGTGTCGATGGAGAAAGCCCCCGAGCTTGAAGCGTTGCGGCACATCTTCTGCAACTGCTCGATCTCGCTGGGCAAGAACATGCCCCGGCGCGGGGATCGGGTGTCGAGCGTCTGCCCGAACGGCCCCGCCGTCTGCTGCGAGATCGCACCGGAGCCGGACTCCTCCCACCGCAGGATCGCGCCACGGATCACCGCCTTGGCGGCGTCCGCGAACGGGAAATCGTCCTTGTCAACACAGGGAGCGACCAACCGCGCCATCGCCAGCGCGTCCGCGATCATCGCCAAAGCCTTCGGCTCCTCGATCACCGCGAACGGCGCGAGATCAGCTGGGGTTATCGTCACCGCTGGCATGCGCCCCTCGCGTTCTGCGCCGAGGGCGCGACGTGGTGTCGGCCCCGCCGTCGCCGGCTGGCTCCCAGTCCGGGCCGAGCCGGGAGGCGAGACGGTCATCGACGTTGACGACCGCCCCGCTCGCCCGATTCCTAAGACGCGGCATCAGGCAGCCGCGTCCTCGATCACGGCGAACTGGTCGGTGAAGACGTACCAGCCGTACACGATCTCCGTTCGGAACAAGATCTCGTTGTTGCCCGCCAAATCCTTCCCGGTGTTGTCCGGGTCGCCGTACTCAAGCATCTTGAACGGGAAATTGCGCTGCACGCCCCAACGAATGCCCGACTGGAAGTTCCCGAGGATCGCCCGAACCTTGTTGTCCGTCGCGTCCCCGTCCTTCGCCTTGCCCGAGACCGTCGAAGACACAGCGGCGGTCACGCCCTCGAACGAGGAGAGGTTCGCGCCAAGCCCCAGCTCCGGGTACTTCTTGCGCCCGTCCGCGTAACGCGCCGTGGAGAGCTTCCAAGCGTGCTTGGGGTCGAACGCCACGCCGTTGACGCTGTGACCGTCCCCGATCACCAGACCAGCGGCGGTCTCGAAGTCGATGTCCGGCTGCGAGGAAGCGGTGATCTCCACGCGCTTGGTCGTCGCGTTCAAATAGTTCGTCCACGCCGTGAGCGCGTTGCCGGTGCGCGGGTTGGTCCGGTAGTACAAACCGAGGTCCAAGCCTCGGGCCAGAGCCCGCGCGCATTTCTCCTGGTACTTGCCGAGGACGCCCAGCTGGTAGTCCTCGTCCGCCCACTTGAACTCGTCGGAGGTCCGCATCTGCACGACCGCTTTGTGCGGAACAGCCGTCACATGCGACGGCTTCGCGGAATCCGCGCCCTTCGGGGCGGACTCCTCAACGAACTCGGCGGTCAAATCGTCATCGAAAGTGATGATCTCGACCTTGCCGAAACGCATCGGCTCCTGAGCGGACAAAGCCGCGACCGTCGAACCTGTCTTCGCCCGCTCCACGATGCCGTCCGCGATCTGCGTGGGCAGGAACAGGTCCGTGCTCTGCAATGCTGCCATGATTTTGTTCTCCCTAATCTGTGTGGTTAACCGGCCCCGGTCAAAGCGCCAAGGAACTCGCTCGTGGAGTTCGGCTTGGGCCGGGGGTTCGCGCCCTCATGGGGCACCTTGTTGCCTTTCACGCCCGACTGGTTCCCGACGAGACGAGCGGCCTGCTTGAGCAAAAGTTCCGGGTCTTGCGCGGTCAAAAACAGCTCCGCGTCCTCGTCGCTGATCCCGTGCAACGCCACCAGGTGCGCCTTGAGCGCCCCGGCGACCTTGACCGGGACCGTCGCGGCCTCGGCCTCGGCGTTCGCCAACTTCTCTGCCGCTCGTTCCGCCTCGGTCTTCTGCGAGTCCTTGAGCGCTGCGAGTTCGTCTGCCGCCGACTTGTTCGACTTGGCTTTCGACTCCCAATCACGCGCCTTGGACTTCCAGAAATCGACCGTCTCCGTCTGCTTGGGCTTGGGCTCATCGGCTTCCGTTTCGGGCGCCTCTGCCGCTTCGACAATGGGTTCGGACATGATTCATTCCCCGTTCCGGGTCGGTCCCCGCCGTTGCGGCAGGGATGGTCTCTACTGGGCCGAGAGGTACGCCCTCACGGCCTCGTTGTTGCGCCGCCGCGCTGCCTCGGTCTTGAACCGGGCGCTGGGCACGTACTTCTCGCGCAGCTCCACGACATTGCTCTCGTCCCACACAGGGGCCGCTTGGCATTTGCAGTGGTCGTGCGACTTGAACCGCACGGACTCGCTCGTGTACACGTCCCCACGGGCGATGAGCATCCGGCAGAAATCGCACTCCCCCGCCCCGATGCGCATCCAGCCCCGGCACTGCGGGTCCGCCAAAGCGTTCGCCATCGTCGTGTCCCGCGCGGCATTCATCACGCGCCTGCTCGCCCCGCCGACGACCAGAGACTCGAACGCCGTGAAGCTCGTCGCCTCCGACGCGGCCCAACCTGTCAGCGCGTCCGGGCCGAACGTCCCCGGATCGGGCACAAACGCCGTGAACCGACCCGGCAAAGCGAGCGCCCCCCGAGCGAGGTCGTAGAAGTCAGCCGCGACCGCCTGCGCCGCGCCCGCGTACTCCTCGATCAAGCCGCCGATCCCCACAGCCAGACGCGAGCCGATCCACGCCTTCGCCGCCGACCCCGCCAGAGATCCCGAGTCATCCGCCGCGAGCGAGCGCGCCTCGTCCTCCAACATGCCCGACAACCCCACCAGGGAGGCGCGCATCTGCTCGGCGTCACTCGCCAGCGGCATCAGCGGTCCCTCTGGCCCGAGCGGTGAGCGCAGCGAGGGCCTGCGAGCCCTGCGCGCGGCGGCGCTGCGAGAGCGCCAACCGGATCTGCTGCTCATCGAGCCCCAACAGCCCGAGGCCGACCTCGGTGTCAGCGAGCCACGGCGCCGCCGCGAGCTGCTTGGAGCCCGCGTCCGCCTGCGCGGCCCGCGACAAGTGAATGGGCGAACGCCACTTCGGGGCTATCGTGACCCACTCGGCGGGCACCGAGTCCAAGCCGTTCCTGATCGCCAACGCCCGGGTGAAGGAGCGTTGGAACGCCGGGGACCAATCGTCGGTGGCGCCCTCGGCCTCCGCGATCAAATCCTCACGAGAGGCGATATACGACTCGGCGGACGTCGGGTTCGCGCGGTTCACCAACCCCAGCGACTCCACCGGGATCGACGTCTCCCCCGCGAACTGCCCCGCGATGTGCTCGAACATGTCCACATGCGGCTGCGGCGAAGCGGCGGGGAACTGATGCACCTCCGCGCGCACCCCGGTCTCCTCGTCGTCGGGCAAGCCTTTGATGCGGCCCATGCGAACCCGCCACGGGTTCGGGTTCTTCTCGCCCCCCGCCAGATCCGCGAGGGTCGCCCCGAACATCCAGAACTCCGGGAAGGAGAACGTGTCCGCGTGCGCCTCCATGCGGATCGCCACGCGCGTGGCCTGCTCCAAAAGCGCGATCACCGCCCGGTTGATCCGCGACGAGCCGAACGGGCGACCCGCGCGCGGCTTGTACACCAGCGGCTCTGCGGGCACCCCGAACTTGTGGTCGGAGCGCTCCACAGCCCAGCCCGAGGAGTCCCGCGCGGCGGAAACCGTCAACCCGTCCATGTACAGCGCGAACCCGGTCACCCGGTCCTCTTCGTCGCGATCCGTGATCGACAACAGGTTCTCCAAACGCCTCGCGCGGGGGTTCCAGTCGCCCACCGCGTTGAGCGCGTCCTTGACATGGATCAACGCCTTCGGCTCCCACGCCTCCCCTGCGGTGTTCACAAGGAACGCTGGGCCGTGGATCAGCGAGGACACCACGCCCGAGTCCGACTCGGTGCCCAACAGGTTCTCCGACCACACCTCGCGCGACCCCAACGACTCAAGATCCCCGTCCGCCCATGTGAACCCGTCCAGGTTGCAACGCCGCGCCAGGATGTCCACGGCCTTCGCGGCCCAACCCAGCACAATCCCCATGCGGAAATACTCCGGTGGGATCGTGCTCGTCCGCTTCACCGCGTACTTGCCCTCGTACAGCCGCGAGCGGGACTGGTTGCGCCCAGCGCGCCGCGTCAACTCATCGAACAAGCGGCCCAACAGCCGCTGCTCGTCGTCCGTCAAACCCCGCACCCGAGGAGCCTCCGCGAACACAGTCACAGCACGAACCCCCCTCGACCGCTCGAAACAACACTCTTCCGTCTGCCATGCGTCACCGCGACCAGCACCGACAACATCACCGCGACAAGCGGCGCGATGTTCGCCGTCTCGTCCCTGCGGTCCAGCCCGTAGCCACCCGCGTCGCGGATCGGCCTACGCCTCGCCCCCGCCACCGCCTGATTCACCGACTCCTGGTTCGCGTGCGAGAGCGAACCCGCCGCAACCCGGTCCATGAGCATCCCGAACGCCTTGGCCATGTCCGACGCGTTCGTGACCACCACCCGAACGCCGCGACGGCGAAGCTCGGGCACGAGCGACGACGCCGGCGAAGCCGAATCCACCCCCACAGGCACACGCCGGCCCACGTTCGCCGCGACCCACTCCACGCACTCAGAGCCCGACACCCCCGCCCACACCTCCTCGACATGCGCGCAATCCCCGTCCAACCAGCACGCCCCCACAGAGACCTCCCGCGAATGGGACATGTCCACCACCAAGGCGTGCGGCCTGACCGACGACTCCGGGCCATCAGCCCGAAGAGCCCGCCACACAGAATCCTTCACCACCGCCTGATGCGTGGAAACCTCGTCCCACACCCCAAGCGCCTCGCGCCGGAACGAATCCTCCAAGAGGTTTTTGCGCAACCGGAGCATCGCCCGCTCCGATGTGCGGTGCGGATAGCTCGGATTCGCCTTGCGCCACTGCTCCCGGTCCTCCACGTCGCAACCACGATCCGCCGACAGCTCCACGTACAACGTGCCCTCGGACTCCCCGTCCAACGCCTCCTGCCGGAACATCGTGAACGCCTCGCCGGGATCTTTCGGACGCGGCGGCGTGCCCATGAACAACGTCAACGGGTTCTCAGCCACGTTCTGCGACGCCAACATGTCGTCCAACGCCGACTCACCGAGGATTTGCGCCTCATCGAACGCCAACACGCCCACATCCGCGAACCCGCGCCCGAACCCCGCCTCACGAGCACCGAACAAAATCCTTGAGCCGTTCACAAACAACACGGCCTCGTCGCCACGGCCACGAACAACCTGGGCCACCAGCGGACGCACCGAATCCCGCGCCGCCAGAGCCGCCATCGACCCGAACGTCTCCTTCGCCGTCTTCACCCGGTGCGCCGTCCACAACACCGTCAACCCCGCCCGCAGCAAACACAGCGCGAACAAAGCCGACATCATCACATGCGTCTTGCCGACCTGCCGGGGAATCGACACCACCACCGTGTCGCACGCGTACAAACCGTCCTCGCGCTTCGAGAACATCAACCGGCCAAGCCCGTCCTGCCACTCATCGAAACCCAACCCCAGCTCCGAGCACTTCGCCCGCACCCGAGGCCACTCCGTCGAAACGATCCCCTCCGGGACCACCAGATGACGCGCGACCTCAGATAGCCGAGCCATCCCACCGCTCATCCTCCACAATCGCCGCGACCTGCTCGGCCTTCTCGCTCATCAACGAGTCCAACCGCTCCGACACGTCCTGCAAACGGCGCGTCAACGCCGCCAAATCCCGAGGCGGCGTCCCCTCGTCATCAATAGCCCCCGCCAAGCGCGCCTGCAAAGCGTTCAAACGGTCGATCTCGCTGCCAGTCTCCACCGCCCGAGCGACCGGCCCGAGCACCTGATGCCGGCTGCTCCCACGAGACATGACGGACTCCTTCCAAGGGCCAAAGCTCTATTCCCTTCAAAGGGAAAAATCCAAGGGGGGGCACCCGCCTATGCCGCCGAGGTGCGGAAGGGCTACCGTGGGGGGTATCCCCCGTGGGTGTTTCCACCAGGGATTTTTCTGTTTCCCCAGGTCAGGGCGTTGCGCCGGGATGACGGGTTGTTATTGTCGTCGTGGGCGTGTGGGCACTCGGACGCTCTACGCCCATGCCCTCTCGGTCACGTACCTGAGTCTGGCTCCTGGACTGGATGCCTGTCGAGGATTTCGACGCTCTCGGCTTCCCAAGCCCCTGCTTGCTCTACGAGGACGATCTTGAACGCGGGGTGCTCGCTGTTCGCGGGGTAGAAGATGGTGCTTGTCGTCGGGGGTCCGGTGAGTGTCGCCCTTGGCTCTGTTTCGTTCATGCCCACGCTCTCTCTGTGACGTACCGCCGTCTGAGGTCGGTGACAGCGGTGTCGCTCTTGGCCCTGTTGCAGTCCCGGTGCGCGGGCTGCTTGTTCGCGAGCACATCAGCGCCGCCCTTGTTCAAGGGCACGATGTGGTCGGCGACGAACGAGGCGGGGTCGGTGTGCGGCAGGGCATAGTCGATCTCCCCGCCGCAGATACCGCACGGCGGTTTGCCCCTGGCGATGGTCTTGCGGTCGGCATCCCGCTTGGTCGTGCTGCGCGGGACGCCCATCGGTCACTCCTCGGCTAAGCCCTCAGGGAGATAGCGCGTCGATAAGGTTGAGATCATGCCGCCGTTCTTGAAATTTTCCGACGAATGGAACCTGGGGGGCATCCCGTGCGTCTAAGTGATTGAGGACACAAATCTCAGCTTCGGCTTTACCCTAGGAGAACCCAATGATGCGCTTTACCGCCGCCCTCGTGGCCCTCGCCGCTTCATTCAGCTTCGCCAGTCCGGCCTTCGCGTACCATGCGCGTTGGGGCGCCATCGCCTACGACAGGCAGGGGAACGCAACTGCGGCCACCGGCGCTTCCAGCGGAAACTACGCCATGCTCGCAGCCAAGGACAAGTGCGGGCCACGGTGCGGGACATACCCGTTCAGGGGTTGCGCCGCAATCGCGTTCACCAGGGACAGCGTCAACGGGAGGCGCGGCTACGAGCTTGCGGCTAGCAGCTCCGCGTCCCGAGCGCGCGAAATGGCCCGACAAGGCTGCGAGGCCACAAGCCGCGCCGACTGCTACATCCGCCTCTCGGTCTGCAACTGACAGGCGCCGCCTGGGCGCTAACCCACAAATCACGGGTCGGCCACCCGAGGATGTGACGTTCAATCTGCGTGAACACCGCCTTGAACGTGGTGACCCCGCGTTCTTCGACAACAGTTGTCACCCACAGCGGTTCGGTGTATCTGAGCGTCCCGTGCCCTCGGATGGCGTCGTGCTCTCGGATGTTGACCGCGTGCGCCGAGTTCTTCACCGCTTCGGTGAGCCCTGGCGGGAGCCGTTCGGCCATGAACCTGTAGACCATCGAGCCGTCTTGCAGCCGAGCTGCGCCATAAGGCTCAAGCATCGCAGAACGGGGAACCTTGTGCAGCTCCCCGTCGATCAGGAAGTCAACCCCCGGCCTCGACGGCGCTATCCGCTTGCTCATGCCCTTGCCCGCCGCAGGTCGTACATGCTCACGCCCTCAATGCTCCAAAGCGCTTGGCCGTCCGCCGCCCGCGTGATCGTCTCGCGAGAGAGCGCGAACCACGCTGGCACGGAATCGTCGGTGTTGTCTTGCACCGCGATCATGTCGCCCTCTTCGGGCGAGAGAGCAGCCCGAGCGGAGTTGACCGCCTCAGAGTCGCCCCCAACGGCGATGTGCAGTTGTCGCGGTTCAGGAGCATTTGGCCCGAAACCATCGGGAACTCTCAATGTGGAGGTGATAGTCACTTCCGGTCCAAGCCCGATTTGCAGGGCCTTCTTGGTTTGAAGATTTGCCACGATCAGCGTGCGTCCCTTGACCGGCAAGGCCGTGGTGTCG
Source organism: Segniliparus rotundus DSM 44985 (assembly GCF_000092825.1). Taxonomy (NCBI): domain Bacteria; kingdom Bacillati; phylum Actinomycetota; class Actinomycetes; order Mycobacteriales; family Segniliparaceae; genus Segniliparus; species Segniliparus rotundus. Next base: position 41,516 of record NC_014168.1, on the reverse strand, counting down.
CTCATGCCCCGATCCTACCGCCGTCACTATCCCCGTCCATGCCGTTCGGGCTGGCGCTCATTCGCGCTCCTGGTACTCGGCCCGCAAGAGTTCCTGCGTGGACAGCAGAAGCCCTTTCGTGACCCATCCGGGCTGTCCCACAGGCTCGATAGTGTGGATGGTCTCGCCGTCGTCGTCTATCGACTGGGAGCCCACCGCCACCACCCAAGGACCGGGCAAACCGGGGCTGTCGCCGTCCTCCGCGCGGGACTGCGCCACATACGCGGTCACGGCCCGGTCGATCTCGTCGCGCAGAGCGTCAAGACTGGGCATGCGGCCTCCAAAGAACCCCGGAAACAAAGAACCGCTCCCCGTCGCCCTGGTGCGCCAACACCAGGCGGGAAGCGGCCCTACCAGGATCAACGCTCATGTAACGAAAGGATCTGGCGACAGTAGGCATAGGGGTGCTACTGGCATTAGTGTGCCATTCGAAGATTACCCACGTCAACACGACACGCTGACGTGTTCGAAAAACGAGGAGGGTTGGTCAACCGAGGCTGGCGGCGTTCGACTCGTCCGTGCCGTGGTAGTGCTCGGCGGCATACCCGACGTTTTCTGCCGCAGCGGTGATCGTCTCGATAGCGGATTTGCCCCGCGCGGTCTCGAATTCGGCGTAGGCGGCGAACTCGATTGCGGATTTCAAGCCTTTCAACGCTCGCGAGGAGGTTTCCAACATCAGATCGCTTGAGGCGAGCTTGCTCGTCGCCTCCTGCGCGAGGTCGTGAAGCTGGCTCGCGCCTGCGTGAAGCTCTTCGAGCGCAACCTCGATCCTCTGGCCTGCTCCTGCGGGAGCCCCATCGGCTGTCATCGCGGCTCCTTGCCCGTGCCCGGAATAGGAATATTGCGGTCGGTGTACCAGTCCTCCATCAACCGGCACGGGGTCTTGCCCCTGATGAACGCTTCTACGGCTGTGGCGATTCTTATCTCCCCGCCGTCTTGAGAGGAGAACACCAGGTCGTGCTGCTTGGCCGCGTCCTGGTACTTGAACTGGGCCGTCATCCCGAGGAATTCCGCCTCGCTGCGCACGATGGCCACCGCACGGGGCCACACGTCCTCCGGAATGGCGCCGTCGAAACCCGCTAGGCGAGTCGCGAATCGTGTGACCCTCGTGTCGCTGGCAGCATCGGCCGGACAGCCGATGTTTCCAGGATCGTACTGCCATTTCCAGGTCAGGCCGGGGACGAGCGCGGCGATCTTGTCGGCGGCCCGAGCGATCACCGCCTCCAAGTCTTCCGCAGCCTGCTGCACACTGCCCTTGTCCCGATACCGCTCCTCGAACGCCGGAACCTTTTCTTGTGCCATGTGCCGCGGCGCGTCATCCATGCCCTTCAACACCTCCACAAACCGAAACACCCCCACCCCGCACACCAACACCACCCCGACAAGCACCACCACACCAGCAGCCCACAACCACGCCGCACGCCGTCGCAACCAACTCCTCTTCTCCACCGGGTACGTCATTTAAGGGTTATTCTCCCCTCTTGGTGAGGTCGGGGCGACCGTCCTGCCCGGTCATCCCCGCGACGATCACAGACATATTGTATCCAGGCATCCGCAACTGCCCGTTGTCGCCTTTGCGCGGGTATTCCGAGTGACCGTGCGCGCCGTCGTGGTGCACCGTCGTGCCGGGTGCAGCGTCGCCGGTGGTGTCCCCGGCTTCGGTGGACAGCCTCGTGATGCCGGGGATTTCGACGGGGTTGGGGCCGTAGTGCTCGGTGAGGTTGGGGACGTAGTTGATCGGGTCGCTCGGCGCTTGCATGGAGTAGGCGTGCCCCGTAGCGACCGGCAATCGGTCAAGGGAAGGAAGCTCCAGACCGGGGGAGCCGTAGAACACGGCGTTGTCCACGACTCCCGTCTGTGTCTGCTGCAACGCGAGGCTGGTGGTGAGCGAGCCGTAGGAGTGCCCGAGGGCGGTGATGTGCGGGCTCGTGGCGGAGTCTCCGTCCGCAGGATGCCAGGCGGCGCTGATGCCCTCGTAGAACTGCGAAAGGCTCGCCGCGCCGGCCTTCGCCTTCGCATCGCTGGCCACGTCGGACAAGCCCCCCGGCTCGTCCCGCAACCCGCCAGGTCCGACGTCGCCCGTCTTGTCGAGGTGCTGCGGGTCGAGCTGCGCCTGCGGCGGCTCGTACCCGATCCACGAGATGGTCGAGACCGTCTCGTTCCCATGCCCATTGGCCTTAAGCACGTTCTCGGTCTCAGTCTTTAGAGCTACTGCTTCTTTGGTCATCTCCCCAATGCTCTGCCCGGGGGAGGAGTTCACCCCGGGGGTCGAGATGGAGATGTGGTTGGCGGTGTCCGGGTCGCCCGTGCCGATGGCGACACGGCCCCTGGTCCCGTAGTCGGGGTCGAGGACCAGGAGCTTCGTGCCGGGATTGTCCCGCAGCGCCTTCTCGGTCGCTTGCAAACCCTCCAACCGGCGCTGCGCGTACCACAGGTCCGAGTCTGTGTTGCTGAAGGCGCCGTGCCCGAACTCGCTGTCCAGTTGCTTCTGCAAACGGTCCACCTCCGCCTGCAACCGGGCGATGTCCCCCGGCAGCATTTTGCGGTTCGCCTCGTCGTGCACGGACGCGGGCACCCCGTCCAGGTTGCCGACCCACTCCGGGTGCAAGTCCAGCACCCGACGCCGCTGCTCCGGGGTCAAGTCTTTCCACCATCCCGCGTTGTACGAAGGGTCCGCATGCCCCCCAGGGGCCTTCGGAGGCTCCGGCATGCCCAACGTGCCTTGCGCCGCCCCGGCCAGCGCCGCCTGTGTCTCGTTCCCCGTGCCAGCGGCGTTGATCTCCCCGCCCACAGCTTTGCGCAGAACCTCGCCCGCCTTCTCATCGAGCCGGTCCGCGTCTGTCATCAACTCGTACGCCTCGCCGCCGATGACGAGGGCGCGGTGCTGCTGGGTCGCATCCGGCCACGGAGCCCCCTCCGGGAACGTGACTTTGCCGTCGTCGCCCAACACCGCCCCGATGCTCGCCGCCTCCCGCTCCAACTCCCGCACACGGGCCTGCAACTGGGCGAAGTCCGCCGACAGCTCCAACACCGCCTGATGCACCGCCGACACCCGCGCCACATCGTCCAACAAGCTCGCGTCCGCGCGCTGGAAGCTCCCCGCCGCCGCGTCCTTCGCCGTCCCCGACCAGCCGGGGAACTGCGTGATCTTCGCGAACTGCGCCCGCGCCTCCTCCAACGACGACGCTCGGGACGCGAGACTCGTCGCCAAGTCCCCGAGCGCGGCCACATCCACACTCCGCACATCACCAAGATTCAACGAGCATTCTCTTTCACCCAGCGCCGCCAAGCACCCCAACACCGAACAGGTTTAACACCCGCATCGCTTGGGCAGCCTACGACGCCTCGCCATGTTTGGCAATACTTACGGGGATCATCTACCGTTTGCGGCGCAGGTTCGCCCGTCGCGCGTCCGAGCACCGCAGTTTGGCCTCGTCGGCGTCGTTGACCTCGACCATCAACTTCCCCTCGAACATCCGCCACCGCACCGCCCCGGACTCTTTCCAACGGTAGATAGTGCGGCGGGATCGGCCCGTGGCGCGCACCGCCCGCTCCACCGTCACGAACTCGGGAACATCCACGTCCAGCAGCGCGTTCACGCATCCGATCCTACCCTCCCGCGCGGTGTTTTCCCGTCCTCGATGACCGTGGTGATCCGGTCGAACTGCTCGCGCTCCAAAGTGAAACCGCAACCGGGGCATTGCACCAGGCACGGGTCGAACTGGTCTATCGGAGGGCGGAACAGCATCGTGCGGCCCCCGCATTTCAAGCACGGGTACCCGGTCGGCGTCGGCTCGTCCACGAGCCGCCAACGCGGACGGCGGCGGGCGCGCATGTCCGCCAGCTCTTGCAGCATCTCGCCGGCCCATTCCTGGCTTGCGAGCACATTGGGGTCGGTCAACAGGTACCCGACAAGGGCGTGGCAGAGACGCACATGCCCGGACTTCGCGCCGATCACCTCCCCCGCGCCGCCGCGCTTCCACAAATGCTGTATACGGGGCGGCACAAGCCCCGTGGAGTCACGATGGTTCTCAGCCCACGACTGCAACACGGCGAACTCCTTGTCGGCCTCATCGAGGGCTGCGAGGCTCAACGGAGCCGGGGGGTCGGTCTTGCGGCGAGTGCCCTCCTGATCGCCCCAAGCGCAAGACTTCTCCCGATCCGACAACAGCAACGCCACAATATGCGGGGTTTGGGCGATCAAGTCCGCCAGGCGCGCGAGGTGACCCGCGCACAAATACGCCCCGTCGAACGCGGCGGGACGGTTCAAGTCGTACACCACCAGGCGCCCGCCGTGCTCCCTGAGCGCGTCGGCAGGGTCGTCCTCGGTCGCCTCACGCGAATGCGGGACAGAACAGAAGGTTGTGACGCTCATGCGGACTCCTCGCTTTCACCCGGCGCGTATGTGTAAGACACCTGTGGTCGGGACTCCCAAAGCACTCGCCGCATCCGGGCGACCTCATCGACCGTGTAACGCCTGCCGTCCTCGAACGCGCGGCGCGAGTCGTCCACACGCCGGTATTTGACCCAGCACAGGTAGACGATGGCCGCGAACGCGAAATACAGGGCCAGCGGCCATTTCCCTTGCGCGGCGAAAAACCCAGCGAGCGCGGCGCACACGAACCCCGCCCCGGTCATCGTCCAGAACGACACTGGGCCGGTCCAGAACTCATCGCGGCTCATGCCTGGTCCGCCAACACCATCAAGGGAAGGGCGGCTATAGCTCGTTCCTGCGCGGCATAGATGTGGGCCTCTTCGGATTGCGTCTCGTCCAACTTTTCATCTCCGAAGAAACACAAGTTGCGTGACAGTTTTTCGGTTCCAGCCGATGAGGCCAAAGAGAGGCATCCGGTGCTCTTGGAAAGGCCGATGGCGTAGGTGTTCGCCAGTCCGAAGTGCTTCGCGACGGGGATTCTGACCTTGCCCAAGGGCTTGATGTCATCGAACGCGACCCTGCCAAGCTGTTCGACCATGCTCTCGGTGACCCACATGTCACCGGCTTTGAGCATCCGCAAACCCTTCGCGACCTCCACCACACGGATCTCACCGGACTCAGCCTCCGAGTCGTCGCGGAACGCGTCGGCGTGCTCGGCCAAGTACGCCGACATGCGGAGAAGATCGACATCTTCGGCCCGCGCCTCGGTCACCTTATAGCCGTCGAGCGTGGCGCAGTAGGCTTCATCGATCCGGTCCAGGTGCATCAGCATCAGGACTAAAATTTGATCCTGCAACCTGAACGGCTTGGTCTCATCGCTCATTCCCCGGCCCCCTTGCGGTCCAGCGCCTCGAATAACGCCTCCACCGAAAAGATCCAGGCAGCGCAGATCGCGATCCCGCAGACAATCGCACCGGGATAAGGGGACATCCCCATGCCGCAGCTGACAACAGCCCACCACAAGACAAGCGCGAGGTTCGCGAACAGCGCCGCGAGCTGCGCCCAACGCGCGGGCCGCATGTAGGCGAGGAGCGATTTACGGGACGGATACGCCGCTTCCAGCATGCGCGCCCGCACCTCGGCTTTGACGCTCTCCACTTCCGCCTCAAGGTCGGTGACGCGCCCGTTATGGTTCGCCAGCTCGCCCCACACGTCCCGCAGCTCGGAGACGTTCGTCGTTGCCTCGGCCCACCTCTGTGTAGGGGCTGTGGTCACGCCATCCCCGAAATCCAAACCACCGTCCGTCATGCCCCGGCCTCCTTGATGGTCTCCTGCCGCCGTAGAAGCTCCCCGTACTCATCCGCCGCCGCAATATGCGCCGCAGCCTCCGAAACGTTGGACATCGCGGCCCTGATCACCGGCCAACGTGTCTCGATCATGGTCATGTCGCCCGCGCCCAACTGGTCGAACACCGCCCGCGCTTTGATCCGTGCAGTGTTCAAGCGCATCGCCGCCTCGTACTCCGGGCTGCCAGGCTTCACCGCGCGCCAACCTCTCATGAGTTCAAGCGAGTACCGCTCATGCGCGAGCCGACCAGTCTCAGGGTCGAACCTGTAAAAGTCAGGCGTGATCCTGCCCGAGAGCCTGATAAAGCCCTCGGCGCTCGTGATGGCCAAGTCCGCCACGAGCGCGGCCCCGGTCATCTCGTTCACCAAGATCAGCCAGTCTTGCGCCATGTGCTCATCGATGAACTCTTTCAACTCTTGAGCGTTCATTCCCCGGCCTCCCCGGCCTCTTGGCCCTCCCATTCCTCAGCCGTGGCGGTTGTCACATAGTTGGAGACATCGCAGGCTGGCGACAAGTTTCCAACACAGATTTCGGCGGGCACGGTCCTTGTCTCACGGTCCATCTCGCACCGACGGGTCCGAAGCACGTTACTGCCGCCCACTTCCTCGTCCCAGCATTCTTTATATTGGGTCGCCTCTTGCAGCAGCACACCGGGGCAGGGCTCGGTCTCATAGGTGCCGTCGTCCATCCTGTAGACGTTCACCCACCCCGGAGGGAGGGCAGTGAACGCGACGTCACTCCACATGGTGATCCTCCTGATGCTCGCCCTGCTCACTGCTGTGTCCTTTCCTCGGTGATGCTCTGCCCGAGCCAGTGTGTGAAGAACCCTGGGTAGTACTCGCCGTTGTCCTGAATGAACAGTTCAGATCCGTCGTCCAGACCGATCACCAAGCCGTCGTGGACGAACGGCGACGAGTCGTAAGCGGAAGGCTCGACAATTCTGCGAGCCCCTTCTGCAATCGAGACGATGCGCCGTCCCACAACACCGATCGGTAGCTCATCGCTCATTTCGCATTCCCCCAATCACAGGAAAGGGACATCGCCGTGTTGCTCGAATTGCTGATCGAGACACACACGACTTTCCGGCCATCAGCTATGGGCAGCCGCCACACCTGCGGTTCAGGCGGGTTGATTTGCTCGTTAGAAGCGCCGCAGCCAGCGGCGGCTATGACCACGACGACGGCCACGGCTCCTGCCATTAGTTTGCGGGCGCTCATTCCCCGGCTCCTTTCTCAACGGCAAGGCGACGCAAGACCGCCCGCCCGTTCACGACCATCAGCGTGAACACGAGCGCGTTGACCAACGTCGCGGTCAAAAATCCCCCCGCGAAGCTCAACACGCCCGCCATGTCCCACGCCAACCCGTCCGCGCTCATCCACGCCATGGCCACCAGGGCCGCGATGAGCACACCGACCTGCGCCATGTCACTGCGGTCCACGAACGCCAAAAGCGGCACACGCCCACCGCTGCCCGCATTGTTCCGCGCCGCGACCTGGGCGGCGTCCCGCCACATGTCCTCGCTCATTTCCCGGCCTCCCTTAGCAGCGCCATGTGCCAGCTTTCGTCGTCCTGGTCGATCCGCGAGCGGGCGATGAGCACGCGCGAGTCTGCGGCCCAGTCGTGCGTTTTCGCGACCAGCTCGCGAAGCTCGCCCAGCGTCGGGCCGCTCCCCGGCCCGGAGAGAACGGTGTAGCGTGTGGTCGCTATCGGGTTTCCGCTCATAGCTCTGTCCTTTCCTCGGTGATGCGTGGTTCGTCGGTGACGGGTTCGCCCCATCCGGCTTGCCTGAGCAGGCGCAATCCCTCTTGGTAGGGCAGGATCATCGACCAGACCGGGGCCTTGCCGGGGATGGAGTGCTTCACCACCAGCACGGCGACGTCGGCGCGGGCGTTGCGCTTCTGCTGCGCGAGCTGCCTGAGCCATTCGGGGATCGAGATGCGCTTGCAGTCCTTCACCTGGGCGATCACGTACGGGCACAGCGTCAAGTCGCCCCGGTCCCGCTCGGCCCCGGCTTTCATGCGCTCCCACCACGGGAAACCAGACGCCCCCGCGATCCGCCCCGCCTCCCGCTCGGCGCGGTCCCCCTTCTGCTTCATGCGGTTCACCGGGCGGTCTCCTCGGGCATCGAGAACTTGCGGCTCAGCTCGCGCACCATCGCCAGCACGCGCTGCCGGTCGGGGTTGTCCTCGCTCGCGGGTTTCGGGCCTTCCAGTTGCAGGACGTCCGCCACCGGCTTCGGGTGCCTGCGGTCCGCTTTGATCCCGGCTGTGATGTGCCCGTGGGTGATCCTCTCCCCGCCGCGCGGGATGTCGAAGAACGCGTCCACCTGGGCGCACGCCTCCCGGTACGTCCAGTTGTGGCGGCGCGCGGCGGAAACGAACTCATCCAATTCGAACTGATCCGGTTTGCGCTTGTCGTTCGCGCTGATCTTCCGCAGCACCAACACGACTTCCTGTTCGGTTATCACGCGCCCACCTCCCGCAATCTGTGCCCGTTCGATGGCGGCTTGTAGCCCGCAGCCTCGGCCATCGCGACCGCCTGCGGGTCAGGCGTGGGGCTCAGCATCTCCCATCCGATCTGGCTTTTCACACCGGCCCCGTAGCCGTCCAACGGGCCGGGAGGAGGCTTGGCGCTGGTGCGCTCGAACCTCGGCGGCAGCGGCGGGTCGTTCCAGCACTCCTGGTTGAGCCAGGTCGCTGCCTCTTTCGTGAAACCCGCCTCACGGTTCGGGTCGTCCCGGTAGCGCCCAGCGGCCTCGGTCATCGCCTCGACGGTGGTCTTGCGCCTGGCCCGCTCGAACGCCTTCTCGGCTTTGGCCTTCCCCGACTTGCGGGGGTAGACGGTCCAGAACGCCGCGAACTCGGCGCGAAGCTCGGCGGGTGAACACTGAGCCGAAGGCGAAGTACTTGAGTTATCTACGTCAGTAGATAAGGACGGGTCGGGTCGGGTCGGGGTTAGGCGAACTTCGCCCGAAGTTCGGTCGGTGTTCGCCCGAACATCCTCCGAACCGTCTTCGGTGTTCTCCGGAACATCGCGCGAACCATCCTCAGTGTTCTCCCGAACAGGCTTCGCGGCTTTGCGCTTGGCCCGAGCGGCCTTCATCCGCTCCTTCGCGGCCTCACGCTCCGCTTCGACCTGCTCTTTGGTGGGCTGGTACTGCTCCCAGTCGTGGAACTTGTGGCCCTTCGGGTGCAGCTCCCAAAGACCGGCCTCCACGAGCTCTTGAGCCCGCTCAGGCGTGCCCCTGTGCATCGACAGCGCCGCGTGCGGGACAACGCCGTCCGTGAGCTGGTGAGCGCACCAGGTGCCCGCGAGCGTCCACAAGCTCAGAGCGCCGTCCGAGAGCCCCATAACCTTCGGGTGCGCGTAGAACCCGTCATCCACCTTGAACCACGACATCAGGCCACCGCCCATCTCGTCGCGTAACGGTTCGCATCCAACGGCCCGCTCACGTCCACGTACCGCTCATCGAGCGGTGTAGCGCCGTCCACCAGCCACGCCGGGTAGCGGTGGCCGCCGAGCGCGTCGAAACGCCACTCGTCCTCGCCCACGCGGATAAGCGGGGTCAATCCGCCATCGTCCAAGAGCAGGCGCCACTCGCCCCGAATCAACACGGGCCGCGCGTCCGGGCGGTGCGCCTGGTACACGCAGATCCCCAGCGCCTCCGCGAGACGGAAGCACTGCCCCGCCCAGTGATGACAGTTGCGGCATAACGCCAAAGCATTGCTCACCTGCGAGGACGCGGGATCGCTCGTGCCGCCCGAGCCCCTGGTGCGGCGGTGGTGCATCTCCTCGGCCACCCGAAGGCACCGGGGCCTCTTCGAGCGCTCGCGCGGGTCGAACTCGCCCTCGCACCTCCCCTCGGAGCGCAACTCCACAAGAGCGCGGGCGCGCTTGCTGAACTCGGCGGTCATCGCAGCGCCCCCTCTCCCGCGAAGTCATCCAGGAAGGACGCGAGCAACTGGAACTCGACGCGGAACTTCCGCTCAGCCTCCGCGCGGCACTCCCCGGCCTCAATCTCCACCGCAACACGGCGTTCGAAAACACCCGCCACACCCCGTAGCGCCGACTGGTACACCTTCTCGTCATGCCGGGTCCAAGGGTCCAGGGGCAAGCCCTTGCGGGAACGGTTGAGATGCAGCCCGCACATGTTCTTCCCGAAACGCCTGCGCTCGCACCCCGGCACCACGCAGCCTTTCCACAAGGGCACGCCCAGCGGGGTCAACCCGCCCTCGCCACGCCTGTGAAGCTGCCTCTCGTGAGCGGGGCACAAGCTGCTCCTTGTGGTTTCCCGCTGGCAGCCCTCGAACCGGCATATCGGCCTCACCATCGCAGATCGACCTCCCCCGCCCAGAACTTCGCCCGGTACGCCGCCCTCGCCTCTTCCAGGGAATGCCCGAGCTGCACGTAACGGCGCACCCACGCCTCCTCATGCGCCCGCAACGCCTCATCGGCCTTCTTTATCTGGTCGCTCACCGCTCACCCTCCGTTCTCGACAAGGGTTTTCCACAAACTGATGAGGGACTGCACGGCAATGACCTCTTGCCGCAAGTCCTGCAACTGGTCCGCCGCGTACCCGGCAAGAGCCTCGGCATGCTCCGCGCGCTGCTGAGCCGCCATCACCCCCTTATCCGCTGTCGCGGCCTGCTTCGCGTCCTCCACCGCGTAGCCCTTGCTCCTGTAGAAGGCGTGACACACCGCGTGCGCCCTCTTCCACTCCCGGCGCTCGTCGTCCGCCTTGATCCGCAAATCCCGCTTCTCAAGCGACGCCAGCCGCCGCTGCTTCATCAACTCGCGAAGCTCAAGCTCCAACGACACCGGGGAAGACTCCATAGCCGTCACCGCCAATCCGGCTCGTCGGACTGCGAGACGCCGCCACGGTTCGCGCGGCTCACCTTCGCCGTGCTGTAGCGCAGCGAAGGCCCGATCTCGTCCACCTCGAGCTCCACCACCGTGCGCTTCTGCCCGTCCTTCTCGAAGCTGCGTTGCTTCAACCTGCCCACAACGATCACTCGCTGACCTCTGACAAGGGACTCCGCGACGTTCTCCGCGGCCTCGCGCCAAATGTTGCAGCGCAAGAACAACGCCTCCCCGTCCTGCCACTGATTCGTCTGCCGGTCGAACACACGCGGGGTCGACGCGACGGTGAAGTTCGCGACCGCAGCCCCGGTCGGCGTGAACCGCAACTCCGGGTCCGCCGTGAGATTCCCAACCACATTGATAACAGTGTCGCCTGCCATCAGACCGCCTCTTCTTCCTGTGGCTCCTCAGCGGCGGCGGGCTCGGCTTCGGCTCTCTCTGAGCTTTGCGACTCGACCGGCTCAAGACGTTTGCGTTTGACGGTCGTCGTTGGTTCGGGCTCGTCCAGCTCTTCGACCGAGTACGGCAGACCGAGCAGCACGTCAGCGGAAACCAGGCGGCACACCTCGCTCGTGGCGCGGGCGGTCAGCATGGCCTTGGGCTGCTTGCGCCACTGATCCCGGTCCATCAACCCGAGCGATTCCGCGCGCTTGATGTCCCACACGGACTCATGCACGATGTCGTCGCCCTGCCGAACGCCTTTCGCGGTGACGGACTGGTCGCTCGCCTTCTCGATCCACACCCGATGGCCCTGCGACTGCACCAGGCCCCGCAACGCGACAGCAGTCATCGCCGGGGTGCCGTGGATGACGACGATGGAGCGCAGCGCAGTCATCGGGGAAAGCCCGATCTCCGAGCCCATGAGGATCGCCGCCGTGGCCTCCGACGGCTTTCCTTGATAGCACTTCGGGACGAACGACGTCTTCGCCAACGACTGCGCCACTTGGTGCGCCTCGCGCGCGTCGAGCGCCCACTGCCCGACTTTCGAGAGCGCCCGCTGCTCCGGTTCGGTCTCGGTTCTCTCTAACTCGCTCAATGCTTCTGCCTTTCCAAAGCTTCACCGACAACTTGTTTCGATGTCTTCGCCCAGCGGGCGATGCGCGCGGCGCTGAGGAACACCGCGAACTCCTCGGCTCCCGCCCTCAGCTCGTGGACGCTGTAGCCGTCCGGGCGCAGCCACACCCCGAACGCCCTCTCGACGCCAAGACCGCCCATAGCGACCTCTTCCCCGCCCGCCAGGGCGAAGTCCGCGTGCCTATAGGCCGCGAGCTGCAACCCCGTCTCCGGGTGGACGCCCGAACGGGAGGTTTTGAAGTCGATCAGGCAACGCCCCTCGCCGGGAATGTCCACCACTGCGTCCAACGTGCCCGCGTACCGCTCCGCTCGGGACGCAACCGGGCATTCCAGCAACACCGGCACCGGCTGCCACTCGTCCAGGAAGTCCACGCACGAGCGCACATGCCCCGACAACGTGGCCGGAACGGTCACCTCCTCGCCGCGCATCAGCCGCTCCGCGAGCCTATGCACCTCAGAGCCCCGGTTCGCCGCCTCGTCCCGCTCGCGCCAAGGGGCCTTCTTGATCTGGTCCACGCGCTCGAACTGCCCGAGCCCGCACAGCTCGTCCCAGTTCTCCACCGCAAACTGCGCCGCCGTCTTCAACGCCCACGGCATCAACGCAGCCTTGGGTATCCCGCCGCTGAGGATCGTCGTCACACCGTCCACACGCTCGCCGTCCAGCTCGTAAAAGTGGTTGCGGCCCTTCTCGATCCGCACAAGCCCGCTCATATGAGCACTCCGAACACGCCTGTGAACTCGGCCCGGTGCTCCATGCACACCGGCTCGCCGCCCTTGCCGGGATGCGTGCGCGTCTGCGCCGCCCGCACCCTCGGCGCGCTCGCCCACGAACCCCCAGCGGCCACATGCGCGCGGAACGCCCGCTCGCACCAAGCGCACCGCTCGTCCTTCTTCTGGCCGGTCATGCCGCCGCTCCCAGCAGCCAGCCCTCGACAGTGACGCCAAGGTTCTCCGCAGCCTCGGCGGGCGTGTTCGCGCCGCCCGCCTCGCACAGGGCGATGAGCTTGCCGAACATCGCCGTCGTCTCGTCGTAGGTCTTCGAAAGCGCGATGCTCTCCTTCTGCTTCTCCCGCAGCTCGGGCAGGGTCACGTAGTAGATGAGCGCCTGTTCGTAGTACCGCGTGCCGTCCTCGTCGGTGCGGCGGGCTCCCACCACGGCGGGCTTGCTCAAAATCCGGCCATCGTGCGACATGGGCACACGGCAGCGCTTCATGTGGTTCTTCAACCCGTTCGCGCAGCCGTTGCGCCGGTAGTGCGCCAAGACCTCCACGGCCCATCCCCGTTGCGCCTGTTCCGCGTCGATCAGGCCGTTGAGGTAGAAGTCCGTGCGCTCGTCCTGGCGCTTGGACGACTCCCACGCCTCGTACACCAGAGCGTCGTGCTCGTCGCGGTCCCGCTGGCTCCAATGCGCGGTGCTCCACACGCTCTTCTTCGCGCGCCGTCTGCTCATCCCTGGTCTCCTTTGATAAGGCGCAGCCCCGACCGGGCGGCGCGCATCTTGTCCAAGAACTTCTGCGTGGACTTCAACTGGTGCTCGACCACCTCCACGTCGCGCTCGTCCCCGAGTCGCCCGACGCGCTCGGGGTCGAACTGGAACATCTCGCCCGACTTCTTGAGCACCTTGTAGAACGCGACCATGTAGCCCTTGTCCTTCAGCTCCTGGCTCGACTCAAGCCACTTCGTGACCCCCGGATGCGGCTTGGGCGCCGCCTCGGCCTCCACCGCGCACATGACCCTGTGGTGCGGACCCGCCACAGAGCCGGTCGCGTCCATCTCCCCCAACGCCCAGCGCGCCGCCTCGCGAACAGGCTCGGGGGTTTCCTCGTCCTCAGCCAGATCTTTGACCTTGCGGACCTTCGATATCGTGTCGCGCCCGTAGCCCACCGCTTGCGCGGCTATGTCCCTGGTCTCGGGTTGGCGCTCCACTTCCGCCGATTCGGCGGAAGTGGACAGAGCCCTGCCCTTCTCGTCTCGGTCCTTGATCGCAGCAGCACGCCTCGCCGCAGCCACGGGCCGCAGCGCCGCCTCTATCGCGCTGGCTATCGCCTCTGCCTCGGTCGGGGTGAACGGCTTGCGCTGCGTGTTCTCATCCGCCTCCGCGCGCAACAAGTCCGCAGCCTCCACCAGGGAGGCCACCACCGTGACCGGCACCGTCTGCCAGCCCAACAGCCGCGCTGCCTCCAAACGCCGCTGACCGGCCACCAGCCGCAAATCCGCCGTCACCGCCACCGGATGGATCAACCCCACCTCGCGAATGCTCGCAGCGAGCGCCGACACATCGCCCAAATCCCTGCGGTGCCTGCCCTCCACACGAACATCCGCAACCGGAACCGCGCGCGTCATCACGCGACCTCCCGCGCCAGATCGCACGCCCTGTCGGCCTCGATATCTTCGGCGTCGGGGAAGGCGTACTGCTCGACCTCCGAGAGCACGTCACCGAACCAGTCGTCCATGTAGCGGCGGGTGTTACGGCACCATTCGCGCTCCTCGTCGGTCACAGCTTCCGAGCACTCGTCGTCATAAGCCGACAAGAACAAGCGCATCGCCTCATTCAGAACCCGCGCCCGCTCCTCGATCAGCTTGGGAAAGTCGCGGCGCGGCAAACGCAACACCAAACCCCCGCTCATGCCGACGCCCCCGTGATCTCGCCACGGTCCACACCAACGAACGGGATCTCCTCATCGGGCAGGAACATCGACTCCCACTCCTCCAAACGCGCCGTCACGTCGCGGATGTGCGCGGCAACCACCGGGTGGTGCGCGAACGGGAGGCGTAGTGCCTTGTGGACGATTCCGGCGATGTCCAGCACCTCCTCAAGGGACTTCCCTTGCCCTGAGCCGTAGGGCGTGCTACCGTAGTTCACGGTTATCTCCTTTGATAATCGGTAAGGATCGGGACAATTTCCACGTCGGCCCGGTCCTTTCTTTTTGTTCAGCCTGCCGCCTATTGGCGACGGGCTTCTGTACTCTCAGGGCTCGTTGACTGTTTTTCCCCGAGAGGAGCATCTGTATGTCGATCGAGAACTTTTTCAATGGTTGGGCCACGATCACCAACGCCGAAATCCCCGCTGACTACACGATTAGCGCCGAGATCAAGCATCTGCTGTCGAACGCCACCGCGAACATCGCCCTTGAAAACGTCAAGGTCAAAACCGAAGACCCTAGGGAGGAAGCCAAGAAGCTCGCTCTGGTCGGGGCCAGCCTTAGCGTCGTGCTCGGCGCGGTTGTCAAGCTGGAAGGCAGGGTCATTGACCTTGAAACCCGCCTCGCGGCCCTTGAAACGCCCCAACAGGGCACATAAACGCCTCATCCCAACCCCCTCACGCGCTCTGCTTCACGGCGCATTGATCCTGTGATTCCAGGTATTTACGCAGTTCAAGTGGTGCGATGAGCCATGCCCCGCGTCCACCAGAGGGGCGCGGTTCTGCCGTCAGTCGCCCTTTGTGGATGTGGTAGAGGATGGTTCGCCGCGAGATGCCCGTCTGCTCGACCACATCCGTGATCGAAAGGAGGTCTTCGCTGTGCGGCATGGATTTATCCTACCACAGTGTTGCCGATAGCGGCAACACTGTAATTTAGCGGCGTGTTGCTGCTTCATACATAAATGCTGCCTCTGGTTGACGCTTTGCCAACTATGGCATAGAGTGGTCGGCATGTTAGCCATTTACGACTCAGGAACATCCCCCGAGATCTCCTTGAAGTACCGGCTTCTCATCGCACGCATGGAAGCTGGACTGGAACAAAGCCAGCTCGCGGAAAGAACAGGCATCAGCGTTAGGACTATCCGCAACGCGGAACGTGGGCACACTTCCCCAAAGCAGCACGTCATCTATCAATGGGCGCTTGCTACCGGGGTTCCCGCCACCTGGCTTCTGACTGGGCAAGACCCGAACAAAAACGGTGGCCCGGACGGCCCCAGCGCGGGAACTTACGGATCTTCGGATTAAAAGTCCGTAGCTCTACCGACTGAGCTAAAGGGGCCAGGTGCGCGTGACGCGAGGGACCATGGTAGCGCACCGGGCGGCGTGAACGCCAACCGGATCTGCGGGCGCGAACCTCGGGTGGACGCCTTCAACTGCGGTTTCGTCCCATGTTCATCTCATGATGACCCTGCGTCCATGTTGCGGCAGCGGTGACGACACGCACGAATGGCAAGGTCAAGGACATGGACACGGAGCCAAAGGACACTGCCGCGGAGATTGTGGTGTCGCTGTCGGGCATCCGGGACACGACGCTCGGCCAGGCGCGTGCTTTCGCCGAACTGCTCGATGCGCGGGGCGTTCCGTTGTCGCTGCTGGTGGCGCCGAAACTACCTGGGAAGTACAAGCTGGCCAAAGATCCGGGCACGGCGGATTGGCTGCGGGAGCGCCGGGCGCACGGCGACGCGATCGTGTTGCACGGCTACGACCAGGCGGCGACGAAACGGCGGAAAGCGGAGTTCGCGGCGTTGCCCGAGTATGAGGCGCGGCTGCGGCTGACGGCCGCGGACCGGATGATGGATCATCTTGGTCTGCGCACGAGGCTGTTCGCCCCGCCTGAGTGGGCGGCTTCCCCTGGCGCGCAGGCTGTGCTGCCCGCATTGGGCTTTCATCAGCTTGTCCGCGCCGATTCGGTGCTCGAAGTCCGAGCGGGGGCGGCACGGCCTGCGCGGCTTTTCGCGCCCCGGCCCAAATATGAGTCGTGGCAGCGGCGCGTGGTGAGTTTCTGGGCGTGGCGCAGCGGGCGCCGGGGCGAGCTGGCGCAGCTTGCGATTTCGGGGAAACACTTGGAAACGGAAAGCGTGCGCGGGCTGTTCTTCGAAGCTCTCGGGCTGGCGTTGGAACGCGGCGTGCGGCCGGTGCGCTACACGGACCTTCTGGGAGTCTCGACCACGGGGGGCGGTCCGCGGTTCGCCGCGCTGGTGACGGACGTCGCATAACAGACGGGCACACCGGCCCGCTGTTCAGGCGAGCCGCAGTTCGGCGAACATCGCTCCGGTGGGCTTGCGGGAGCCGCCGGGCGGTTCCACGGAGAGGCCGACCACGGTGGAGTCGCCCAGGTTGTCGATCACGGCGGTGGTGGACGGCGATATGGCGTGCGCGTCCATGGTGCCAGCTGGTTCTGGCCCGTTCGGGCCGACGAGCCAGAGTTCGTAGACGGTCCCTGGCCGTGGGGGCGCGACGTCGTTCATCACCAGAACCGCTTTGTGCAATTCGGGGGAGAACACCACGGTGGCCGTGCCGCCGCCGGGAATCGCGCCGCTCACTGCCCGGACGTCGGGGGCTGCGAGGATGCGGGCGGCAGCAGACGGGGGCGCTGGGCTGCGGCCCAAGAGCATCCATCCCGCGCCGGCAGCCAGCCCGACGAGGAGCGTGGCGGCGACCGCCGCCACGCGCAAGGAGGTTCGCTGGAACCATTTCGGCCGGGTTTGGGCAGTGGCGGCGACGATGCGCGCTTTCAGGCGCTCCGGCGGTTCGACTGCCGTGAGCGCGGCGACGTCGGCCATGGTCTCGTGGATGCGGCGCACTTCGTTTCGGAACGCCTGGGCCTCGGCCGGGTCGGCTTCGCGCAGCGCCCGCTCGATGGCGGCGCGTTCTGTGTCGCTGACGGCGTGCAGCGCGTACGGCGCGGCGAGGCCGAGCAGGCCTGCGGGGGGTTCGCCTGGTCTGCTCATGCGGGCTCACCTGCTTCGTCCGCGTTGGCGCGCAAACAACCCCGCAGTCGCGCCAACCCGTCCCGCATCCGGGATTTCACGGTGGAAAGGCTGGTCGCGAGGCCCTCCGCGACTTGTTGGTAAGTCAGCCCGTCGTAATAGGCGAGCTCGAGGCAACGTCGCTGCGCTTCGCTCAAGACGCTGAGGCAGCGAACGACCTGGCGCTGCTCGTCGCGGCGCAACGCGGTGTCCACGACCTCGTCGAACGCGGGCGACGACATGGCCGATCCGTATTGCAGGTCGCGTCGCGCGGCGCTGTGTTCGGCGCGGACGCGGTCCACCGCCCGCCGATGCGCCAAGGTGAGCACCCAGGAAAGCGCGGAGCCCGCTTCGGGGTGGAACGCGCTCGCGGAACGCCACACCTGGAGGTAGACCTCTTGGACGGTCTCCTCGCTGTACCCCTGGTCCCGCAGCACCCGCAGGACCAAACCGAACACCCTCGCCTTGGTTTGGTCGTAGAACGAGGCGAAAGCGTCCGCGTCGCCATCCGCGACCCGCGCCAAGAGACGGTCCAGCTCGGCGCTCACCGTGACATTCCGATCATCGGCTGCCAGCCTAATGCCTGCGGCCGCCGCCGTCGTGGGTTTCAGGATCGTGGCGGCCATGGCACGAAGAACGAGGTCCGTTGTTGGTATTCGCGGTACCCGGGTCGATCAGCCATGTGCCGCTCCAAAAGCCGCGCGCCGGTGGCGTGGACGAGGAAATAGGTCATGAGCGCCGGGGAAAGCACGGTGGCGAGGCTTGCGGGGCATGCCAGGGAGCAGAGCCACAGCCCCCACCAGACGCAAGAGTCGCCGAAATAGTTGGGGTGGCGGGTCCATCGCCACAGTCCGACGTCCATGATCCGGCCCCGGTTGTCCGGGTTGCTTTTGAACGCCCGCAACTGCCAGTCGCCGACTGCCTCGAACAGCACGCCTGCCGTGTACAGGCCGACACCGGCGACCAGGGCGGGGAAGAATGCCCGAGGGGTGGGCCCGAGGACTGCGGAGAGCTGGACCGGGAGCGAGACGAACCATTGCGCGAGACCCTGGATCACGAAAACCTGGACGATGATGTTCCATGTCGAAGCCCCGCCCTTGCGCTCTAAAAGCGCCTCGTAGCGGGGGTCCTCGCCTCGACCGGCGGATTTGCGGTGCATGTGCCAGCTCAAACGCAGCCCCCACAGGGCGATCAAAGCGGCGAACAGGACTCGCCGGGGCAAGTCGCCCTGCCCGACGGCCGCCGCGACGGCGGCCGCCAGGGCGAAGCCGAGCCCCCACGCGACGTCGACGACGTTGTAGCGCCCGATTTTGCGGCCGACCGCGAAGGCTGCTGCTTGCACTGCGGCGAGGACGGCAGCGGTGGCCGCGGCGACCGCGGCGAAGTTGTGCAAGACGGTCATCGGCGTGCTCCTTCTCGGATGAAAACCCATTGTTGGACGTCGAGGTAACCGGATCGGAAGCCCGCTTCGGAGTAGGCGAGATACAGTTCCCACATCCGTTGGAAGACGTGGTCGAAACCGAGCGCGGCGACGCGGTCGCCGCTGGCGAGGAAACGTTCGCGCCACAGCTGGAGGGTTTGGGCGTAGTGCGGTCTCAAGGAAGTCCGCTCGACGGTGCGCAGCGCGGTGTGCCGGGCGGTGACGTCGGAGATCGCCTCGGTGGACGGCAGCAGGCCGCCGGGGAAAATATATTTCTGCACCCAGGTGTGCGTGCGGCGCGATGCGAGCATCCGGTCGTGCGGCATGGTGATGGCCTGGATGGCGACCCGCCCCCCAGGGACGACGAGCCGGTCCAGCGCGCGGAAATACGTCGGCCAGTACTCGCGCCCCACCGCTTCCACCATTTCGACGGACACGACGCAGTCGTATTGGCCGTCGACGCTGCGGTAATCGCACAGGTCCACGGCGACCTGGTCGGCGAACCCGGCCCGCCGGACCCGGTCGAGGGCGAGCTCGCGCTGCTCGCAGGAGAGCGTCACCGAACGGACGGTCGCGCCGCGCTGCGCGGCGCGCAGGCACAGCTCGCCCCATCCGGTGCCGATTTCCAGCACCCGCGACCCCGCGCGGACGCCCGCCAAGTCCAACAGGCGGTCCACTTTGCGCCGTTGGGCTTCGGGCAGCTCGTCCTGGGTCGCGGGGAGCTGTTCGAAGAGCGCGCTGGAGTACACCATGGTCTCGTCGAGGAACGCGGCGAACAGCTCGTTGGACAGATCGTAGTGCTGGGCGATATTGCGCTGGGCCTGGGACAGGCTGTTGCGCTGCGCCTTTGGCTGGCGGGCCAAAACCAACGGGCGCAGCCGTTGCAGTCGGCGCGGCACCAGGTGCGCCATGCCGGCCGCGAGCGCGGTGAGCGCGGCCACAAGGTCGGGGGAGTCCCACTCCCCCGCCATGTACGACTCGCCGAATCCGATGAGGCCGTGCCGGGCGAGACGACGGCCCAGGCGGTCGGGCTGGCGGACGACGATCACCGGGGCCCCCGCCGCGACCCGCCCGGTCCCCAGCGCCGTGCCGTCCGGGCGCGCCAACCGTACCGAGAACCGCTCGGCGGCCTGGCACAACAGCCTCAAAGCAACCTTGGAGCCGATGGCGGCCACAGGGCCTTTGGGCACGCTTGCCACGTCGGGCCAGCGCTGCGCGTCGACGAGAAGCCCCGGGGGCTGCGTCAGAACGGGGTTCGGGCTCATCGGGGCACCACCTTCAGTCCTCGCAACCACAGCATGATCCCCTGCTTGCGGATTCGCAGCGATCCGACCAGGGGGGCCAGCGGCGCGGCCAACTGCAACCGGGCCAGTCGCCCTGCCGTCGCGGGCAGCGCCTTCCCGCGCATGGTCGCCACGAACACGGCGGCTCCGGCGCGGCGCAGGACCACGGAGACGTCCAAGTCGGTTTCTGGCTCGGGGGCTCGTATGCAGTAGTGCCCGTCCACGGGGTTGAACGGCGACACGTAGAACTCCTTCGCCAGCGTCGCCCCGCCTTTGTCGTCGGGCTGGAACGGGTAGGCGTGGCGACCGCCGTAGGTGTTGTGGACTTCCGCGATGATGTGGCGCAACCGGCCCTCTGTGTCGTGGCACCAATACAGGCTGAGCGGATTGAACACATAGCCGAGCACTCTCGCCTGCACAAGGGCGGTCACGGGGCCGCCGGGCGGTTCGAGCCCGTTGGCCGCCAAACAAGCGTCCACCCGCTCGCGCAGGGAAGCCTGCGGCTGGCCGGTGAAATGGTCTTTGGCTTGGAAGCCGGCGAACGGGCGCAACCACAGCGGCAGCCTCGGCAGGTTGTCCACGTCGACGTGCCAGCTGTAGCCGCGGTAGCGGAATTCATGGCGGATCGGCGACAACCGGGTGTGCGCGATCTCCGTCCGGTAGAGCTTCGGGGTCAGCATTGCGCCAGCTCCTCCCGGCCCGCCTCCGCGGTCTTCCAGTCGGCTCCCAACCGTTGCGCCGCCCGAAGCCCGGAAGCGGCGCCGTCCTCGTGGAAGCCCCAACCGTGGTAGGCGCCCGCGAAGACCACGCGGTCGTCGCCGAGCGTCGGCAGGGACCGTTGGGCGGCGACGAATTCCGGCGTGTACAGCGGGTGGTGGTAGGTCATTTCCGCGATGACGGATTCGGGCGCGACGCGGCGCTCGGCGCCCAATGAGACCAAAAAGCGCCGCCCGTCCGCCCCTCGAACACGCATCAGCCTCGAAATGTCGTAGGTGACCAACACGCCTTCGCTGCCGTGCGCGGCGGCGGGGATGAGGTAGTTCCACGAGGCCCTCGCGAATCTGTGCTTCGGCAGCAGCGACGCGTCGGTGTGCAGTTGGGCGTGGTTCGTGGAGTAGGCCATCTTCCCCAGTATTCGGCGTTCGTCGGCGGTGGGCTCGGCCAGCATCGCCAAGGCCTGGTCCGAATGGGCGGCGATCACCGCGGCGTCGAAATGCCGGGGCGGTTCCGCTGCGGCTTGGACGCTCACGCCGCCCGCGACGCGCCGCACCGAGCGCACGGGGGCGTTCGTGCGCACCTCGGACAATCGGGCGGCGATCCGCTCGACATACCGGGCCGAGCCGCCGGTCACGGTGCGCCATGTCGGGGACCCGAACACGGAGAGCATCCCGTGGTGTTCGAGGAAGACGAATAAGAAACGCGCCGGGTAGCGCAACGCGTCGCGCGGGTCGCAGGACCACACCGCGGCCACGAGCGGCGTCATGAAATAGTCGGTGAACCGCCGGGAGAACGAGTGCCGGGCGAGGAATTCCCCGAGCGGCTCCTCCTCGTCGGGGCCGCTGCGCAGCAGCTGCGCGGCGGCGCGGTGGAACTTGGCGACTTCGGCCAGCATCATGATGTGACGCGGCTGGACCGCGCCCAGGGAGGGGAACAGGCCGCGCACGCCTCGCGAGCCCGCGTACTCGAATCCGCTGCGCTCGGCCCGCACCGACATCGACATGTCGGTCTCTTGGGTGGCGACCCCGAGTTCTTGGAACAAGCGGCAGAGCGTGGGGTAGGTGCGGTCGTTGTGGACGAGGAAGGCGGAGTCCACCGCCACGGAGGACCCGTCGCCCTGTTCGACGAGATGGGTGTGCGCATGCCCGCCAATCCGGTTGTCGGCCTCGTACAGGACGACCTTGCAACTGCGGGAGAGCACGTACGCCGCCGTGAGGCCGGCGACGCCGCTGCCGATGACCGCGACGGCGCGAGGAGGGACGCGGGGGACGTTCATACCGAGTATTCGGAGCCGCGGCAGGTTTGGACGGGCGCGCTCTGGCAGACATTGCGCGGCCCGCGCGCCGCCGCCACGTCAGGCTGGGGGCGCCCCGCCCGGCGGCGTGCCTCGATCACGCTCGTTGCTCGTGCAGGAGCAGGTCTTCAAAGGTGAGCGAGCCGGTGGGAGAATCGCCCCGGCCCAACAAATAGAGCCGTTTGACGGCGACCAAGATCCCTTCGGCGATGATGTCGCGCCCGCTCGGCTCGGACAAGAAAGCGCGGTCGGCGGGGTTGCTGAGGTAGCCGATGTTGATCTGCACGCTCGGCATCCTGGTCGTCCGCAAGATCGGCCACGTCCGGCCGTGGGTGCGGCAGTCCCGCAGCGGCGTGCGGGCCACAAGTTCGCGTTGGATCAGTTCGGCGAGCTGCTTGCCCACCGCTGAGTCGTATCCGAGCGAATTGCCGAAATAAAAGCACGCGACCCCGTTCGCCATCGGGCTCTCGTGGGTGGCGCACCGGAGGGCGAGCACGATGTCCGCCCCGTACGAGTTCGCGGTCTGGGCGCGCTCCTCGTCGGTGGGGCTGTGCGCGTGGGAGCGGGAAAAACCCGCCTCCATCCCCGTCGCCACCATGCGACCCTCCAACCGGGTGGCGAGGTCCCAGAGCACGTCCGCCTCGCTGGTCGGCCCATGCGCGCCCATCACCACCAGCCCTGGCTTGTCCGCGCCGCACCCTGGGTCGATGACGATGCGTTTGCCCTCGAGCCTGGGCCCGGACAGCCGCATCAGCTCGCGTTCGTGCAATTCATGGGCGGAGCCGCCAGTCACCCTGGAGCCGAGGAAGTTCAGCGAGCGCAACGTCGCGGGCCCGCAGATCCCGTCCGGGGTGAGGCCGAACTCGCGTTGATAGCTCATCAGGCCGTTATGCGTCTTAGGGCCGAAATACCCGTCCACCAGCCCCATATAAAAACCGAGGTCGTGCAGTCGGGCCTGCAAATCCGCCACATCGTCGCCGACCATCGGGGCGCTGGGCTGATAGCTGGTGACGCGGGCTCCGAGCCGGAAGGAGGCTTCGCGCAAGCACTGCGAGGTCGCGGGACCGATGATCCCGTCCACCAGCATGCCCCGGTGTTGTTGGAAGGCGCGCACCGCGAGGTCGAGCTCCGCGTCGAAGAGGGCTTCGACTCTGGCCTCCTGCCCCGAAGCGTCGGGCGTCAGCCCGTCGTGCGCGGCGCCCTGGTCCGGCGAGCCGTTCGAACTTCGCAGAAAGCCCAGCTCTTCGAGAATGGCGCGCACAGCGACCACCTCGGGGCCGATATCGCCGCGGCGGAGAAACACCATACTCGTCAAGAGCCTTCCGGTTCGAGCAGTCGCTGCACAACTGTCAATAACAGTAAGCATAAGCCAATCGGCGCTGCTCAACGAATCGGCTGATCTGCTTGGCGTGGCCAGGGCGAAGAAGCTCCCCTGCCGTGACCTGAACGCGACCGCATGCGCCGCCAAAGCCCAATCCCTTGCGCAGACGAGGACGCTGCGAGGGGCAGGCCCCTCGCAGCGTCTTACAAGCCCAGTTCGCGCAGGATGGCCGCTTTCGGTTTCGCGCCGATGATCTGTTTGACCGGCTCGCCGTTCTGGAACAGGATGAGGTTCGGGATGGAGTTCACGTCGTACTTGGTGCTCGTCTTGGGGTTCGCGTCCACATCGAGCTTGGCGACGACAAGCTTGCCCGCCTGCTCTTTCGCGATCTCCTCAAGGACTGGGGCGACCATGCGGCACGGCCCGCACCACGCGGCCCAAAAGTCCACCAGGACCGGCTGCTCGCTCGCCAAAACGTCTTGGGCGAAGGAATTGTCGGTGACGGTCAGTGTTTTCGATTCAGAATCAGCCACGGTGCGATGCCTTTCTTGTGTGCGGTGCGCTTGTCAAATTCCGTGTTGTGCGGTTCAGTGCTGTGCGGAGAGCGCGTGCCGCGGCGCGGCCTGCGCGGTTTCCGCGGCGGCGAGCCAGCGCTCCGCGTCAATGGCGGCGACGCAGCCCGAGCCTGCCGCGGTGATGGCTTGGCGGTAATGCCGGTCGACGAGGTCGCCCGCCGCGAACACGCCTGGCGTCGAGGTCGCCGACGAGGGCGCTTGGACCTTCACGTAGCCGTCCTCGTCTTGATCGACCTGTCCGACGACCAACTCGGCCCTCGGGTCGTGCCCGATGGCGACGAAAAGCCCGGTCACCGGGAGTTCGGAAGTCTGCCCAGTTGCGACGTGCGACAATTCGACGCCGGTCACCGAGGTCGAACCGAGGACTCGCGAGACCGAGGCTCCCAGGACGAACTTGATCTTCGGGTTCGACTTGGCCCGCTCCAGCATGATTCTGGAGGCCCGGAACTCGTCCCGCCGGTGGATGAGGGTCACCGATTTCGCGAACCGCGTCAGGAAGGTCGCCTCCTCCATCGCCGAGTCGCCGCCGCCGATCACGGCGATGTCTTGGTCCTTGAAGAAGAATCCGTCGCAGGTCGCGCAGGAGCTCACGCCCCGGCCGAGCAGCTCTTGCTCGCCCGGCACGCCGAGATAGCGAGGAGCGGCGCCCATCGCGAGGATCACGGCGCGGGCTGCGTGGACCTCGCCGTCGACATGCACCAGCTTGCGGTCGCCGCCCAGCTCGACCCACTCGACGTCCTTGGTCTGCAGCCGAGCGCCGAACCGTTCCGCCTGCGAACGCATCTCGACCATCAAATCGGGGCCTTGGACGCCTTCTTGGAAGCCGGGGAAGTTCTCGACCTCCGTCGTGGTCATCAGCGAGCCGCCGAATTGCGTCCCTTCGAAGACCAGCGGATTCAGCTGCGCCCGAGCCGCATACACAGCAGCGGTGTACCCGGCTGGGCCGGACCCGATGATGATGAGGTTCTCGAGCGTTTCTGGCATGCAGCCTCCAACATTGCGCGGACGGGGGTTATTCCCGCCCAGTCTAATGCAGAGCCGTCCGTCACATCTGCCTGCGCCGCCGCGCTCGCCCCTCGGGACGGCGCACCAGGCCGAGGGCGGCGGCGCGGACGAAAGAGCAGGACACGAACGTCTGCGCGCGCCGAAAACCTGGCAGACCGCCCGACAGGCGGCCGGATTAGTTCCGGCTGAGGACTTGCTTCGACAAGGTCGCCGGAATCCCGGCTCGGCACTCGGAGCCGACGACGAGGACGGTCATCCCCGGAGCCCCGCCGCGCATGGCGGGCGTCGGGATCATCATGAAGATGCCTTCTTTGTCGCCTCGCTTGATCCGGCCCGCCGCCACGAGCTGCTGGTCCGCCGGGAAGCCGTTCGCGGCGAGGCAGTCGCCCCGGATCGCTTCGTCCGAAAGCGGGCCGAGGTCCTTGAAGGAGCCGCCCGAGCGCAGCAGCGTGCTGAAGTCCTTGCGTTCGATCGTGAACCGGTTGTCGACGGACGCCAAGAGCGGCTCGGTCGCCTCAGCGCTCGTCTCCTGCGCGGCGGACGGCTCCGGCTGCGCCTGGGGCTGCGGGGAGTCCTGCTCCTGCCTGGGCCACGCGGCATAGGTGACCAACGAGAGCACCGCGGCCGCCGCCGCGACAGAGCCGACACTCGCCGCGGCCGTCCACCGGCGGCGGCGAGCCTCCGGCGTCTCGCTCAATTTCGCGAGCTCGCGGTCCATGCGGCGCGCGAGGAACTCCGGCATCTGCTCAGCGGGGGGTGCGGCGTGGTCCAATCGGCGCAACTGGGCGCAGACCATGTCGAGCCCGGCGAGCACCGCCTGGGCGGCGGGGTCGGCGGCCGCTTGTGCCTTCGCCCGGTCGCGCTCGGCGCCTTCCAAGGCGTCGGCGTGCAGCAGAGCCAATGTCTCCACAGACAGCTCAGGACCATGGTCCTCGGAGAACCCGGCCTTCCCCGCGCGGTCATCGCCGGGGGTGTTTCCCGGCTGATCGCTCGTCGCCATAGCTCACCTCTTTCTTTTCTCAAGAACCCTGCGGTCCCTGGCATGTGTCTGCCAAACTTATCTGCCCGTTGGCGGAGCACAGCGATGTGCTCGTTTTTGTCTCTATGCTCGTTTTTACGCCTGGCTTCTCTGCCTGGCACAGGGGCCCGGGACGGGCTTCTCGTCCGCTCGCGGCCAAGAGCCTTTTCACGCCCTTGAAGGGTTAGACGTTCGCGGAGCCCGATTGGTTCCCTTCTTTTCGAAGAAATCCAAGTTGCTTGGCGAGTTTGGCTCTGCCGCGCGCGCATCTGCTCTTCACAGTGCCCTGCGGGATGTCGAGCAAACGGGCCGCTTCCTCGACGGAGTAGCCTTCCACATCCACCGCGACCAGCACGACGCGGTGCTCGTAGGGCAGCGCGTTCAACGCGTCCCTCACCGCGAGCGAGAGCGCCGTGTCGTTGTCCGGGCGCTGGCGCAACGAGGTTTTCTCCAGCTCTTCCTCCTCCGGAAGCGGAACGGCAGGCGGCCTGCTGCGCTGTCTGCGCGCCCGGTCCAGGCAGGCGTTCACAACGATCCTGTGCAACCAAGTGCTCACCGCCGCGTCGCCTCGGAACGAGGACGCGGCCTGATGCGCGGACAGCATGGCCTCTTGGATCGCTTCGGCGGCCTCCTCCGGATTGAAGCAGGTCCTCAACGCCACCGCCCACATGCGGTTGTAGTGCCGCCGGAAGAGCGTGGCGAACGCCCGCTTGTCGCCCGCGACGTGCGCCTGCAGGAGTTCCTTGTCGCCCGGCCCCTCATCGTCCTGCGGCTCGAACAGGTTCGACGTCATCCCAGGCCTCGGTTCCTTCCGGCGTTACGACGCAGATCCGGTGAAGGCCAACTCATTGATCCGGCTCCGATACTGCCCGCCCGCCGGGGAGAGCGTGGTGAGCCACACGAGCACCAACGAGGAGGGCTGCGCCTGCGCCGTGTTGCACGACAACGTGGTCGTTTGCCCGTTGATCTGCCCCGAGGCGACTTTCACCAGGTCGTCGAGTTTTTTCACGTCGCTGGCCTTCGTGCTCGGCGACTTGGCGACATAGATGTCCACCACCGTGCCGTTGGACGGCGAGGAGACCGTCACTTGCTGCAGCTTGACCGCTTTCTCCAAAGTCACCAGCAAGCCGATGCCCGGCTTGAACACCATCTTGGGGCCTTCGTTGTACAAGTCGGTCTGCCAGTAGCTCGCATTGCTGCCGTCTATGGCGTTCTTCGCTTCGCGCGGGTCGTCCAGCCCGGACGGGTCGCCCCGGAAATCCACCACTTGCGCGTCCGTGGCTTTCACCGGAGCGGCCGGGCCGCTGGACGACGCGGAGCCGGTCTGGCCGGGGACCAGCGGGCGCCCGTTCGAGCCGCCTGCGCCGATGCTGTCCACCAGGGCGTACACGCTGTAACCGACCAGGAGCATGATGACGACGAGCAGGGAGCTGCCGATCAGAAGCGTCTTGCGCGAACGGCTGTCCGAGCCGAGCAGGCGCTCGCGCAGGGAGGGCGCGTCCCCGGTCCCGGGCTCGCCGGTCCTGGCCCGGTGAACAGCCGATTGCGCTGGAGCCGAAGAGCGAAGGCCGAGATCGAGCTGCAATCCGCCGTCCGAGGCTTGGGCCTGCGTCTCGGGCCCGGCCGCTTCGGGGTCCTCCTCGGACAACGCCTGCTCCAGCAGTTCCCGGAACTGCTCCGCGCTCACTGTGGCCCCGAGAGCCGAATCCGCCGCGTCCGAAACCAAACGGGGCACGGACGGGTCGCGCTCGCGCGCGGAGGCCAACCCCGCGTCGGGCTCTTCTTTCGCCAACGGCAGGCCGGAGTCTTCGGCGTTGCCCGCCTTCTCGGGCCATTGCCCGGTGAGCAGGGCGTACAACGTTCCGCCGAGGGCGCGGACGTCGTCGGCGCGAGTCTGGGTGGCCGAAACAGAAGGGTAGGCCAGCACAGCCTCGCCGTCGTTGCTGATGCGCACCCGAATCGGATGGTCGAGGCCGAGCAAGGCCCCGTTCTCGTGCGCGGCAGCCGCCGCGTCCGCCAGCGCCGTGAGCGCGTTCGCCGAACCCAGGGCGGAAGGGCGGCTCAGCGCGACTTCGCGCAGCGGGGCCCCCGCGACCCACTCGGTGATGACGACCAGGTCGCCCTGGTCGTTGGTGACGTCGAAAATCCTGGCCAGGCCCGGCGAAGAGAGCTTGGCGAGCACCATGGCGGCCCGCAGCGCCTCCGGGGCCGCGTTCGTCGTGAACGTGAGCGCCACATGGCGGTTGAGGTGGGCGTCCATGGCTTGCCAGAAGGTGTGCGACCCGACTGATCCGCACCGGACCAGCAACCGGTAGCGCCCCCCGAGGACCATAGCTCCCGGGATGCGCGGCGGCGGAGCTTGCTCTGGGGACAAGGCTTGCTCTTGGGTCAACAGGACTCCTCGTGGCGTGCGTTGTCTTCGAGGTCGGTGAATACCTCTTCCGTTTCCGTTGTTTAGGAAGATTAGCAGAGCCACAGAGGGCTCCCGGCCCTCGTCCATTGGCCTGCCTGGTGCGAAAAGCCGGCGCGCTCAGCCTGTTGTGCGTCGCGCGAGCGAGGCCAAGGCCCGAATCTCCGGGGCGCCGAGCGCCCACAGCAAGGCGTACACCACCACGAGGCAGACAGAGCCCAGCACGGCGAGCACGAGGAGGCCGCCCGCGGAACCATGGTCTGACACACAGCGCCCGACCGGCCCAGAAGCTGCGACGAGCGCGAAGAGCGCCGCGCCGAAAGCGCTGGCCGCGGCCACCAAGGCGAAGCCGCGGCCCAACGAGGCGAGGCCGAGCGGACCGAGGGAGCGGCGCAGCAACACGAACCCGATCACCGCGCCGAAAAGATAGCCCAGCCCGTTCGCGACGCCGAGCAGCTCTTGCACGCGCGTCGGATCGCTGCTCGCCACGAGAGCCAGGTACGAGCCCGCGATTTTGACTGCCGTGACCCCGACGACGATCCAGGTCGGCGTCCACGACTCTTGCCGTGCGTAGAACACGCGCAACTGCACGAGCACAACAGCGTAGGGGAGGATGGTGAACGCCGACCAGCTCAGCACCAAACCGAGCGTCTGGGCGTGGGCTTGGTCGAATTTGCCATGGCCGAAAAGGCCGACCCCGATGAGCGGCCCTGCCGCTGTCATCAGGGCGACGACTGGGGTCAGAGCGGCCGAGGTGAAACGGTTCGCGCGCGCGAGATCGGCGACCACCTGCTCGTCGTCCCCGTCCGCGGCGGCCTTGGCGAGCTGCGGGGTCATCATCGTGATGATCGTCACTCCCAGCACGCCGTAGGGCAATTGCAGCAGCAGCCACACGTTTTGGTAAATCGTCGGCCCGCCGCCGTCGACCCGTCCCGCGATCTGCACCGCCACCAAAAAGCCCGCCTGGCTGATGACCACGTAACACACCATCGCGGCAACGGTGCCGCCGAACCGTTTGAGCCGCGAGTCGATCCCCCATCTCGGGCGCAACCGCACCCCCGCCCGGCGCAACGCAGGCCACAGCACCAGGGCCTGCGCCAGTACCCCGGCCGTGGCGCCGCAGCCCAAAGTCCAGAGTTGCGGCGCGGTCAACAAGCCCGGTCGGGGCGAACCGGGCAGGACGGCGAAAAGCAGCAAAGCGGCGATCACCACGAGATTGTTGACGACCGGGGCCCAGGCTCCGGGCTGGAAGCGGCCTCGCTGGTTGAGCACAGCGTTGCCGAGCGAGAACAGGCCGTAAAAGAAAATCTGCGGCAACAGCAGCAACAACAGCTGCGCGACGAGGCGGGCGGGCACTTTCCCGCCGCCATGGTCGAGGAACTGCGGCAACAGCCAAGGCGCGAGGAGGTAGCCGAGCAGCGTCGCCGCCGCGAGCACGGCCAAAGTCAACCCGATCATGCGCTGCGTGAACGCCGAGCCGCCGTCCTCGTCGGCCACCGACGCGCGCACCAGCACGGGGACGAAAGCCTGGGTGATCACTGCGCCCAACACAAGCTGCTCGACCATGTTGGGGATCTGATTGGCGATGGTGAAGGCGCTGGAAACCTCGGGCAGGAGCAGCACCACCACGAGCACGGCCTTCGCGAAACCGGTGATCCGCGAAAGCAAGGTCGCGAATGCGACCAGGCCGCCCGTCGCGACAACGCGCCGGGCGGCGAGCCGCGGCCCGGTCTTCACAGTCTGGGGCTCGGGGCTGTCGGGCTTCAGGCCGCGGGGCTCAGTCGTCATCCGGCGGCAACGCCCCATGCCTGCTCTCGACCAGGGTCCGCTCCCGGAATCCCAGGCCTGCCATCTTGCGGTCGTGCTCGTCGGGTTTCAACCGCCCGCCCGGGCCGCCCTTGCCGGTGATCCGTCGCCAGAGCCGCCGCGCCATGAGCGCGAGCAACAACGCGCCGACCACCGCGGTGACAACGGCGACCAACCCCCGGTACTGGCTGGATTGGACGGAAACCGTCACGAGATTGCCCAAGTTCAGCCCGCTGACTGTTCGCAGCTCGATTTCCACCGGGGAAAGCTTGGGCGCCTTCACCCGCGCGGGCAGGGACAGCACTCGGCTGCCGTGCGCGGGCACCGTCTCCGGCCCGAGGGCGGAAACCTCCACCCCGGAAGGAGCGCGCACCGCGAGTTGGACGCGCATCGAAACCGGCAAACCATTGCGGACCACGACCGGCAAGGAGCCGTCTTCGGTGAAAAGCGTGTACGGCTTGCCCGGATCGACAGGGCAGACCGAAGCTGTCGCGGCGTCCAACGCGGACCCGAGCCGGTCCATGCGCTCCGGGGCGCCGTCCGCGCTGGGGCCGGACGCGAGTGTTCGCAACAACTGCTCGTTCCAGCTTCTCGCGTACCGCTCCGCGGTCATCGGATCGTCGGGTTGGTCGACGATCCCCGCTGCGAGCTGGTCGACGACCCCGCGGACCTGGTTCGCGGCGTCGATGACACTGCCCGGCAGTGGTTTGAGCAATGTTTTCGGCGCGGCGACGGCGACCTCCTGCTCGGCAGTGGCGTTCGCCCCTGCGCCGAAGGCGCGCGGCCCGGAAACCGGATTCCAGGAGATCGGTTTCGCGATGCCCGCTTGCAAGGCGATCGAAGCCGCGAAGATCAGCGCGTCGAAGTCCGCCTGGCTGGGGCTCCACACCGAAGGGGGGACGAGCAGCTCCAGCCCGCCCGTCGTGGGGAGCTGACCAGGGTTGGAGGATTGCAGAGCTGGCCAGAGCAGGGCGGCGACCGCGCTCTGGCGCTGGGCGGTGCGGTCCTGCGGAGGCAGCCCCGGCGAGTTCCGGCTCCCCAAAGAGCCGAGCAATGTGCTGGTCGTGCTGTCGAAATGGACGGCGGCAAGTCCTGGTCCCAGCGCCTCGCTCGCGTCGGGGAGCTCTGTCGCCCTGGGGGTCAGCACCGTGTGAAACCCCTTGGCGGACAACATGTCGGCGACCGGTTTGCCGATCCTCGTGTTCGCCGAGACGATCAGGCCTCGGACCGAGGTGACGGAAAGGAAGTTGTCCACAAAATCCCCGGCTTGGTCGAGGGCGATCTTTTGCAGTTGCGGATCTGCGCTTTGGGCCAGGGCGGCCAGATCGGCGTGCGCGAACGGCATGGCGACGACGCATTGCCCCGCCGTCGCGGCGCGCAGTCTGGCGAGCCAGTCCCGCGCCGCCGCGGAACCTTTGCCCGCGACGAGCCCGTCTCGTGGGGATTGCACGAGGTAGTCGCCGGTCATGGCGTTCACTGTTCGCAACAGGTCCGGGTCGACCGCGACGCAGACCCCTTGGCGCAAGGCATTGGCGGTGGGCTCGGCCGCATGGCGCAACCGCTCGAAGCCCGCGAGCAGCACGCCGAGGCGCCCGTCCGGCGCCAGCTCGCCCGCCAGCTCGTCATCGGTCAGGCGCACAAGCCCGTCGCCCTCGATGGAGCCCGGAGCCCACCTTGGTTCGTCGGCGAACGGGAGCACCAGGCCCAATCGCGCGGGACGGTCGATTTTCGCGGGCTGGGCGGGCAGGCCGGGCGCGGCGGGCAAACCCAACACGGGGAGCAAGAACCGCAGGTCGTCGAGCCGCGCGTGGACGCCGGAGTCCGGGGTGCCGTTGACGTTGACCAGCATCGGGTAGACCCCTGGGTTGGGGATCTGCAATGAGTCGGCGGACCCGCGCAGCGGCAGGGAAAGATGGAACCGCGCCTTCGCGTGCGCGGCGATGTGCTCGGCGATCAGCTGAAAAGGCCCCAACGTGTCATACGTTTCCTCCGGGTCGGTCAGGCTCGCGGCGAGGCCGGCCGCGTCGAGGACGGCGGGCGCCCGCTGCAAACGGGCCTCCACGTCGGTGACAGGCTTGTCGCTGAAATTCTCGATCTCCCCGTCCACGTCCACTGCGTCCTCCCCGCCCGTGGTCACCATGTTCAGGCTGGCCGGGTCGAGGGAGATGCGCAGAAAACTGGGAGCCCGGTCGCGGGTTTGCGGTTCCGCGGACGCTGAGCTGAGCGCCGCGACGAGGCAGAGCGCGCCCAACCAAGCCCCGAGGGCGCGCAGGAGTCCCCGCGCAATCACGGGGCGGCGCTCTCGTCGGCCGAGCCTGCGCTCCCGCCGCCGCGCAGCGGCGCCCTGGCCCCGCCCGCGCGCATCCCTTCGATCAGGTTGTTCGCGATCGCCGCGAGTTTGCGCTCGTCGGCGTACGAGAGCCGAGTGGACAGTTCGGTGAGCGGAACCCACGCGACTTCGGTGACTTCGACGTCTTCGTCGGAAAGCTCGCCGGATTGAAACCGCATGAGATAATGGTGCACCGTTTTGAGCACCCTTTTCCCTTGCCCGTGCAGCCAATAGTCAATGCTGCCGAGGGACGCCAGCACGGTTCCGTCGATGCCCGTCTCCTCTTTGACTTCGCGCACCGCGGCTTGTTCCGCGGTCTCCCCTGGCTCGATGTGGCCTTTCGGCATGGACCATCGCATCCGTCCTGCTTTGTCCAACCTCCCGATGAGCGCCGCGCGGAATTCCTCCGGCGGCCCGTCCAGTCCCGCGACGACGAGGCCTCCGGCCGACGTTTCCCGGTCATGGCGGCGCGGCCGCTGGCTGCGGGGCTTGTGCTTGCGGCGGCGCCTGGGGCGCCCGTCGGGCCGATCGCCCCTGGGCGATTCCTCAGGCCCGGTGTTGTCCGTGCTTGTCATAGTGGTCGATGGTAGCTGCCAAAGCCACTTCTCACAGCCTCTGCGCCCGCCTTTATGCTCAAGTGGTGGCGAAACCGAGTTCGACGAACCCCGAGAGCGGGGGCCAAGAAGACAGAGCTCCCGGAGCAGAGCGCCGGGTCCGCCTCTTAGCCCAGGCGCACACCGCGCTGCACGCCCATGACGGGCTTTTCGGGTCCTTGGCCGAGCGGTTCGCCGACCAGGGGCACCAGCTGTACCTTGTCGGCGGCAGCGTGCGCGACGCCCTCCTTGGCCGATTGGGCGACGACCTGGACTTCACCACCGACGCGAGGCCCGAACACACGCAGAAATTGCTTCGGGGCTGGGCCGAGGAGATGTGGGACACCGGCATCGCGTTCGGAACGGTCGGGGCGCTCAAAAACGGCAACAAGCTGGAAATCACCACCTTCCGCAAAGACGACTACGACCAGAGCTCGCGCAATCCGGCCGTGGATTTCGGCACGGACTTGCGAACCGATCTCACCCGCCGCGACTTCCGCATGAACGCGATGGCGGTGTCGTTGACCGCGCAAGGCTGCGGCGAGTTCGTCGATCCGCTCGGGGGCTTGGAAGATGTGCTCGCCGGAAGGATCGACACCCCGGACACCCCGGAGATCTCCTTCGGCGACGACCCGCTGCGCATGTTGCGGGCGGCGCGTTTTGCCGCGCAGCTCGGTTTCACCTGGTCCCCCCGCGTCGCGCGGGCGACAGTGGACATGGCCGGGGAGATCACACGGATCACCGCCGAACGCGTCGGCGCGGAGCTGCAGAAACTCATCGTCGGCGAACACGCCGTGGAGGGCGTCGAACTCCTGGTGGACAGCGGGTTGGCCGAGTTCGTCTTGCCGGAAGTCCCCCAGCTGCAACTCGCGACTGACGCCGCGCACCACCATAAAGACGTGTACCGGCACTCGTTGGCGGTGCTCGGCAACGCGATGGCGCTGGAGCCCGGCGACCCAGATCCGGTGCTGCGGTGGGCGGCTTTGCTGCACGACATCGGCAAACCCGCGACGCGGCGGTTCGAAGCGGGCGGCGCGGTGAGTTTCCACCATCACGAAGTGGTGGGCGCGAAACTCGCCCGCAAACGCTTGCGCGCACTCGCCTTCCCCAAGCACATGGTGGAAGACGTCGGCAAACTCGTCTTTCTGCATATGCGTTTTTACGGGTACGGCGAGCAATCTTGGACCGATTCCGCCGTGCGGCGCTACGTCGTGGACGCCGGGGAGCTGCTGCCCAAACTCAATCTGCTGGTCCGGGCGGACTGCACGACCCGCAACGCGCGCCGCTCCCGGCAGCTGGCCGCCGCCTACGACCGCTTCGAAGAGCGCATTGCGAAACTCGCCGAAGCGGAGGACCTCGCGAAAGTGCGCCCGGATTTGGACGGCAACGCGATCATGGAAATACTCGGGATCGGACCTGGCCGTGCGGTGGGCGAAGCATGGCATCACCTCAAAGAGCTCCGATTGGAGCACGGCCCGCTCGACCCGCAGGAGGCCAAACGCCATTTGCTCGACTGGTGGGCGAAGCGCTAACGCCCCTTGCGCCAGCAGGGTCGCCGCAGCCCTGTGCCATGGGGGTGTCATGCGCGGCCCGGGAAATGCCATGATGATGGGATGGGCCTTCCGTTCTCCGCACAGATCGAATCGGTCCGTGCGGGCTCCTTGCTGCTCGCCTCCACGGATTTGCGGGGCGACACATTCCAGCGCACCGTCGTCTACATTCTCGAGCACGACGAACGAGGCACCTTCGGGCTGGTGGTGAACCGTCCGACAAAAATCTCCGTGGCGTCTGTCGCTCCCGCATGGGAAGACTTCGCCGCCGAGCCTTGCGTGGTCCACAACGGCGGCCCCGTGCGCAAAGATGGTTTGCTCTGCCTGGGATTGCCCCGCGAAGGCGTTGCCGCAGCCGAGTCCGGGAGCACGGAAAGCCTGGGGTTTTCGGTCGTGGCCCCGGACATCGCCGTGGTCGATTTGGAAGGCGACGCCCAGCTCATCGCCTCCTCGCTCCAATATGTGCGGATTTTCGCCGGTTACTCCGGCTGGGCTTCCGGGCAGCTCGCGGCCGAACTTTCCCGAGGCGCTTGGTATGTCGTGAGCGGGCTGCCCCAGGATGTCTTCGTCGGAGCCGGGGTCGATCTGTGGGGGCAGGTCATCCGCCGCCACGGCGCCCGAGCCGGTGTGCTGGCGACCCACCCGATCGACACGGGGGTCAATTAAAGCGCCGCAGTCCATTCGTTCGGGACGAAGCCCAGTTCAGCGTATTGAGTTGGCGTCTGGGGCCAAGATGTCCTACGATAGACCGGCTCCCCACGGCATGCCCCTTTCGTTCAGTGGCCTAGGACTCCGCCCTTTCACGGCGGCAACGCGGGTTCGAATCCCGTAGGGGGTACGATCCGAGGTGGATCGACAATCCCGTTCGCGGGAATATAAGGCCTTGTGGCGCAGTTGGTTAGCGCGCCGCCCTGTCACGGCGGAGGTCGCGGGTTCGAGTCCCGTCAAGGTCGCACACATCATTGCTGTTCCATGCCAATTTCTATTCTTGCCCGGAACCCCAATCGGCATCTGCGGCTGACCATTCCTTTTCCCCGAGCCCACCGCTCCAGCGCCGAAACCCCTGGCGGCGCCAGCGGAGCTTGCGCCGATCTCTTCGCCCATTGTGTTGCTCTTCCAATACGGTGTTCTTTGGGGCAATGCTCGCCGAAGCGGTGTTTCCCCCCGAAAGACAACTGCTTGTCACTGCGTCAATCACGCGCATGGCGAGTTCCGAGGTGGAGGCCAATAGTATGAGGCCGATGAGCACGTACCCGCCCGTCATCCCAATGCTGCGAGTCTTCCCTGATGGCGGGGCGAGGGCGTTCTATGTGGACTATCTCGGATTCCAGACGGACTGGGAGCATCACTTCGAGCCAGAACTGCCGCTCTATCAACAAGTCTCGCGTGGGCCGTGGGTGCTGCACCTGAGCGAGCATATCGGGGACGCGACTCCGGGCTCCGCCGTGCGATTCATCACCGACGATATCGCCGCGCTGCACAGCGAATTGCGGGCGAAACCACGGGTTCCCGCAGTTCCAAAGATCGAGAGGTGCGATTGGGGCGACGAGCTCCTCGTCCTGGACCCGTTCGGCAATCGGCTGATTTTCCACCAACCATGACGGAAAAGTCGGCTCGGGGCGCTCCGTCCAGAGGGTTTTCCCATCGAGCTGTCCGGGTTTTCCACAGCGAGCATGTTCCGTTTCTGACTCTATATTCTCTGATCGGCCGTTCTCACACCCGCGCATGCCCAGCTTGTCCGCAGAGAACGCAAGAAAAATATGCACATGCTCTGAGCGCCGTCGTGCTCGTTTCGCACCCTCTCTCGAACGCCGAAGCACGGGCCAGGTCACCCGTACGTGTCTCGGGGGCCTCTTCCCCGAACGTGCCGTTCGCCTTTCTTCCAGCTCGGTGCTTTCGGGCCCGTTATTTTCAAAGCACGGACGACTCTTGTTCCCATGTGGTGGGAGAATTTTTCCAGCAACTGGTTTTGCATGAGCCGCAGCTGCGTCGCCCAAGCCGTTGACTCGGCTTGCACATGCAGCAGGCCGTCGGTCAAGTGCAGAGGTTTGGCGTGCGAGGCGATTTGGTCTCCGACGATCATGGGCCACAGCGAGAAAATTTTGCCTTCGGCGAGCTTGGCCGACCAGGTGTCTTTCTTCTGCAACTGGTCGCACAGCTCGGAAAAAGGCTTCGGGTCGCGAACATCCGGTCCAGGGCCGCTCCACCGGAACCGGTCCGGGCGCTGATCGGGCTTCAACCGCCTCGGAACACGCTTTCCCAAAGCGCTTTGGCCGTGGAACTCCCCGATGAGCCTGCGCGCGAGTTCTTCCGCGGAACCGCTCGGATCGTCCTCATGCATCGTCTTCTCCCATAGGTGTCTGCTCCACAAGGATACGAGAGGATTTCGTCCCCCGTGACTCGCCAAGGCTCACCGGCACAACATTCGCCACAAGTCCGTCGGGGACTGTCGCGGGGTCTGCCGCGGTGATGAGGGTTTGCTCCGCTTTTTTGGCCAGGCCGGCAACGACTTCCCGGCGCGGCCCGTCCAATTCGGCGAACACGTCGTCGAGGACGAGGACGGGATCGTGCCCTTCCTCCCGGAGCAGTTCGAAAGCGGCCACGCGCAAAGCGAGCGCGTACGACCACGCTTCGCCGTGGCTCACGAACGCCCGTGCTGCGCCCCCGGCAAGACGCAATTCCAGATCGTCCCGGTGCGGGCCGACCAGGCATTGCCCTCGCCGGAGTTCTTCCTCCCGCAGCTGCGAGAGCCGTTCCATCACCGCGTTGGCGACCTGTGGCTCAGAAGTTTCCCCCACAGGGGCTTCTCCGCCCGTCTCTTCTTGATCGGCGTCTTCGGCGGACATGCGATAACGCAGCTCCGCGTCGTCTGACAACGGGTCGATTGCCGCGTAGCAGCGCCCGACCCTGGGGCTGAGCGCCCGCACAAGATCGAGCCGTGCCACCGTCAGCGCGGCTGCCCGGCTGGCGAATTGCTCGTCCCAGGCTTCCAATGTGGCCCTGGCCTCGTCGTTGCGCGCCGCGCCGCGAGCGCCGCTGAGAGATTTGAGCAAGGTCGCGCGCTGACGGAGCACCCGCTCGAAATCGGCTTTGACGCCGGCCATTCTCGGTTGGCGCACAATCAAAGTCTCATCGAGAAAACGCCGCCGCTCACCTGGTTCTCCACGCACCAGCGCGAGGTCTTCCGGCGAGAAAAACACCGTCCGCAAAATACCCGCCACCTCGCGCGTGGGCCGGTTCACCCCGTTCAGCTGCGCTTTTGTGGCTTTGCCTGGCGCGATTCGCAAACCGACGGTGAGTTTTCGCCCCTCGTTGAGCACCTCCGCGGAAAGGAACGCCTCCGCCGCCCCTCTGCGCACCATCGCGGCGTTCTGCGCGCCGCGGTGACTGGACAAACTGGACAACACCCCCAAAGCTTCGACCAAATTCGTCTTGCCGTAGCCGTTGCGGCCGAGGAACAACGTGCAGCCCTCGTCGAGTCGCATGGCGGCGTGCTCCCAGGAGCGGAAGTCTCGGATCTCGAAAGAGGAGACGCGCACGGTCTACCCTTGCAACCGCACCGGCATCAAGACGTAAACCTGGTCCGGGGCGTCCGCGGTGTAACCCTCCGCAGTTTCTTCTGGCTCGGGGCCGTCCCCGGTCACCAATGCCACTGCTCGGTTCGGGCCGGTGAAGCCGAATTGTCCGCACTCGCCTCGGAAGGTGGACAAGCCGTCGAGCAAGTAGCCGGGGTTGAAAACGACAGAAATAGGCTCGCCCCAGTGCTGCACAGCGAGCTCTTCTTCTGCGAAACCTGCTTCTTCTGCGCCTGCGGACAGTTTGAGCAGCGCGTCCGAACCAGAGCCTTGGAAATCCAAACGGATCTGTGAGCGCCGGGCGGAGACCAGCGAGACCCGTCGCACTGCCTCCACGAGCGGGGCGAGCTCCACTCTCGCCAAGGAGCTGTACCGCTTGGGGATCAACTGGGAGACGTCTGGCAACTGGGCGTCGAGCAACCGGGTGGTGATGCGGAAGGGGCCGGCCTGCACGCCGAGAAGGCTCGGCGAACCGGCTCCCTGGTCCAGCGCGAATTCGACAGGGGCGTCGTCGGTTTCGAGCTGTGTGCGGGCGAATTCGCTGAGAACAGCTGCTGGCACCAATGCCGTGAGGGGCTCTTCGCCGACTCCTTTGCCGTCCCAGACGAGCTTGCGGACGCTGAGCCGGAACCGGTCCGTGGCCGCGAGTTCGATCCCTTCCTGTGTGAACACCAACCGCAGACCAGTGAGCGCTGGCAAAGTGTCGTCCCGGCTGGCGGCCACGCCCACCTGGCTGATCGCTGCGAACAACTCTTTGGCTTGGGCGGAGCCGATGGGCGTCGGATGTTCCGCGAGGCTGGGGAATTCGTCGACCGGCATGCTCGGCAGGGTGAATTTCGCCGAACCGCTGCGCACATGCACTTTGGTGCCTTCCGTTGCGATCCGCACGGAGGGGGAAGGCAGGGCTTTGGCGATGTCGGCGAGCAACCGCCCAGAGACAAGAACCTTCCCTGGGCCGCTGACCTGGGCCGAAAGATGCGCTTGGGCGGTGAGGTCATAATCTGTGCCACCGAGCGAGAGCTCTCCGGTCTCGTCCGCGGACAACAAAAGCCCGGCGAGCAACGGCATGGCGGGCCGGGCAGGGAGACGACGGGTGACCCAGGAGACAGAATCAGCGAAGAGATCTCGGGGCACTTCGAAAGTGAAATCTTCTTCAGACAATCTGTCGTCCTTCAGTCGTGGTGCAGGTCGAGGAGGAACCTGGCCGAAGCCGGCCATGGCTCTCAGTGATTGCAGCCTACGGCACTCGTCAAGCGCCCAGCAGGGTGTGGTCGCGCGGCCGACGGCTCGCACTCCTAATGCTGTGCATTATTTTTCGAGAAATTTTTAGTAGTAGCAGTAGGCTTTGTGGAAACTGTGGATAAACCAGACGCCTGCTGTTCAGTTGGTGTTTGTGTTTGGGGACAGAAGTGGGCGTCAACGCGGGGCTGGCGCCCGCGCTGTGGATCGCCTCGACCCCTGTGGATGTTTGTCCCACTGTTGTCCACAATATAATACTGTTATACACAGGGTAATCCACAGATGTGGAAGACGCCGATAACTGATGCTCTATGAGGCTGCATGTGTCTTTTGTGACTCATGGGGCGGCTTCGAGACCGTGTGGAAAGACAAATATGTGCGGCAAATCACTGTCTGCGCGGCGCGACTGCTGCCCGCAAGGGCTCAGGAGGTCTTGGCGCGCTGGCGCACTCTGGCGGTGAGCTCGTGCACCTGGTCGTACACCTGACGGCGTTCGGCGAGCTCTTTGCGGACTTTTTTGTCCGCGTACATCACGGTGGTGTGGTCTCGCCCGAAGGCTTGGCCGATTTTCGGCAGTGAGAGGTCCGTGAGCTCCCGGCACAGATACATGGCGATCTGTCTCGCTTGGGCCAGCGGCCGCGTTTTCACGGGGCCGCAGAGCTCTTCGATCGTTGTGCTGAAGTACTCGGCAGTCGCTCCCAGGATCACCGAGACGCTGATCTCGAGCGTCGGACTGTCCGGCACGAGGTCTCGCAAGACCATCTCGGCAAGCGCCGAGGTCAGTTTTTGGTGGTTGAGCGACGCGAAGGCGGTCACCCGGATGAGGGCCCCCTCCAGTTCTCGGATATTGCGCTCGATGCGCGAGGCGATGAGCTCCGCGACGTCGTCGGGCACTTCGAGCCCGTCGATATTCGCTTTTTTCCGCAGGATCGCGATCCGCGTTTCCAGTTCCGGGGGCTGCACATCGGTGATGAGCCCCCACTCGAAGCGCGTCCGGAGCCGGTCTTCCAGCGCGGCGAGCTTCTTCGGGGGCCGGTCCGAAGTGATGATGATCTGTTTGTTGGAGTTGTGCAGGGTGTTGAAGGTGTGGAAGAACTCCTCTTGGATGCCCTCCTTGCCCGCGATGAACTGGATGTCGTCGACGAGGAGCAGGTCCACATCGCGGTAGCGCTGCTTGAAGGCGACCCGGCGGTCATCGCGCAGGCTGTTGATGAAGTCGTTCGTGAACTCTTCCGTCGACACGTATTTCACCCGGAAACCGGAGAACAGCCGTTGGGTGTAATGCCCCGCCGCGTGCAGCAGGTGCGTTTTGCCCAGCCCGGAGTCGCCCCAGATGAACAGGGGGTTGTACGCGCGGGCGGGGGCTTCGGAGACCGCGAACGTCGCGGCGTGCGCGAACCGGTTGGAAGCCCCGATCACGAATGTCTCGAAGGTGTACCGCGCGTTCAGGCTCGTCGTGGTGTCCGTGGTGGGGGCCAGCGCGGTCTTCCCCGAGTTCTCGGACGGCGGTTCTTCCGCGGGCCCGGTTTCCTCCGCTTGTGCACCGTCCCCGGCCGCCGCGGCGGATTCTTTCGGCTCGGGTGTTTCTTGGTTCTGGCTCGTGATGCGCAGATTGAGTTCGATCTCTCGGCCCAGTATCCGGCGCAGCGCCGCGGCGATGGGGGCGCGCAACCCTCGGTCGAAGGCGTCCGCCGCGAAACTGGAGGGCACAGAGATCAAGGCGAACCCCTCGCCGAGACTGACTGGTTTCGCGAGCGGGAGCCACGCGCGTTGTTGTTTGGTGAGGGGCGGGTATCCGAAGGCTTCCGTCGCGCTTTCGTCCGACAGCTGGGCCAGCACTTCTGCCCAGACTGCGTCGAAAGGAGATGTTTCTGTCGGCAACGGGATCCCCTTAAAGCTTTGGCCTGTGCTGGGTGTCGGACGGAATAAGCCAGATCAGACAACTGGCGACGCTTTCCCTGGTTTGTTCGGCGGCTGACTTACCCACAGACTTATCCCCAGCTGTGAAGACAGAAA